>NZ_JAUOER010000007.1:0-175370 GCF_031932025.1 Shewanella sp. SP2S2-4
AGCTTGCTGGTGGTTTGACTTAGTTTCTAAGTGAATAAAAAGAAAGTTGGAATATTTTAGGAGAAATTGATGAGTAAGTTTCTGCTGTTCCTGATTTTAACTATGAGTGCCTTTGTTGCGGCTGCAAACCAAGATGTTCTTATCGGTAGCGGAGAATGGTCTCCGTATGCTGGCGCTAAATTGAAAGGATTAGGTTTTTTAAACGATGTGGTCACAATCGCTTTTGAGCAGGAAGGAATTACCGCAAAATTCGAGTTCAAACCTTGGGCTCGTATTGAAGTCGAAACCGGTAATGGGTATTTTCTCGCGTCACCCGGTTGGTCCATTCAAGAAGATCGTAAAGCCCAATATCTGTTCAGTAAGAAACCGATAATCGTTTCTCGCAGCGTATTTATTGAACGAGTTGATAGTCAGTTTGACTGGAAGATTATGAGTGATCTTAAACAATTTACTATCGGGTGCAACCGAGCCGATTACTATGTTAAGGCACTGACTGAGATAGGAGTTAAAGTTCAAGAGTTAAACGAATACCCACAGGGAATCAAGATGCTACTTGCTAAACGTTTTGACGCGTTCCTTGTAAATGAAGCCGTGGGGCGGAAACTGATACGTGATTTATCCGCTGAAGAACAAGCTAAAATTCAAATTCACCCTTTAGCGTATGATGAAAATTTCTCCTTCCTCATGTTTTCTAAAAATTACCCTAATGTCGAAGCTTTTGTCGAAAAGTATGATTCTGGCTTTGATAAAATGCAGAAATCAGGGCTATATCAATCAATGGTTCAAGATTTATATAAAGGTAAATATGATTGATTAGATTTTATTGCGCGGTAAAAAAGTGGGATATTTTTACGATTAAAATGTTTTTCACCCTCAAGTCATTGTCTAAACGTGTGACTTAACTAACCATCATAGCTTTGCAGCGGCGGGCTATGGTGGTTAACATGTCGGCTGGCATAGCTCATGTCGATATTTCAGCTTTATGGGCTATTTCTTTTTGATACCCACTTATGACTTTTATATGAAACTCATTCCTCTGCTAAAACAACCGCGTATTCACTGACTATTCTAATGTGAAACTTCTCATAACATTATGTCTTATATTTATTATTTTGTTTATAAAGAGGATTTACAATGCAGAACAAGCATTGGTCAAAAGTTCAGTTATTGCATGAGGTGGTCACCAATCCCAATATCATAGTCAAAGGCCAACATAGCTATTACAGTGATTGCTGGGATGCTGGCTTTGAGGGAGCAGCGGTGAGATATCTTCATGGTGATGAAGTGAGCCGTGAGTGGGAGCCTAAGTGGCCTATCGATAAACTTTATATCGGGAACTATGTGTGTATCGCCGCCGAAGTTGTGATCTTAATGGGCGGAAATCATACACATAGAGCGGATTGGTTTTGTTTATATCCCTTTATGGATTTCATCGAGGAGGCCTATGTAGGCAAAGGCGATACTCATATTGGTGATGGGGCTTGGTTAGGTATGAGATGTATGCTGATGCCTGGGGTGACGATAGGTGAAGGTGCGGTTGTTGCCGCAAATAGTGTCGTCACTCAAAATATCGAACCCTACAGTATTGTGGCGGGATCACCTGCGAAATTAATCAAGTATCGGTTTGATAAAGACGTCATTACTGAGTTACTGGCGTTAAAAATCTACGATTGGCCTGCCGAAAAGTTTGAAAGCTTAAAGCGGTATTTGTGTTCGGCGGATTTTGACGCGCTCAGCAAAGCGATCACTCTCTATGACCAATCTGTACATCAAAATAAATAGCCGTTAGTCCCAAAGTGAAAGGTCGCGCTTAGTCGAGGCCTTTTACTTATCCTGCCTTAAATCTGCTTTTGGGCGCTTTCGCTAAGTCGACCAGTTCTTCGATGATCACCCGTAGCTTGGGTTGGAGGTAAGGGGTTTTAAGCCAAATCAAGTGGATGGGTGTGTCGTCACTGGCGAGTTCGTCCAGTACCGAGATAAGTTCACCAGTTTTAAGATAGTCCTCAACCAACCATATAGGCACTTGCGCTAAACCCACTCCCGCCAGTGTGGCCGCTAAAATGGCTTCGCAATCAGCGATTTCGTGGCGTACTGGAATGTCATAAGCCTCGATAATCCCATCCTCATTTTTAAGTAACCAGCGATGTTGCTGCCCAAGCGGCCAGCCGACAATGCATTGGTGCTGGCTGAGATCTGCTTTGTCTTGTGGCGTACCAAGTCGAGCGAAATAGGCGGGAGATGCGCAGATTACTCGGCGTTGTTCTCCTAATCTACGGGCGACTAAATCCACAGTGTCGCCGAGTTGTCCGACACGCACCGCCAAATCAATGCCGTCACTGAATAAGTCGGTCATTCTATCGTTGAAGGTGATAGATAACTCGAGCTTGGGATATTTTTGCGATAGTGATAATAGGGTTGGCAGTATATATCGCCGCCCAAATGTGACGGGTAAATCCACTCGCACTCGACCTGAGGGAATTTGCTGTTCGCTGCCGAGTCGGCTCTGTGCATTGTCTAGGATTGCCATAGCATTTTGGCAATCTGTGAGGTATGAATCGCCATCATTGGTTAAGCTCACCCGCCTTGTGGTGCGGTGCAGCAGCTTAGTACCTAAGCGGGTTTCTAATCGCACTATGCTTTTACTGAGTGCCGAACCAGTCATGCCTAACGCCTGCGCCGCTAAGGTAAAACTGCCGAGTTGTGCAACTGTGACGAAATGGCGTATCTCAACAAATTGATTATTTATCACGGCAATTAATTCCTTGAAGGACTTAGTGATGGTAATTTTAGTGACTTAATCATGGAAAGTGAATCGCGTAAGCTACTACCACAGTATGAAAATGAGCGTTAATAACTGGTCAATGGTTAATTTATGATTGATAAGTAACGTTTTCTATACCATAAATTTTTTATCCCTATTGAGTGAGCTAACTATGAAATCGTCAAATAATCTGCAAGGTAAAGTGGCTTTTGTACAAGGTGGTAGTCGTGGTATCGGTGCCGCCATTGTTAAGCGTTTAGCGAGTGACGGCGCAGCGGTTGCCTTTACCTATGTGTCTTCTGAGGCGCAGTCACAATTGCTGGTGGATGAAGTTATATCGCAGGGTGGTCAAGCCGTTGCCATTAAGGCCGACAGCACAGAGCCAGAGGCGATCCGTCGTGCCATTCGCGAGACCAAAGCGCACTTCGGTGGTTTAGATATTGTGGTCAATAATGCGGGCACGTTGATTTGGGATAGCATCGAGAACCTGACGTTAGAGGACTGGGAGCGAACCGTTAACACTAATGTGCGTAGTGTGTTTGTGGCGAGCCAAGAAGCCGCGCTACACATGAATGACGGCGGCCGCATCATCAATATCGGTAGCACCAACGCTGAGCGTATTCCGTTTGTAGGTGGTGCGATTTACGGCATGAGTAAATCGGCATTAGTCGGTTTGGCCAAAGGGTTAGCACGGGATTTAGGTCCAAGAGCCATTACGGTGAACAACATTCAGCCAGGCCCTGTGGATACCGATATGAACCCTGATAACGGTGATTCATCTGAGCCAATCAAGGCGATGGGGGCTCTGGGTCGCTTTGGTAAAGCCGAAGAGATTGCCAGTTTTGTTGCTTTTATCGCGGGTCCAGAAGCGGGCTACATTACAGGTGCGAGTTTGATGATTGATGGCGGGTTTTCGGCATAAGCTTTGTCTGTATCTATTTTTCAGGCAAGCCAAATTAATTTGCTTGTTGATGAACTATTGTTACAATCCGCCGGTCTTATCTTCAGCTATCTGTTGCAAGACACTCATTTTTTATCTTTATTATCAAAGAATAAGACGAAGAGAAATCCAAATTTTTACGTTATTGACTAAGAAAACAGGCAACTTATGGGGCGTGATGGTGTTTACCATTCTGACCTTGTTCTGTTTGACTCAAAACAGTGGAATACTTAACTTGTTGCTCAAAGAGTCGAGCGCGCAAGCGATGTCGGCTACGTCTTTTTCTGGAGCTGGTTTTAGCGCCAACTCAGTTTTAAACTCAAGTTCAGCTTTAAACAGCAGCCCAGCTTCAAGCAATATGGCGAGTCACGTCGATGCCCAAGTGGCGGGTACTGAGCTTGTCAAAAGCGAGCCTAAAAAATGTGAATTGTCTGAGAAATCGATCCGAACCTGTATCGATGCTCCGAGTTCCATTCCATTTCTTATCCTGTTGTTCCTACTGCCGTTACTTCCCCGCGTCTCCCGCGTGATAACACTGTTACCCATACAAGGTTATCAAGCGAAGCCTAGGCGAATACATCTCACACTCTGCCGCTTTCAAGAATAGAAATAACCTATTTATCAAATTGATAGGTGAGTTTATTCTGGCGCCCATTCTCTAGCTCGATAGTTGGCTTTCTTACCCGTTTACCGGTTGAAAGGATCATTACCCAGCTGCAGAACGTCCGCTTTACACATCCTATCTCAGATCAAATTTCTTGAATTAAGCCTGCTATCACACTGATTTTTCTTTAGCCATCACGCCCTTTGTAATGGGGGCAGAGTTAAGCAGTAAAGCAAGCATTTACAGGGCATAACGAACGGTTCATGCCAATGGGGACAAAATGAGTACATTAAAATCCATGTTAACCAGATTCTGGATACTCGCCTTGATAGTGACGAGCCCGTCGCTATTGGCGGCATCGACAGGATGGTTAGTTAACGATAATCACCCGCCAGCCAAAGTACGTTTTATGCTGACGGGCGAAGTTGATCCCGCAACGAATACTTTGCCCGCTGTGCTTGAAGTACAACTTGAGGGCGATTGGAAAACCTATTGGCGCAGTCCTGGGGAAGGCGGTATCGCGCCGAGTATCAAGTGGGATGACTCACGCAATCTACGGCAAGTGGATTGGAGGTGGCCTGCGCCAGAGGAATTCTCATTATTGGGATTACAAACCTTTGGTTACAAAGGTAATACCACCTTACCATTAACCTTGAAAGTCGATGATATCTCTACCCCAACTCAGTTGCGTGGCAAAGTGACCTTGTCGACTTGTACCACTATCTGTGTACTAACGGATTATCAGATTAGTCTCGACTTCACGCCCAATGCGCTGCAAGCAGATACCGATGCCATGTTGGCTTACAACAAGGCCGTGTCACTTGTGCCACAAAAAGTGTTGACCCAAGAGGGCCAGAATCCTGCCATGACAATGGGTTGGGATGCCGCCAAAGGTCAACTTGAAGTCAGACTCAATGATGCCAACTGGCAGAGTCCAACCGTGATTATCGATGGTGAGCCAGATACCACATTCAAGCTAGTGAGCTTAAAACCAAACGAAAGTGATGCTAACGGCAAGCAATTGGTCGGTATTTTTAGCGGTAAAAGTTGGCTGGGTGAGCCTGAAGTTTTGGGTAAATCGCTGAACATGACTGTCGCCGATAGCGAGCGGGCGTTGGAATACAGCGCCGAAGTGAAGCCTGTGGTGATTTCCCAAGCAAGTACCTCGATATTTGGCATGATTTTGTTAGCGCTTATCGGTGGTTTGATCTTAAACGTCATGCCCTGCGTGTTACCCGTTCTCGGTATGAAGCTCAGTTCAGTGGTTGCTGCGCCTGATCTGAAGCGTAATCAAATCCGCCAACAGTTCATCGCATCAGCGCTGGGGATATTGGCCTCATTCTGGTTACTGGCTGGCTTTATCTTAATGCTTAAGCTCACGGGTCAAGCGATTGGCTGGGGTGTGCAGTTCCAAAACCCTTGGTTTATCGGCTTTATGGTGCTGGTGACCACAGTTTTTGCCTTCAACATGTTAGGTGTGTTTGAGATTAACTTACCCTCTAACGTTCAAACTAAGTTGGCGACGACGGGCGGCAATAATAACAGCGGTCACTTTTTACAGGGTATGTTTGCGACGCTACTGGCGACACCGTGCAGTGCACCATTTTTGGGTACCGCGGTCGCCTTCGCTTTGGGCGCCGATGTACTGAGCCTGTTTGCCATCTTTACCGCGTTGGCCGTGGGTATGGCGTTCCCTTGGTTGATTGTGGCGGCATTTCCACAAGTGGCGGGTTATTTCCCTAAACCCGGTCGCTGGATGAATACAGTCAAAGTGTTTTTCTCCGGCATGTTGCTCATCACCAGTTTGTGGCTGATTAGCCTGTTGGCCAGCTTTATTGATGTGCTCTACCTCTGGCCGTTAGCGGGTGTCATTACACTGATATTTATGGTGTTTATGGCTAAAAAGTATGGCGCGATTGCCATCGTGAGCTGCTTAGGTATCGGCATTTTACTGTCGGCGGTTATTGCATTTATGACGGCGAACCAGTGGGCTAAACCTTTACCTGCGGATCTTGCTTGGACGCCATTGGATCAAGCATTGATTAATCAGCAGGTTGCCCAAGGCAAGACAGTATTTGTCGATGTGACTGCCGATTGGTGCATTACCTGTAAGGCCAATAAAGTTGGTGTGATCTTGCAAGATCCTGTTTATAGCCTGTTGCAACAGTCGCATATTTTGCCGATGAAGGGCGATTGGACTACGCCTTCTGAGCCCATTACTCACTACCTGCAAAGCCATAATCGTTTTGGAGTGCCATTTAACGTGGTTTACGGCCCGGGTGCACCGCAGGGGATTGAGTTACCGGAAATTCTATCGACTGACCTTGTGCTTGCTGCGATTGAGCAGGCCTCTGCGTCCCCTGAAAAGTCATCCGTAGCGGCAGGGAAATAACGCTAACGACCAGCCATTCACTCGGATATGTCACTCGGCAATATCACTAGCCAATCTCGTACGGTAGCTCGCCGAGTGACACTCAACAAATACTCAGGTCAGGAAGCTCCTGACCTGAAACAATGGAAATCGATTATGAAACAGACAATTGAAGCACAAAACATCACTGAATCAATGCGGAATACTCAAGTCATTGGAGGCACTAAAATGTCGAAATTTAGCTCTTTATTCAAACATCGCAAGTTGCAGATGTTTGCTGTCTCGGGTGTCGCCATGGCAATGCTGGTGGTTTCCTTGCCTTCGGTGAGCACCATGGCCTATGCCAAGGACAGCAGTTTATCGGCGGCGCAGCAGCAAGAGGTGCGAGCGATTCTTAAAGATGCCTTGATCAATGATCCTGACCTTATGAGGGAAGCGATTATTGCGTGGCAAGCAAGGGAGCAAGAGGGGGCAAATACAGCCATGCAAACCAATCTTGTGACTCATCATAAAGCCATGTATGAGACCAAAAGCGATCCGTGGAAGGGCGCTGCGACACCTGAGATTGAGATGGTGTACTTTACCGATTTTAACTGCCCATACTGCAAGAAAATCGAGCCTTCGCTGAACCAGCTGATTGAAGAATTTCCGCAGTTAAAAATCATAGTCAAAATGGTGCCACTGCAGGGCGAAGGCTCCAAAATAGCGGTCGATTTTGCCCAAACTGTTTGGTTAAACGAGCCTGAAAAGTATCTCAAGGTGAAGGATATGTTGATGTCGAGTCCGCGTGGACTCGATGCCGCCGCCATCGCTAAGGTCGCTAAACTGACGGCAACCGAGCGCTGGGTCGGCAACACAGATGAGCGTGTGGCTAAAATGGTCGATGACAATGTTAATTTAATGAATGAGTTAGGCATAGGTGGCACGCCAAGTATGATAGTGGCCGATACGCTTATTCCCGGGTTAGTGCCTTACGAAGTGTTAAAAGAGCAGCTCGAAGCCGCGATTGCCGCTAAAGATAAGACGCAGAAGAGCAGTTAAGATGCCGCCAAAGGAAACTGAAAATATGAGCGCCGAACAAGTTTCGATATCTTTACCTAAACGCATATTGGGCTGGATTAAGCAGCTGGCACTTTGGCTGCTCATTGCCCTTATCGTGACCAGCGTGATGGACATCTGGCGCGGCAAAGATATCCCGCGGGATAATTTGCCACAGCTACAAGGGACGACGTTGGCAGGGGATACGCTTGATATTGCCACGCTCAGCCAAGATCAGGCGGTATTGGTATACTTTTGGGGCACTTGGTGCCCTGTGTGTAATTTTGTCAGTCCAGCGGTCAATCAAATGTCGGCCTATTACCCAGTGGTGACGTTTGCCATGAGTTCGGGTGAGGATGAGAAACTGAGAAAATATCTGCAGCATCAGGATTATGGCTTTGACACTATTAACGATAGTGACAGCAAGATTGCCCGTGATTGGTCATTGCAGTCGACGCCAACCATTATGATCTTTAAAGATGGTGAGTTAAAACACTACACGACTGGTTTTACTAGCCTGCCAGGCATGTGGTGGCGAATGATGTTCACTTAGAAGTGATACATCAGGGGCTGTTTTAAGGTAGAAAAAAAGCGCTAATCTAGGTTAGCGCTTTTGTATTATCAACTTATCTCAGGACTAGGCAACTAGCTGAAAGCTTAGGGTTTACTTCACTAAGGTGAGCAGTGGCGCCTGACTCACAACTTGAAAGTCGAGCGCCATAGTCACGCTGAGCGCCGTAATAGTGATGATTGAAAAACCAAACACTTGGCGAGCCCAGCGGTGCATGTCGACGCCGTGGCGATAACCTTTTAATGCCATGGCAAGCCACCACAGGCTGGTTGCACAGGTGACCGCCATAAAGGCGATACCTGTGTAACCCGCGAGTGGCAACAGTGCGCTGACTAAGGCGAACACGGCAATATAAAGCACGATATGCAGTTTTGCTTTGGTCATGCCTTCTGCAACCGGCAGTACTGGAATATTGGCGGCCGCATAGTCATTAAAACGGAAAATCGCGATGGCATAGGAATGTGGCATCTGCCATAGACTGAACATCAACAGCAAAATAGCCGCGCCCATGTCCATTTGCCCTGTCACGCTGCAATAGCCAACCACGGGCGGTACTGCGCCCGAGAAGCTGCCAACCAAAGTGCCATACACTGAGTTACGTTTCATGTAGAGGCTATAAACCCCCACATATACTATGTAACCAATAACGGCAAATAGCAGGGCTAATGCATTGGTAAATAAGGCTAAGATGCTAAAGCCCAACACGCCTAAGGCGAGTCCAAACGCGAGTACGTTACCCACGGCAATTTCGCCCGTGACGGTCACGCGTTTGCAGGTTCGCTGCATCTTGGCGTCGATATCACGGTCAATACAGTTATTGATTGCGCAGCCCGAGGCTACGACCAAGGACAATCCCACTAAGCTCGCTAGCATCAAGACCAGATTTACGTCGCCTTTGGCGGCTAATAAAAAACCGCCAGCAACGGAAATCAGATTCCCGAAAATGATGCCAGGCTTAGTCACCTGTACATACCCTTTGAAGCGTGCTTTCCATTGCGGTGACATAAATCTGTCTTGTATTTGCATAGACTGTTTCTCGTTACATCATCAAAGCGTTGGCTTCGAGTATGATCCACACCGACAGGCCGACTACCATGACAATAATCAGGGCGGTAAACAGGAAGGAGAAGGTATTTACTTTGCCTTCTTTCGAGAAATCTAAGTGTAAGAAGTACTTAAGATGTACCACTATCTGCACTATCGCCATCACTAGCACTAAGCTAAGTGTGGTCGCTTTCTCGAAGTGATGGGTCATTACGGCCCAAAACGGAATGGCGGTTAATACCACTGACAGCATAAAGCCCATTAGATATGACTTAATGCTCGCGGCCAGATCGTCAGTGCCATGGCTAGGCTTATCAGTATGACTATGTGCGCTCATTAAAGTGCTCCCAATAAATACACGACCGTGAATACACAAATCCACACTATGTCGAGGAAATGCCAGAACAAGCTTAAGCAGCTCAGGCGGGTGATGCTGCGATGACCTAAACCAGTTTTCGCCACTTCAATCATCATGATCGCCATCCAAATCAGACCTGCGGTCACGTGCAAGCCGTGCATACCGACAAGGGTGAAGAAGGACGACAGGAAAGCGCTACGCTGTGGGCCATTGCCGTGTTCAATCAGGTGATGGAATTCATAGACTTCCATCCCGATAAACACACATCCGAGGGCGAAGGTGACGAGTAACCAAGCCAAGGTCGCGGCTTTGTTGTGGCGCTTAGCAAAAATCAGCGCCATGCCATAGGTAATACTACTAACGAGCAGGGCGGCAGTTTCAATCAGCACAAAGTCCAATTCGAAAATGTCTTTACCCGAAACGCCACCGTCCGTGTTCATGTAGAGCACGGCATAGGTTGCGAAAACCGAGGCAAACAAAATGCAGTCGGTCATCAGGTAAATCCAAAAACCAAACAGAGTGTTGCCACTCGTGTCATGGTGTTCGTGGTGATCTTCTGCGTGAGCTACTTCTAAATCTGCTGGGATTGCAATACTCATATCAGCCCCTTACTACATTGTTTAAGTGGGCATTTTCAATGCGAGCCACTTCATCGGGTTGCACGTAATAGTCGACGTCATTGTTATAAGCACGGAACAGGAACACCACGAAAGCGCCCACTAAGCCCACAATGGCTAACCACAGGATGTGCCAAATAGCGGCAAAACCAGCGGCAGTGATCCCCAGCGCCATTAAGATACCGCTTGGGGTATTTTTCGGCATATGGATAGCTTGGTAGTGTTTTTGACGTTGATAAGCCACGCCTTTTTCTTTCGCATCGGTAAAGGCATCAATATCAGCAACCTGTGGCAGCTTAGCGAAGTTATAGAACTGTGGTGGAGAAGCGGTTGACCACTCTAAAGTATGACCATTCCATGGATCGCCTGTGGTGTCGCGGTTTTGGTCGCGGTCACGGATACTCACATACAGTTGGATAAACTGCAGAATGATACCGACCATGATGATACAAGCACCCACGGCGGCTAAGTAGATCCACACGTTCCACGCTGGGTTATCAATGTGGTTGATACGGCGTGTCATACCCATAAAGCCCAGAACGTACAGCGGCATAAAGGCTACATAGAAACCGATTTGCCAGCACCAGAATGACGCTTTACCTAAACGCTCATTTAAGTGGAAACCTGTCGCTTTCGGGAACCAGTAAGCAAAGCCTGCTAAGTAACCAAATACCGCACCACCAATAATAGTGTTATGGAAATGCGCGATTAAAAACAAACTGTTATGTAGGACGTAGTCGGCACCTGGTAAGGCTAATAACACACCTGTCATGCCGCCTATGGTGAAAGTCACCATAAAGCCCAGCGTCCACAACACAGGTACCGTTAAACGTAGGCGGCCACGGTAGATAGTGAACAACCAGTTAAACAGTTTTACCCCGGTTGGAACCGCGATCACCATAGTCATAACCCCGAAGAAGGCGTTGACGTTGGCACTTGAGCCCATGGTGAAGAAGTGGTGTAACCAAACGATGAAACCTAGAATTGAAATCGCACCACTCGCCCACACCATAGAGGTGTAACCGAACAGACGTTTAGAGGTAAAGGTTGAGATCACATCGGAGAAAATACCAAAAGCAGGCAAAATCAGGATGTAAACTTCAGGATGTCCCCACGCCCAAAACAGGTTGATATACATCATGGCGTTACCGCCACCGTCATTGGTGAAGAAGTGGAAATCCATGTAACGGTCGAGTGTCAGCAAGGCTAACACAGCGGTTAAGATTGGGAATGACGCGACGATCAATATGTTCGCCCAAGTACAAGTCCAAGTGAAGATTGGCATTTGCATCAGCTTCATGCCTGGGGCACGCATCTTCAGTACGGTGGCGATAAAGTTCACCCCGGTTAAGGTCGTCCCTATGCCCGAAATCTGCAGTGCCCAGATATAATAATCGACCCCAACCCCCGGACTGTAAGCCAGCTCTGAGAGGGGTGGATACGCCACCCAACCTGTCTTAGCAAATTCACCTAAACCCAAAGAAATATTGATCAACACAGCGCCGGAGGCGGTAAGCCAGAAGCTGAGGTTGTTCAAGAATGGGAAGGCAACGTCGCGAGCACCAATTTGCAGCGGCAACACTAAGTTCATTAGACCTATCATAAATGGCATCGCCATAAAGATAATCATGATCACGCCGTGGGCGGTGAAGATTTGGTCGTAATGTTCAGGCGGCAGATAACCTGCGGCGCCGTTGGTGGCGAGTGCTTGCTGGGTACGCATCATAATGGCATCGGAGAAGCCACGAATGAGCATCACCAAAGCTAACACTATGTACATGATACCGAGGCGTTTATGGTCAACTGAGGTTAACCAGTCGTTCCAAAGTACGCTCCATTTTTTGTGTTTAGTGATCAAGGCTGCGATATACAAACCTACCACGGCGACGACCGCTAAGGTCACCATGATGATAGGCTCGTGATACGGAATCGCATCTAAGCTTAATTTACCGAGAAATGACATGATTACTCCGCCTCCACTTTTTGAGTGGATGAGTGCTCTAAGGATAAAGGTTCTGTGGATGAGTCCTGTGTTGATGACGGTACAGAAGGTGTTGAGCTATCCATGTCGGCCATGTTCTGTGTATTTTCCATCGCGTGCTCGCCTGCCATATGTGCCATGTCGTGCATACCTTTCATGTCTGCCATGTCAGATGTATGCTCAGTGCCCATGTGTTCCATGCCTGCGTGCATGTCCATTCCTTCGTGACCTTTCATGCCGTCATGTGAGTCCATGTGCATGTACTGCATCACGATTTGGTCAAACATCCCTTTGCTCACTGAGCCAAAGTATTCAACCGGATTGTATTCACTCGGTTTAGCCAGTGTGGCGTAGGCCGCTGAGTCCAATGTCTTGCCCTGTTGTTTTAACTTGGCAATCCATGCATCGAAGTCGGCAGGTGTCTGAGTGGCAATCGCTTTAAACTTCATACCCGCAAATCCGGCGCCGCTGTAGTTAGCCGAGATACCGTCGAAGGTGCCTGGCTCGTTAGCGATCAAATGCAATTTAGTAGTCATGCCCGCCATAGAGTAAATCTGGCTGCCTAACTGCGGGATGAAGAAGGAGTTCATCGCAGTGTCAGAGGTGATCTTAAAGTTCACCGGCACATTGGCTGGGAACGCCAACTCATTGACCGATGCCACGCCTTGTTCTGGGTAAATGAATAACCATTTCCAGTCCAGCGACACCACTTCAACCGTGACGGGTTTAGCTTCGTGATCTAAAGGTTTGTATGGATCAAGATCATGGGTCGAACCCCAAGTGATCACACCGAGCACTATTACGATCACAATCGGCACTATCCACACGACGGTTTCAATCGCTGTTGAGTGTGCCCATTTAGGCGCATAGATTTCTTGATCACGGCCATCGCGATATTTCCACGCGAAGTACAATGTCATGGCAATCACAGGGATAACGACAATGAGCATGAGTAGGGTGGCGACGATAATCAGGTGTTTTTCATCGATACCGATTTGGCCCTTAGGGTCCAACACACCGCCATCACAACCCGCGAGCATGAATGCTACTGCCGCGATTGCCGCTTTACTTAATTTTCGAATTAACAAAGGAAGATTCCTCTAACCCTAAGGTTTACAACTCTGCCAAGCGTGAACCGGCAGTCGCACTAAGCGGCGTTATCTGAGCGCAAATCCTGAAATCCAAGAGGAATGACACAAAATGTGCCGCCATCCCGACGAAATCGAAGATCAGCTTTCAGCGCTTAATGCTTAATTTGAATTTAAAAACAGAGGGTTAAAATGGTGGGGCGCGACAACCGTGGGCGGTATGTTCGAGGGATTTTAGCCTTGGGGGTGCTAAAAAAAGTGAAGCGTTCGTTAAATCGAGATTATTGAAAAATTTGAAGCAGCAGTCGATTAAATGCCATAACTGCAGAATAACGAGGGGGTTGAGCAATAACAGGCTGAGCAGACTGGCGCCGATAAACTCGACTAAAAAGCCATTGCTGAGGCTGATGAGTTCACTAATATCGACACAACCGCCGATCAATACGTACAAAACGTCAGCTACAGGCAGCACAAACAATAACCCGAAAAACAGGGTTAGGTTTGTCATGCTAAAGGTTGAAAACCGAATAATCAGGTTCAATCTTTCAGCAATGAATTGGCTAAGAGCTAATTTCAATTAACGGGTCCGGTTGAACGGGAAAGGGAGTCAGTTGGCAGAACAAAAAATATTCAGCATGCAACTTTTTTATGCGGCAGGAGGATACCAAGAAGCGGCTATTGAATGAAAGCGGATCCCCGCGGTAAAAGGGCTTAAGCGTTAAAAAAACCTTAATTAAAACCAAATAAAATCAATAAATTTACAAAATTAACCAAAATTTAACTGATTTGGTTCTCATAAAATAAAAATGTGTGAGGCGCTTCATTTATTCGTTTTGGCTAAAGTTGATGTGTTGGCGACGGTATGGCGTGGATTGATCCCCCCATAAGCATGTGGGTTTTAGCCAACAGTCGCTTTTATCGCATACGAATGACACTGCTATTTACCCTTGCGCGCCGCACATTTTTGCATGCTGATTTTTGATGCGAGTTAAGTGTCGTGGAATGGATTTTAGCTGGGCATCTCAAATAAAAACATCAAGTTAAAACAGTGACAGTGTCAGTCATTTACGCTATTTACATTAGATAAAGCGATTATTAGACTGTGATTTCATCACAACCTTGATATCTGCTTGAGATTGATCGAGTGACTAGTGCATGATACTTGTTAACATTTAGATGTGCCAGCTAGAAGGACTACACATAAAGTCATTTATTCCATACCTTAAGGTAAATATTTTCATCGCCTTAGCTTACATTGTTGTAGGTAAATTAGGCTTGATGATTGCTTTGCCGCCTGGATATTCTGCGGCGATTTGGCCTGCTGCAGGGATTGCTATTGCCGCATGTATCCTGTGGAAAGAATATGTCCCTTGGGTTGGCGTGTTAATTGGTTCGCTGCTGATTAACATCAATATTGGCGGGCATATCCATTGGGGCTGGTTACCCTTTGCTATCTCGATTGGGTCTTGTATACAGGCTGTGCTTTCAGCCCATGTACTTGGCCGAGTCGATCATTTATTCACCTTAGATAATCCTAATACCGTCATTAAATCCTGCTTGAGCTTAGCCTTAACTTGTATTGTGGCGACCGTTTTTGGCAACAGTGCCTTAGTGATCAACGGTACGATTCCACCATCTGATTTACTGGGAAGTTTAATAAATTGGTGGACGGGGGATTTGCTCGGCGCCGTGATCTTTATCCCTTTGACTATGTTGTTATTTGATAAGCGGACTATCTGGCGTGCTCGCCGGATTCAGACGGGTGTTCCCCTGCTGGTGGGCTTTTTATTCTGCGTGGGGATTTATTACTACTCGGATATGAACCAGCGCCAACAGTTGCAGGATAAGTTTCAGATCCAATCCAATGCCGTGATTAGCAATATTGAAAGTTTTCAAGAGGCTAATCTGCAGCAAATCGTCGCCCTAGCGAGCTTGTTCGATAATAGTGAGCAGGTTTCAGAGGATGAGTTTGTGCAATTTGGCAAACGTAACATGCTGCAGCAAGATGGCTTTAGAGCTTGGTCTTGGTCGCCGTTAGTGGCGGCCGCCGATCTGCCCAGTTTTGAGGCATCGACCCGCTCAGCCATTGGCGGCCCTTACAAAGTCACGCGGCCTCAAGGCTGGCAAACTAATACCGATGGCTGGTTAGTGCCTGTGATGTACATTCAGCCAATCATAGGCAATGAGGCGGCGCTGGGATTAGATCTCAATAGCGAGCCGACACGAGCCGCTGCCGTTGCCAAAGTGCGCGCGACCTTAGCGCCTGTGATGACGGCTAAGATTCAATTAGCTCAAGATCCCAATGGCCCAGGTGGTACTTTACTCATTGCGCCCGCGTTCGACCGACTAGGTAGAATCTCAGGATTTTGTTCAGCTGTGATTGATTTGCAGAGCATTATTAATGATGTTGAGAGCGTAAAGGGACTGCAGTGGAAACTCTCCGACATGAGTGCGGGCGGTGCATTACTTTATAGCAATACCACTAAGTCGTTTCCCGCGTTTAGCAGCAAGTTATTTAGCGATAAAACTGGCCAGTATTTTCAAGCAAACCTGATGCTAGCGGATCGGCATTGGCACATAGTGATTTATCAATCCTATGCCGTGCTGATGGGCGATACTTTTAGCTTATCGCTACTTATGCTGCTCCTCGCCTTTATCACCTGTGCTGTTGTGGGTGGTATGACGCTGGTTTCCTCCGGCGAGCGCCAACGTATTGCCGAGAAAGTGACTGAAAAAACCATGGCCTTGTCGAAGGAAATTGCCCGCCGTCAGGCTTTTCAGGCTACCTTGGTACAAAGCGAGCAAAGATATCGTAATTTGTTTGATAAGGCGCCTGTAGGGCATGTGCTTAAACGTTTAGATGATGGTCAGTTTGTGGCGATTAACCCCGCATTCGAAGCGATGACGGGTTACTCACTCGATGAGTTAAATCAGCTTGACCCTTGGGATCTCACGCCAAAGCGTTATCAATTAAGTGAAACTGAGCAATTAGAGCGCCTAAAGCAAACGCGTCGTTATGGCCCCTATCAGAAGCATTATGTTCATAAGAACGGCCAGTTAGTGGCAGTGCGCCTCAACGGTGCGTTAGTCACAGGTGCCGATGGTGAACAGCTTATTCTCTTTATCGTTGAAGATATTACCGAGCAGGAGCGCACCGTTGCGCGGGTAAATCTATTGGCGCAGGTGTTCCAGCAGAGTGGTGAAGGCATCACTATCATGGATGCCAACGACATTATTGTGGATGTGAATAGTGCGTTTTCTCAGATAACCGGTTATTCACGAGAAGAAATCATTGGTAAAAACTGCCGCTTTTTAGAGGCCGAGCGTACCGACAAAGGTATCGATCCTCAAGTGCGTGCTGCCCTAGAACAAACAGGTTTCTGGCAAGGTGAAGTTTGGGACAGGCATAAGCATGGTTACGATTTCCCTAAATGGTTGATGATGTCTGTGGTGCGCGATGACGCAGGTGCGGTGAGCCATTACATCGGCAGCTTTACCGATATCAGCGAGCGTAAAGTCAGTGAGGAACGGATTCATTTCCTCGCCCACCATGATTCTTTGACGCTACTGCCTAATCGACTCAGCTTGCAGTCGCGTCTCGAAGTGGTATTCAGTGAGGCGCTGGCATCCGACAGCCAAATTGCTGTGATGTTTATCGACATGGACCACTTTAAAAATATCAACGACACCTTGGGTCATCATGTGGGCGATCAACTGTTGTTAGAGGTCGCGCGTCGTTTGAAAAACATTGTTGGTGATACTGACACTGTGGCGCGTCTGGGTGGCGATGAGTTTGTGGTCGCATTATCTGATACGAATCATGATAAGGTGGCCAGTTTAGCCGAGGCGCTGCGCAGTGGTTTGAGTCAAACCTATATCATTAATAATCAAGCATTACATTCATCGCCAAGTATAGGCATCAGTTTATTCCCGACCGATGGTGACAGTGTTGAAGCCCTGATGAAAAACGCCGATATGGCCATGTACCGCGCCAAATCGGCGGGACGCAATAACTATCAATTCTTTACTGCGGCGATGAATACCTTGATCACTGAGCGCCAGCAAATTGAAACTGGCCTCAGGCAAGTGCTCGCCAACGATGAATTGCGGCTGCATTATCAGCCACAAATTGATATCCGTACTGGGCAAGTGGTCAGTGTTGAAGCCTTAGTGCGCTGGCAACATCCTGAATTTGGCATGGTAGCGCCAGACCGCTTTATTCCCATTGCTGAAGAGATCGACATGATCATTCCTATCGGCCAATGGGTGTTAGAAACCGCGATGGCGCAGCTTGCCGCTTGGCGCGCTGCGGGTGCGACCGAGCTGCGAATGGCGGTGAATCTGTCGGCGCATCAACTCCGCAAAGATAGCATTGTCGCCGATATCACCAATGTGCTTTTAAAGCATAAGTTGGGCAAAGGAGCATTGGAGCTTGAAATCACCGAGAGTGTGGCGATGCAATATCCTGAGCAGAATGCGCGCCTGTTAGCGGAATTGCGCCAGCATGGTATCGAACTTGCGATTGATGATTTCGGCACAGGTTATTCCTCGTTATCCTATTTGAAACTCTTGCCCTTAGACAGATTGAAGCTTGACCGCTCCTTTGTGAAGGATATTGAGAGCGACCCGAACGATGCTGCTATCAGTGCTGCGACCATTTCTATGTCCCATGAGTTGGGGTTAACTGTGGTGGCCGAAGGGGTTGAAAACGAGGCGCAGTTGGTATTATTGTCGAGCATGGGGTGCGACTTAGTGCAAGGGTTTTACTTTAGTAAACCCTTAGCGGCAGAAGAGTGTTTCCGCTTTATCCAGCGTAATTTATAACGGCAGAGTGTTGTTGTTTTTCTAATGCTGGCGCAGAGTTGGACTATACTTGAGTTCGCGTTATGTATGCGTTGATCGAAATACTAAGGATGGTTTTATGCAAGTCATCTTCACCAAAGGAACCCAGCGTTATGGTCAGTTGCGCTGCGTGCGCATGGACGGTAGTGCGACCCAAACCCAAATGCCAGAACAGGGCATTGCTCCCCACGATATGATTCATTATGTGGTTGAAAAACGTCTGCATATTCAAGGGGCTTTCTTCTCGCAGGTCAGAGCTGGCGCCGATATCAGCTTCGCCTTGGAACATAATGAAACCTCCCGCGCTATCGCTGATAAAACGGAGGTGTGGCAAACCGAATCCATAGTTGAGACCCTGCAGTCGCTACTCTGGTCGGGTGAAACGCCAACCTATGACGGCTTTATTTATCTGTTAGAGCAAGCCTGCAACAGCCGTGACCTAGCCGTTCCAACCGTTAGCCAATCGGACTTTGAACATATTCTTAATGAGATTATGGATTTGAGCATCGAGTGGCAGGGCATGGGCGAAGGTCAGTCCCTGACTTTGAAGTTTTAAGCGGTTTAAAACTAATTGATTTAAAAACAACTGATTTAAAAACAACTGATTTAAAAAAAGAGCGCAGTTAACTGCGCTCTTTGTGTTACTGCGGCTATAGCGAAATTATTCCCTATGACGACGTTCTTGGCTTTGAGTTGAGCGGCCTTGGTTATGTTCTACCGAGCGAGCAGTTTGCGCATTTTGGCGTGGCTCACTTTGTCTCACTCTCACTTCTTCGCGTTGTCTCGGCGCTGCTTGTCTTGGTTGTTCAATACGTTGCGGTTCTGCGCGTCTTGTCTCAGGTCGTGGCGTTTCAACTCTTGGGGTCGCAGTTCTTGGATTTTCTTGTCTTTGTGGCTGCGTCCTTTGTTGATCGACATTACGCGGCTGTGACTCCCGAGTTTGATATTGCCTTTGCTGTGACTCCTTCGATGGCATTGGCTTTGACTGCACGGGTCTCGATTGCGCGTCATTACGATCCTTGTGAGTCGGCGTTTGTACCATAGTCGCGGATCGACGTTCCTTTAACTCGGCCTGCGTTTTTTGATAACTCGGTGCGCGGTTATCACGTTCACGACTGGCGTTGTGATAGTCCTTATTGTCACGACTCTTATGACCCTGATTACTCATATTACCCTGATTGCTATGGGTATCTTGGCGTTCTTTTGACTTCGAGTATTGGCTATTAAAGTGCTGCTTGCTGCCGCTAGAGTGTGAATCTCTGCCGCGATACTTGTCTTCGTTGTAATAGCGTTGCTTCACGACGGGGTTGTGGTAACTCACGCCACGTCTATGTTCGGGTTTATGTTTCCAAGGCTGGGCACCATAACTGACTGTGTATCTTTCACGTGGGCGATAACGATGTGAATGGCGATAGTCGATCACGACCACTTTATGGTTGTGCCAGTGGAATGAACTGAAGAAGTAGTTAAAGGAAATATGGATGCCAGGTGACCAGTAGAAATGGTTATGACTCGGACGATAGGGATAGCCAGCATAGCCGCCAAATTCCCAATACACGGGGGGATAAGCCACACCCCAGCGCCATGTACCATAAACCACGCGCGGATCATAATAGGGCACGTAGACGATTTCTCGCTTAACGGGTTCTATGATGATCTGATTGTTGGCGCGGGTGATCGCCATGTTATCCATGTCTGCTAAGCTGTTCGCTTTATCAGCCTGTTGTCTTAGGGACTGAATGCTGTTCATCACTTGGCCTTCATCTTCTAAGAAGGCTTCACCGAGTCTTTGAGTCCAGTCGAGATCTTCACTCATTTTTTGCAGCAGCGTCGGAAAAGCCAGCAAAGCTTTGACGCTCGGGTCCCAATCTTGATCTTCGGCCTGCGTCATCAGTTGATCGACCGAGGATTTGGGGCGCTGGGTTAACCAACGCTGTGCCTGCACGATTTCGAGTGGATAAGTTGAGGCAATAAGTATGTGGGTCAATAAGCTATCGGGATACAGGGCAATAGGCGCCAGCATTTGTTCGAGTTCGGCTTGGCTTGCCGCAGCGCTCGAGCCCTGGCTCACAGATACGCCCGCAGCTTGTGCTGTGGTAGTGAAAGGCAAGGCCACTAATGCCGCCGTTAACACTAGCCAATTCCATCGATGTAGTCTGTTCATGGTTTGCTCCAATAATCCTGTTCGAGGATGTTATGGGCATCATAGGCGTTTGAATATGAACATAAGCTGAAAGTATTTTGCGGTTAAAAAGTTATTTTTAACCGCAATTTAGGTGGGAATTTTAATCTATGGTATTGAAACTAAATCATTAAATTGAGTGTACAAAGCTGATGCTGAACTTGGCGCCGCCCAAGGTTTCTGAACGTGAGACTGAAATTCTGCCGTTATAGCTGTCGACTAAATCGCGCACGATCGCAAGCCCAATACCATTACCCTGATGATAGGAATCAGCACGAATACCGCGTTCAAAGATTTGATTTTGCAGTGCTTCACCGATCCCAGGTCCATCATCTTCGATGCAGATCAGCAATTGATAGGCATCGCCGGTCACGGTTAATTTAACTGTGGACTTTGCCGCTTTGCAGGCGTTGTCGAGCACGTTACCGAGAATTTCCGTGAGATCCGCTTCATCACCTTTGAATACTGCTGCGTCCGCCATCTCGCCGCTGAGATTGATTTGCGGCTCACGATAAATTTTAGCTAAGGTGCGTAATAACTTAGCGGCGACGTCATCGACGCGAATCCCTAAATGCCACGAGGCTGCCGCTGCCGTTTGGGCGCGTTTCAACTGGTGGCCAATAATGCGGCTGATCACCGACACTTGCTCGCTGGAGGCTTCGCTTAAGTCGGCCTGACTCTTGATCACCGCCAGCGGTGTTTTGAGGCTGTGGGCAAGATCGGCCAAGGCATTACGATAGCGTTTGCGCTGGGTTTGTTCGGTATTGAGCAAAATATTGAGCTGCCGCGCAACGGCTTGTAATTCAGTGGGGTACTGACTACTTAGCTGCATCGACTTACCTTGCTCGACGGAATGTAATTCTTGGGTAAAGCGCGCCAATGGTTGCAACGTCCACACTAGCCAGCTCAGTTGGAACACCAGCATGACGAACATGAGGATCAGCAGCCAAGTCCAAAGCTGTTGGTTAAATTGATCGATTTGTTGCTGAAATTCGCGCTCGTCCTTAATGATGTGAATCGTTACTGGCACGTTTTGATTTTGGCTGGCGAAACTAACGCTAAAGCTATAAATCAAATGGGGTTGTTCGGCGAGCTCGATTTGCTCAAAGGCACTTTGACCCGTTGCTGGGATGGTAAAATGTGGCGGTGGCATCATGCCCATAAAAGATTGCGAGTGCCACACGATCGTTTGTTTGCCGCTGGCATCTTCAGTGGTCGCAATGGCATACAGCCCAGATTGAATGAGGTTAAAACGATTTTCGAGTACTAATTCTGGGATAGAGATTTGCTTATTCTCGACTTCAGTCACCGCGAGTATTGAATAAACATAGGCGCTGAGTTCATTTTTGGTCGCGCTTTTAACTTGTTCGGTAAAGGCATCGTTTAAGGCGACGCCGATCAAAGGCAATAACACTAAGATAAACAATAATGCACTGGCAACTAAGCGCGCTTTAAGGGAGTTCAACACTTGCCACACAATGGCACGTTTACTCATCGGCAGCTGGCTCGGGCGTTAACGCTTTTAGGCGATAACCTTGGCCGCGCAGGGTTTCAATCAGGTTGTATTGATTATCAGGATCGAGTTTTTTACGTAATCGGCGGATAAAGACTTCAATGACGTTTGAATCTAAATCAAAATCCTGATCGTAGATGTGCTCCGTCAATACGGTTTTGGATTTCACTTCGCCTTGATGCAGCATAAAAAATTCGAATAACTTGTATTCAGAGCCGCTGAGGTTAACCAACTCTTCACCTTTACGCACTTCTAAGCTGCTGGTATTCAAGCTAAAGGGCCCGTTATAAATCAAAGGGCTGGCCTTGCCGGCAGAGCGACGGATCAAGGCTTTTAGCCGCGCGACCAGTTCTTGGGGATGGAAAGGTTTCGTCAGGTAGTCGTCGGCACCGGCGTCGAGTCCTTCAACCTTATCTTGCCAACTGTCCCTCGCGGTTAAAATCAGGATTGGGAAGTCGCGTTCCTGTTCGCGTACGCTGCGGATAAGCGCGATACCATCGAGCTTAGGCAAACCGACATCGATTATCGCCGCATCATAGTTGTATTCGAGTGCTTGAAATAAGCCTTCTTCACCATCGCTCGCCACATCGATACTGTAATGGGCATCGAGCAGATGTTGTTTTAAGTTCGCCTGCAGTTCTAAATCATCTTCAACCAATAACAATCGCATAGTTAGTTCCTCGACACTCGGCCAGTTGCGGCATCCACTGAGACTGAAAACACTTGGCCGTCATTATTGAGGAGCTTAACCCGATACCCTGAGCCGCTGGATTGCACGCTCAGAACCTTGCCTTGGTATTGGCGCTGCACCATAGCCACAGCTTGATCTGGGCTATTGACCGCCAGACGGCGCTGCTCATTCTTCGCACCTTGGTTGCGATCATTCTGTCTATCATTGCCTGCCATGCTGCCAAAGGAGGCAAACAAGCAAGCGATTAGGGCCAATGTCAAACCAAGTTTCATATCTGGTACCCGCAATGTTCGGCGATCTTAAGTTAATGAGTGAGATGGATAACTTATCGAGTCGACTAAGAATACCTCATCACCTTAACAAACACATAGAGATCAGCCAATTGGTTGGCACAATTCCATCAAAATTAACTTTGGTAGTCATTTTGTTATTCGTGACAGAACTGAAGCTCTGTCAGCGAGTCTATTCCTATGCTCGCATTCAATATGCCCTAGTGTCGGCTAATCCAGATGAACTAAGGCTGAACGTATTGTCGCGCTAAGAACACTAAATGTTGATGTTCAGCTTATGTTCACCTTCATTGCACTTTAATGGCTCCAATTTGAACGGATTATCCATGGGGTATTCAAGATGAGCACACTCAATAAACAAGGTATGGCAGCCACAGTTAACAGTCAGGTTAACACCCATTTCGTTAAAGCGACGGCCATTGCCGCGCTGTTTTTAGCGTCCACTGCCGTCAGCGCTCAGCCCCGCGAACTGGAATCATCGCAAAGCTTAACGCCATTTACTGCGGCCAGTGTCGGCATTGCCAAAAAAGCTGAAAACAGCGAGCAAGCAGCCGAGCAGGAACAGCAAGCTTTAGCCCTGTTACAACAAGCTGCGCCCGCAAAAAATGTCACTGAAGCCGCTGCTGCAGCCGTTAAATCCTTGGCGCCCGCGTTATCCTCTAAAGCGCCGACGGCAAACCGCGTGCAACTAATGGGCGCATCGCCGATGACGCGTGAGCAAGTGACTGCGAAACATGCGAGCCAAGGCATGCCGAGTTCGAGCGCGACCAGTGAAGATCCCTACCGCGCCCCTGTGTATCACAGCTTTTCGATTTTTGATGCCAGCAGTCGTTTGTTCGAAGACTTTGACTACGATGGGTTTTATCAAACCTTTAGCGTGACCTTCGACGTCGATGTTAACGGCGCGTATCTTAATGAAAGAGCTGACTTATTTGCCGAGCTTTATCTCAGTCGTGATGGCGGCCCTTGGGTGCATTACTACACCACGGACGTGTTTACTATTTATGGCGATTCAACACAGGACGATTATGAAGTGCTGACCACGCTCTACACGGGTTATGCGACGGACCACTACGATGTGCTAATCGATGTGTACGAAGTGGGTTACAGCGATATTGTCGCGACCATCAGTGCCGATGAAACCGATGGTTTGTATGCGTTGCCACTGGAAAGTAGCGATCGAGACAGAGAGCCTGAAGTTATCGTCGTCGAAGAAAGTGGCGGTAGCTTATCGGTATTGGGTCTGTTGTTCCTCGGTTTGTGTGCTGGGCTGCGGATGAATCGTACTCGCGGCTAATCACCCTTTTTTCTCTCTGTGTTTATCTCAGGTAAATAGGGCTAGTATGGTCAGGTTAATTTAACTAAATGGAGATAAATATGATTGCTCAAGGTCAAACATTACCAGCAGCTACATTAGGCCAACTAACGAAAGATGGCATGGTGAATCACCAAGTTACTGAACTGTTCGCTGGTAAAAAAGTGGTATTGTTTGCTGTACCCGGTGCTTTTACTCCGACCTGTTCTGAAGCGCATTTACCTGGTTATGTGGTATTAGCCGATCAATTTAAAGCGAAAGGCGTGGATTTGATTGCCTGTGTATCAGTGAATGATGCCTTCGTGATGAAAGCCTGGGGCGAAGCGCAAAATGCTTCTGAATTGATGATGTTAGCCGATGGCGATGCCAGCTTTACTAAAGCGTTAGGCTTAGAAATGGATACAGCTGGTTTTGGTGGCGTGCGTTCACAACGTTACGCCATGATCATAGATAACGGCGTAGTGACTCTGCTGAATGTTGAAGAGCCAAAGGCTTTTGAAGCCAGTAAAGCCGAAGTGGTTTTAGCTGCACTGTAATGATTAAGGTCCGAACGTAATCGGACATCAAAATAAATGGGAGCTTAGGCTCCCATTTTTATTGGTATTTTAGTGGGTTAAGCGGCCCGCGACTGCGGTGCTAAGTTACCAACATCGGCAATGCCTAAACTGGTCTCAATATCCTCGACGCTCTGCTGTACTTCTTGGGCGATGACTTCACTCTGTTGTGAACTGGTTTGCGCCTGTTCTTTTAAACTATCCATAGTGCGCACAAATTGATCGAGATAATCGACTTGCTCCTTGGCATTGAGCGAGCCTTGTTTGGCGGTATTGGCCATGTCACTCGCTTGATTTTGCACCGTTTGCGCCACTTGCCATAGGCTTTGAGCGCGCAGTTTTTGGCTGCTGGTGGCCTCTGCTATGCCATCGACACTCTCACTGAGAGCATGATTCGATTGGGTCAGTTGCTGCAGAATCTTCACGATTTCATTTAAAGACACTTGGGTGCGCTGACTTAAATTTCGCACTTCATCGGCGACCACGGCAAAGCCGCGACCTTGCTCTCCCGCCCGCGCAGCTTCAATGGCGGCATTGAGGGCGAGTAAGTTAGTTTGTTCGGCGATATTGCCAATCACATCAATGATTTTCGACACGTCCGTCACTGAGTTATTCAGGCTTTCGAGGGAAGCATGGCAAAGGCCAACGGCGGTTTGCGTCTGCTCGGTTGCGCTCAGTACGGCCTCGGCCTGTGTTTGACTCGACTGCATTTGGCGCATGGTTTCGGCGGCGCTGTCTTCCACGAGTGCCGAAGTGTGGCTCACCTCATTGGCGAGGCTGCGGATATGTTCGGTCTGTGTTTGCGTATCGGCCACAATCGTTTGGGTGTGCTCTGTGTGCTGCGATAGCTGAGTAATGCGCGCCACCAGTTGGCTTAATGATTGAGAAACCTTAGTGATTTGCTGGCGTTGTGCCTCGTCTTCCTGTTCAAACCTGTGTAGCAACTGGTTGAAATGACCCGCGATTTGGCCCGTCTCGCAGCGCCGATTAATGTCTAAACGCTCGCGGCTGTTCGATTCGCTTAATTTCATAAAGGCTTGGTTGAGACGTTTTAACGGTTTGACGACGCGGTTTTGCTGCAGGATTAAATAACCTATGGCAAACAAGGCCATGATGGAAACCATAGTGTAGAGGATCAGTTGTAGCTCATATTTCAGCTGTTGATTCTTTGCTGCTTGCGCCTCACCTAAGCCAATAAGCTGTTGTTCCACATTGCTAATCGCTTGAATGAGTTGATCTTGCATCTCTTGGTTGGCTTGCAGCAATTGGTGGGTATTAGCGACTTCTTTATTGTATCGATTGGCGAGACTCAGCAGTTCACTACGGTCACTTTCGCCGACTTCAACCTGTTCCGGTTCGCTGGCACCGAGGGCAAATTCATCGGCTTCTTGCTGCTCATATACACCGATTAACGGCAGTGCGCTGAGGGCGTCGTGCCACGTATTGAGCTCTTTGCTGGTGCTGTCTAAAATGCCCTTGAGTTGCTGATTTTTGCCGATGAGGTAGCCATCGGTTAGCTGGGAAAGTTGGTAGACGATGGAAGGTAAATCGCGGCTCAATTGCAGATATTGTTCGGCGACCGCAGCATTTGTGGTTAAGCCTTTATCGGCATAACTGCCCAGACGACGGTTATAGTCGAGCATTTCAGATTCGGCGTGGGCCAGCAGTTGCCTAGGATTGCCAGCGAGTTTACCCGCGGCGCGGTACTTGGTATCTAAATCTTGAATGAAGCTGCTTAGGCTAGCTTGCAAGTCATTATCGGTAGCGCCCATGGTAGCGAGATTAAGCTCTGTAAGCTGGTTCTTAATGGCGCTGAGTTTGGTTTTCGCTTGTTCCAGTTGGCTAGCGTTGCCGCTCGCGAGGTAGCCGTCGAGATCGCGGCGTACGCCGACGAGGAAGTCTTCTTGTATGCTTTGCAGTGTGAGTGTTTGCTGTTCTATATTTTGTCGCTGATCACTGCTCCACAGCACTACGGCCGCCAATAATCCCGCGAGCAATAACAACAGGGCAGAAGCAGAGAGCGACAGCGTTGAAATTTTCATTTTGCAATCTTCATAATTGTCAGAGCCAGTTAACTGTTCTGAGTTTATGAATTTAGCGTGACATTAATATGACAAGCGCCCACATGAATGTCAGCGTTGTCATTTGATTTGTCGATATGTGATCTCGCGCTATTCCAGCGGCAGCCACACTTGGGCTCTTAAACCGCCTTCGGCGCGGTTGGAGAGGGTGACTTGCCCTTGGTGTCTATCGATAATCCGTTTGATGATGGCGAGACCTAGGCCTGAGCCGACACTGCCTCGGGCGATATCACCTTGGGTAAAGGGTTGAAATAGTTTGGTGATTTGTGACTCGTCGATTCCTGGACCATTATCTTCAACACTAAAACCGATACGTTTGCCATCGAACTGCGAGCTAATGCGGATCCAGCCAGAACCATAGCGAAAGGCATTTTCGACTAAGTTACTCAGTACCCGCTTGATGGCAATCGCTTGGAATTGGGCTTCGGGGCAGTCAGTTAATACTACTTCAATTTCACCGGCGCGATTGGCTTCTGCTTGAGCGACATCTTGAATGAGTTTATTGATTTGCCCTAGCTCACGGCTGGTTTCCTGATCTTGGCGAATATACGCAATAAACTGGCTGATGATGGCGTCCATATCTTCGATATCGTTGACTATGCCATCTTTAAGATATTGATCTTCCTCAACCATCATTTCAGATGCGAGACGAATACGGGTGAGCGGCGTGCGCAAGTCGTGGGAAATCCCCGCCATCAATAGCGCTCTGTCCTGCTCCAGTTGTTTCATGCTGTGCGCCATCTGGTTGAAGGCGTTAGTCACTTCGACAATTTCACTCGAACCATTCAGCGGCAAGGGATCGGGGAATTCACCGCGGGAAACGGCAATCGCGGCTTTTTGTAGTCGTCTAAGTGGACGGTTTTGTTGGCGGGCAAACCACCACCCCCCGGCGACGCTGAGGGCGCCAATGACCATTAAATAGAGGGTCAGCGGCGAAAGATCTGAAACATTTTGGCCGATAAGCGGCACTTTTATCCAAATCGAAGGCGCCTGTGGTGGACGGATCCAAATCTGCAATACACTGCCGTGGGTGACGCGCACTTCGGCGTCGCCGCCGAGATATTCCGACATCTGCGCCGACCAGAAACCATAGTAGGTCGCTTGCTCAATGCCAGCTTCACGCGCTTGCTGTTGATTGTAGATTTTCATGCCATCGTCGTGGACTTTGGCATTGAGGGCATCGACTATGGTTAAGTGTTCGCGGCCAATATCTATGCCATCGACAAACAGCAATTTGACTTGGCGAGCGATTAACTGATTGATTTGCTGGTAGCTTGGCTTAAGCACATAAACGGCAACTGTGACGTAAGACACCAGCTGATTGATCAGCAATAGACAACCAATCAGCATCACGGTTTGGCTAAACGCGCTGCGAGGCACAAACCGCCACCAAAACTTAGCTTTCATCGGGGGCTCAATAACCGCAGCAGATTAAGATGGCAGCGCGGCTCATCGACGCGCGGCGCCATCGGGCACAAACACATAACCTAATCCCCACACAGTTTGAATGTAGCGCGGATTCGCAGGGTCTTTTTCGATTAAACGCCGCAGACGTGACACTTGCACGTCGATGGAGCGTTCTAGCGCCGAATAATCGCGGCCACGGGCGAGGTTCATCAATTTATCCCGAGACAAGGGCTCGCGTGGATGGGTAACTAGCACTTTAAGCACGGCAAACTCACCGCTGGTGAGCGCAATCGATTCGTCGCCGTGGTACATCTCACGGGTGGCTAAATCCAGCGAAAACTCACCGAAGCTGATCTGCGCTTCCTGCTGGGCTGGCGCACCGGGCACATCTTGGGTTTGGCGACGCATCACGGCTTTGATCCGTGCGAGCAATTCCCGTGGATTAAAAGGTTTTGGCAGATAATCGTCGGCGCCTAACTCTAGGCCAATAATACGGTCGACTTCATCGCCCTTGGCCGTCAGCATCACGATCGGAATAGGATTACCTTGCTGGCGCAAACGGCGGCAGATAGATAGGCCATCTTCACCGGGTAACATCAAGTCGAGCACGAGTAGATGGAAGTTTTCGCGTTCTAATAGGCGGTCCATCTGCTCGGCATTGGCCGCGCTGCGCACCTGATAACCTTGCTCCATCAGGTAACGCTCGAGTAACGCTCGCAGGCGCATATCATCATCGACGACGAGGATTTTCGAGGTTTCTTGTCCCATGGGATGTCCTTTAATTGCTCAGATTGGTGCTTATTCTACTGACGAGAAACAGTTAAGATTAACCAACTGGCTGAAATTGAAAACGAATCTGCCTAATATAGCCGCATTCAACCAAGGCGACTAGCTCACCTTAGTAACTTGAATGCGATAAATGCTGATATTGATTGCCCAATGTTAATACTAAGCAAATGAAATTGCATGGGAATACTCGCGTTTATTCACGCTATAGCTGAAATTGTAACTAAATGGGCATCAGCAACTTTTGGCGCATTTATCGTTTGTTGCCACTCGCTGAGTGGCAAAAGAATTTTTATTAGTCCAAAATCATAACTCTCTGATTAAAAATTATTAGGCGTTTATGCACTTGTCCATGAGTTATAAAAATGCTTCGAAATGGGGCTTATTAGTCCTGTTGATTGGATTGGTGCTAAGCGCGTTATTAACAGGGTTGACGGGGCGCATGAACGCCCAAAAGATTGAGCAAGCCTTGCGCGAGGACGCGGAGCAAATCAGTGAGAACGTGATTAACCGTATCACCTTATATCAATATGGTTTACGCGGTGCACGCGGCACGATAGTCACTGCGGGTGAGCATGATATTAGTCGTGCTAGCTTCCATCGTTATAGTTTAACGCGGGATGTGGACCATGAGTTTCCCGGCGCCCGTGGATTTGGCTTTATTCGTCGAGTACCCAGTGCCGATGAAGCGGCATTTATAGCAAGAGCTCGTCAAGATGATTGGCCTGACTTTAATATTCGCCAACTTAACGCTCATGATGGCGAAAGATACGTTATTGAATATATTGAGCCTGTAGACCGCAATAAAGCTGCCGTTGGCTTAGATATTGCGTCAGAGGCACATCGTAAAGCCGCTGCCGATGCGGCTATGTTATCCGGTGAAGTGCGCTTATCTGCACCCATCACATTAGTGCAGGCTACGGGTAGGCCGCTACAATCATTCTTAATTCTGCAGCCTATTTATCGCACGGGTTTAGTACCTAAATCACAACAGGATAGACTTTCAGCTGGGTATGGTTGGAGTTATGCCCCCTTAGTGACGAACGAAGTTCTAATGGGATTAGCGTTGAATCAGAAGATGACTAAGCTGTTGCTTAGCGATATCACCCAAGCTGAGCGTCCCATCAGTTTTTTTGAAACACACCCTGATGAGGCGTCTCCATTATCTGCATATCGCCATAAAATGACGAAAGACATTTTTGGTCGTCAATGGCAGATAGAAGTCATCGCTTATCCATCATTTATTAAGTCATTGCATCTTAATCAACCCAGTTTAGTGCTGTTGAGTGGCAGTTTGTTTAGCCTGCTTTTAGCCGCATTAATTGCCATGTGGTCCATCAGTTTGCAGCGTAAGCAGCAGGTGCTGCTTGAACAGGCAAGGCGCGCTAGCATGTTGGAGCATTCTCTCGATGGCATTATCAGTTATGACACTAAAGGCCAAATTACCAGTTGGAACCAAGGTGCGGAGCAGCTATTTGGCTATACCGAGGCGCACGCTCTTGGCCAGTCGTGTTGTAAATTGATTGTTCCTGCCAGCATAGTGCAGGAAGAAAGAGCATTATTCGCCGAAGTGTTAGCGGGTAAAACCTCTTTAAATCGGATAACTAGCCATCAACGGCAAGATGGTAGTCATTTATCGACCTCAACTACGGCCGTGCCTATTTATGACGAGCACGGCAAGATAGCTGGCATGAGCCAAACGATCCGCGATATTACAGCGCAGCTTGAAGCTGAACGACATATTTTAAGCTTGAATGCGAGTCTCGAACGGCAAGTCACCAAGCGTACCCATGCGTTGCAGCAGGCGTTACTCGAAAACCAAACCTTGCTCGACACTATTAATCAACAGCTACTCTATTCCGTTACTGACCCCAATGGCGTCATCTTAGAGGTGAATGATAACTTTTGCCGCATTAGTGGCTATTCGCGTGAGCAACTGGTGGGGAAAACCCATGCAATACTTCAGTCAGGTGAACATGATGTGTCTTTCTGGCGATCTATGTGGCAACAGATAAACTCGGGACAGTCTTGGCACGGTGAAATCTGCAACCTTGATAAGCATCAAACGTTGAAATGGTTCGATACTGTGATTGGTCCCGTTTTTGATGAATACGGTAAAATTGAACGTTTTGTGGCATTAAGGATTGATATTACCGACCGTAAGTTGACACAGATTGAGAAAAATAACTTAGGGTCATTACTGACTAACGTGCTCGATGCCGCCTCTGAAATGTCCATCATAGCCACTGATGTGCAAGGGAATATCACCATTTTTAACCGTGGAGCAGAGCGCTTACTCGGTTATTCAGCCGAGGAAATGATAGGTCAATCTACCCCTGCGCCTCTGCACTTGCTCGAGGAGGTGATGATAAGATCTGCAGAGTTATCCGCTGAATACGGTAAAGACATTCAAGGCTTTGATGTTTTTGTTTATAAAGCAAAAGCCGAAGGTTCTGAAACTCGCAATTGGACCTATGTGCGTAAAGACGGTAGCCAGTTCCAAGTGTCACTTTCTGTCACTGCTATGCGTGATAGTGTTGGCGAGATTATTGGTTATTTAGGCATTGGCGTCGATATTTCACTGATGTTACTGCAGCAACAAGCACTGATGACGGCCAGTAACCATTTAAGTAAGGCAGCCGAAGTGGCTCAATTAGGTATCTGGACTTGGAATCTGCTCGGTAATTCGCTTGAATGGAATGAACGTATGTTTGCGATTTACGATCAGCCTGAAAGTCTTCGTGAACAAGGATTAACCTATGAACACTGGTCGATGCGGGTTCATCCTGACGATATTGCTTTTGCTGATGCTAAATTGAAAGGCGCTGTGGAAGGAACGGCGCAATATGACCCTATTTTTAGGGTGGTAAGGACAGATGGCTCGATTCGCTACGTTCAGGCAGCCGCCCAAGTTGAGCGCGATAAACAGGGTCATGCGATTAGAGTGATTGGGATTAATTTAGATATCACTGAACAGCAACAATTGGAAGAAAGCTTGCGAGAAGCTAAGCAGGAGGCCGATGCGGCGAGTGCGGCTAAGTCTGCATTTTTAGCCAATATGAGCCATGAAATTCGCACCCCAATGAATGCCGTATTAGGCATGCTGCAATTAATTCAATACACCTCTTTGTCTAGGCAGCAGCAAGATTATGTTAATAAAACTCAAACGGCCGCTAAGTCCTTATTAGGACTGCTGAACGACATTCTCGACTTTTCTAAAATTGATGCTGGCAAGTTAGTACTCGATCTTCATCCCTGTTCGATTGAATTGCTGATGCGGGATCTTGCCGTTGTACTGTCGGGTAACCATGGTGATAAAGATGTCGAGGTGATGTTTGATCTCGACACGGCTTTACCTCCTTGGCTGTTAGCAGATCAACTTAGATTGCAACAGATCCTCGTTAACCTCGCGGGTAATGCCCTTAAATTCACTCACCACGGTCAAGTGATTGTCGGCATTGAATGTTTACGCCATGAGGCAGATACAGTCACAGTACAAATTTCAATTACCGATACGGGTATTGGTATCAGTGATGAGCAGATTGAGCGGATTTTTACCGGATTTGAACAGGCAGAATCCTCAACATCACGCCGCTTTGGGGGCACAGGGCTCGGGCTAGCAATAAGCAAAAGGCTTATCGGCCTTATGGGCAGTGAGTTACATGTGACCAGCAAGGTGGGTGTTGGAAGCCGTTTCTGGTTTGATATGACGTTTCCTATTATACAAGTCGAACAAACTCGGCACACAGACCTTAGCGGATACCGTGTGTTAGTGGTTGATGATAATGAATTGACGACGGAGATTTTAGAGAAAATTTTGACCGGATTTGGGTGTGAGGTTGAAACTGCCTTAGGTGGATATGCGGCTCTAGAGAAGGTTAAAAAATCCCATGACAAATCGGTACCGTTTGATGTGGTGTTGATGGATTGGCGTATGCCAGACCTTGATGGGTTACAAACCGCCGAAATGCTGCGTAACTCAGACGCGAATAATCAGACTCCGCTGGTGGTGATGTTAACGGCCTACGGCCATGAAGTGATTGCCGAGAGTCAGCAGATTAGACATGTCCCTTTCGTTAATTTCCTCACTAAACCTGTGACATCGCAGATCTTGGCTGAAGCTGTGTTAAATGCCATCGAAGGTAAGACAATGGAGGCGCACCCTCAGCCGCGTTCACAGCGATTTTTAGCAGGGCTAACCATATTAGTGGTGGAAGATAATCAACTCAATCGACAAGTTATCGATGAGCTATTGAGTTATGAGGGCGCGAATGTCGTATTGGCAGAAGGCGGCATGGAAGGTGTTTCCTTGGTGCTCGAGAGTGGTGACTTATTCGATATTGTCATCATGGACATGCAAATGCCCGATATGGATGGATTGGAGGCGACTCGACGTATCCGAGCTGATGAACGTTTCGCAGCATTACCGATACTTGCGATGACAGCTAATGCTTCACAGTCCGATAGGCAAGAGTGTCTCAATGCGGGTATGAATGACCATGTTGGCAAACCCATCGATATGCCATTATTACTACCGAGTATTTTGCGCTTAGTTGGCCGTGAGGATATGACCTCTGCTGAATTTGAAGGGCACTGGCCTGAAGCGACGCAGGAGCAGAGTGATGAGCAATTACTCGATGATATTCGCCTGATCCTGCGTCGTTTTGGGGGGAATCAGTCTTTCTTCCAAAAAATGGCCAAAAGTTTTGCGCCTGAAATGATGAAGCAACTCGCGCTCTTTAAGCAGTCGACTAAGATATTTGATCACTCAACGGCGGCGGCGATTAGCCATGGTATTAAAGGCATTGCCAGTAATTTTGGTGCTCGGCGTTTAGCTGCGCATGCGGCTTACATAGAGAAACAGTTTAAGCAAGAATGCCCTGAACTGATTGATATTAAGCGCTGGACGGATACGTTAGAGGTACTCATTAATCAGAGTAGTCAGCAGCTTTCAACCTACTTTGAGGTGGAAGAATTTAATGCAGTTATTAGCGATAATGTAGGAAAAGCCGTGTATTCTTCGGTATCGGTGCAAAGTGTTAAGACGGACCTTAATACCCTAATGAACCTATTAAAAGAGAACAATTTAGAGGCTATAGCCTTAACTGACCAGTTAGCTGAATTGCTGTCAGGCCATCCACAATGGTCCATATTGCATGGGCAAGTGCAAGCGCTCGATTTTAATCAGGCATTAGATACGCTACGGATTATCATGTTGGAGGAGGCGTAATGCATCTTGCAGAATTAATTGCTCGGCCCCAAAGTGAGAAAGGTAAGATCCTCATCGTTGATGATCAGCCGCTCAATATCAAAATACTGCATCAACTCTTCAATGAAGAGTATGAGTTGTTTATGGCGACCAATGGTGAGCAGGCGATAGCCATATGCCAGAAGGTACAGCCAGATTTAGTGCTGTTAGACATTGAAATGCCTGGTATGTCGGGTTTTGACGTTTGCCAACATCTTAAAGCCGATCCTGAAACCGCGACTATTGGGGTTATTTTTGTCACGGCTCATTTTGATGAAGTGCAAGAAGTTAAAGGTTTTCAGCTGGGTGCAGTCGATTTTATCCATAAACCTATCAATCCAATTATCACCACTGCGCGGGTAAAGAATCAGTTTACCCTCAAGCGACAATCCGATCTGTTGCATTCCATCGCGCTGCTTGACAGTTTAACGGGCGTCGCCAATCGACGTCAGTTTGAGCAGCGACTTCCTGAAATATGGAAACATTGCTGCCGCAACGAGTTAGCCTTATCTGTGGTGATGCTAGATGTGGATTTTTTTAAACGTTTTAATGATCGTTATGGTCATCAGGAAGGTGACCAATGCTTGCGGCATGTTGCAAAAGCCATAAGCGATTCTCTGCTGCGCGCGACTGACTTTGTTGCACGTTATGGCGGGGAGGAGTTTATTTGTATTCTGCCAGAAACCAAGCTTGTCGGTGCCATTCATACGGCACAGAAGATAGTAAATGCAGTACAAGCTTTGCATCTTGAACATCTCGAGTCGAGCTTCCAAGAAGTGACGATTAGTGCGGGTGTCGCGAGCGTGCTACCCAAAAGTGATTTGACTTGGCAAACACTGATCGAAACAGCGGACCAGCAATTGTACTTGGCGAAAGAGAGTGGACGTAACCAAGTAGTGGGCCTAGGGCTTTAGCCTGTGAGTTTGTATGTGATTTTTAGCGTGCATTTTGTGAAATTGCCGCTGTTTTTTGCTCAGCATGTGGATAATAAAGAGTTATGAAAGCGCATTTGATCACCCGACAGGGTTGGCAAACTTTAGATAAAGAATTGAAGTATTTGTGGAAAGAATATCGGCCGCAAATCACCCTTAAAGTCCAAGAAGCGGCGGCGCAGGGCGACCGTAGCGAGAACGCTGATTACACTTACAACAAGCGTTTATTAAGACAAATTGACGGCCGAGTCAGGTACTTAGTTAAGCGGCTGGAAGAGTTAAAAATCGTCGATTACTCACCGCAGCAGGAAGGTAAAATATTCTTCGGCGCTTGGTTCGAGCTTGAAAATGAAGCTGGTGATCGCGTGCGTTATCGGATCGTCGGTAAAGATGAACTCGATACCAAATTGGGCTACATCACCATCGACTCGCCCATGGCGCGTGCCTTAATCGGCAAGCAAGTGGACGATGAGGTGGTAGTGCAAACGCCATCGGGTCCAAAAGAGTGGTATATCAATCAGATCCGTTACACTCCTTTTGAAACCACTCTCGCCAGCGAGGCAGATTAGCGACAGGGTTGCCGCCGTGACAACCGCTGCGGTCACCATGGCATGGCGATGAAAGATCAAAGACTCTGCTTTGACCTAGGCTTTAGCATGAAACATACGGGGCGCCTGTGGTATCTTTGGCGCAATAACGACTTACTTTACAGTTAGGCACGACACTTTATTTATGCAAACTAATGCACATAACATCGCTCAGATTATCGCTCAAGAACTGAATGTTCGTGAGCAACAAGTTGCCGCAACCATCACTCTGCTTGACGATGGTGCGACAGTTCCCTTCGTTGCCCGTTATCGTAAAGAAGCCACGGGCGGATTAGACGATACGCAACTGCGTACCTTGTACACACGTTTAGGTTACCTGCGTGAGCTGAACGACAGACGCCAAGTGATTCTGTCTAGCATCCAAGCTCAGGGTAAGTTAACGCCAGAATTACAAAGGGCTATTGACGACGCAGACAGCAAGACACGTCTCGAAGATTTGTATCTGCCCTTCAAACCTAAGCGCCGCACTAAGGGCCAAATCGCTATCGAAGCTGGGCTTGAACCATTAGCCGATGCCTTACTGGCTGACCGTAGCGCCGATGTCGAAGCCAAAGCGGCGGGTTATATCAATAGCGAAGCGGGTTTCGCCGATGTGAAAGCTGTGCTTGAAGGCGCGCGTTATATCCTGATGGAGCGCTACGCCGAAGACGCGGAATTACTGCGTAAAGTGCGTGAACATTTAAGCCAAAACAGTGTGTTAGAAAGCCGCTTAATTGCAGGTAAAGAGAAAGAAGGCGCGAAATTCCGTGATTATTTCGAGCATACCGAACAGTTAGCTAAGATCCCTTCTCACCGTGCGCTGGCGATGCTGCGTGGCCGTAACGAAGGTTTCTTAGCGTTATCTATGAATGCCGATCCTGCTGCCGAAGCGGGCCAAGGCAGTTACTGCGAAGTAATTATCTGCGATCATTTAGGGCTGAAATTGGGTGATAGCAGCGTCGACCAGTGGTTGAAAACCGTCGTGACGGCGACATGGCGTATCAAGATTGCGCTACAGATGGAAACCGAGTTTATTTCGCAAATGCGCGAACGCGCCGAAGCCGAGGCCATTAAAGTTTTCGCACGTAACTTAGGTGATTTATTGATGGCCGCTCCAGCGGGCGCGAAAGCGACTATGGGACTCGATCCAGGTTTACGTACCGGCGTGAAAGTGGCTGTGGTCGATAACACGGGTAAGATGTTGTGCCATGCGACGATTTTCCCGCATGCACCGCAAAATCTGTGGGAAAAGTCGATCCGTACTTTGGCTAACTTAGTCAAAATGCATAAGGTTGAGCTGATTGCGATTGGTAACGGCACTGCATCACGGGAAACCGACAAGCTGGCCGCTGAGCTGATTGCCGCCGTGAAAGATACCCATCCACACTTGACCAAAGTAATGGTCAGCGAAGCGGGCGCGTCTGTGTATTCGGCATCGGAATTGGCGGCGCTGGAGTTCCCTGATCTCGATGTCTCGATTCGTGGTGCTGTGTCTATCGCGCGTCGTTTGCAAGATCCGTTAGCCGAATTGGTGAAGATTGAGCCTAAGTCTATCGGTGTGGGTCAATACCAACACGATGTGAGCCAAAGCCAATTATCGGGTTCACTGGAAGCTGTGGTGGAAGACTGTGTAAACGGCGTGGGTGTGGATCTCAACATGGCCTCTGTGCCGTTATTGTCACAAGTGGCGGGGTTAAATAAGACGTTAGCGAAAAACGTGGTTGATTACCGCGATGCCAATGGTCAGTTTAAAAATCGTAAAGAGTTACTGAAAGTGCCACGTTTAGGGCCTAAAGCCTATGAGCAAGCGGCGGGCTTTTTGCGTATTCGTGAAGGTGATAATCCACTCGATGCTTCGTCTGTGCATCCAGAGGCTTATTCACTCGTCGAAACTATCGCTAAGGCTAAACAAGTGGAACTGGCGAGCCTGATGGGTAACTCTGATTTGCTGCGTAGCATCAAGCCTGAAGAGTTTATTACGGCGGAATTTGGTTTGCCGACCGTGACGGACATTTTGGCCGAACTGGATAAACCGGGTCGCGATCCCCGTGGTGAGTTTAAAACCGCTAAGTTTAAAGATGGCGTCGAAGAGCTTAAACATTTGAAACCAGAAATGGTGCTCGAAGGCGTAGTGACCAACGTGACTAACTTTGGTGCCTTCGTTGATATTGGCGTGCATCAAGATGGACTGGTGCATATATCTTCACTGACCGACAAGTTTATCAGCGATCCGCACACTGTGGTGAAAGCGGGTGATGTGGTCAAAGTTAAAGTGATGGAAGTGGACGTTGAGCGTCGCCGTATCGGTTTGAGCATGCGTTTGGAGGAAGCTATCGACCAGAGTAAGTCGCAGCAAAGACCGCACAACTCTGCCAAAACTCATAATGGCAAGGCGCCTCAGTCGGCAAAACCTGCTGCACGTCCGGCGCAAAAACAAGCACCTAAAGCGCCGGCAAATGCGGCTATGGGCAATGCCTTTGCCGATGCCTTCGCTAAGCTGAAAAAGTAAGCGTTAACCGTTAAGACTCGGACTTAAACCTTGTCCGAGTCGACTTTTTTACATGTTACTCACAAAATTGTTGCATCAATGTCGCCTTAGGGAATATAAAGTCGGCATTTAATGCAACGTTAAGCAAAATCGGTTGTCATAGCACAGCTTATTCACCGATTTTTTTCAAATTGACACTCCAACGCTGAGTGGCTCTTTATACGTTTTGGGGTAACACATGCAATCTGGTTTATCACCTCGCGGGCATCACAATGCCCATGGGCCTTTCCGCGCCATCTTTATTTTCTCATTATTAGTGCTTTTTATTGCCACCGCGAGCCGTATCGCTTTAGGGCTTTGGCAAGCCGATCGCGTGGCCGCTGTTGATGGTTGGTCGCATCTATTAATCCAAGGTTTGCGTGTCGATATCGCTACCCTGTGTTGGTTATGGGGTATTGCCGCCCTAGGAACCGCATTATTTTCGGGTGATCATTTTATTGGCCGTCTGTGGCAGCCGATTCTACGGGTGTGGTTAACCGTCGGTCTGTGGATCATGTTGTTTTTAGAAGCATCGACCCCTGCATTTATCGAAGAATACGGTATTCGCCCGAATCGTTTGTATGTGGAATATTTGATCTACCCAAAAGAAGTGCTTTCTATGCTGTGGGCGGGTCGTAAACTTGAGCTGATTTTCTCCGTGTTATTAACTATAGGTACACTATGGGGCGGTTGGATATTAAGCGGTAAGCTCACTAAAAATTTACGCTTTCCACGCTGGTATTGGCGTCCAGTATTAGCATTAATTGTTATCGCTATCACGATATTAGGTGCCCGTTCAACCTTAGGTCATAGACCACTTAACCCTGCTCTAGTGGCCTTTGCCGATGATCCATTAGTTAACTCGTTAGTTATCAATTCAGCCTATTCATTAGTGTTTGCCATCAAGCAAATGGGCAGTGAAGAAGATGCTTCTAAAGTGTATGGTAAGTTAGATAATGCTGAGATTATTGCGACCATAAGACAGGAAAGTGGTCGTCCTGACAGTGCATTTACCTCTACGGATATCCCATCGCTAAGCTTTAACCAAGCCAGTTATACCGGAAAGCCAAAGAACTTAGTGATCTTACTGCAAGAGAGTTTAGGCGCACGTTTTGTGGGGAGTTTAGGCGGTTTACCGCTGACTCCGAATATCGATGCTTTATCCAAAGAAGGTTGGTATTTCGATAATTTGTACGCCACTGGTACTCGTTCAGTGCGCGGGATAGAAGCCGTAACGACAGGTTTTACCCCGACGCCAGCTCGTGCTGTGGTGAAACTGGGTAAGAGCCAAGTTGGCTTCTTCAGCATAGCTGAATTACTTAAAAATCATGGTTATACCACGCAGTTTATCTATGGTGGTGAGAGCCATTTCGACAATATGCGTAGTTTCTTTTTGGGCAACGGCTTTAGTGACATCATAGATCAGAAAGATTATAAATCTCCGGCCTTTGTGGGTTCGTGGGGCGCCTCTGACGAAGACTTAATGCGCAAAGCGAATAGTGAGTTTGAGCGTCTGCACAGCGAAGGTAAGCCTTTCTTTAGTTTAGTGTTTAGCTCGAGTAACCACGATCCATTCGAATTCCCAGATGATCGTATCGAGCTGTACGAGCAACCTAAGCAAACCCGTAATAATGCGGCGAAATATGCCGACTATGCGATTGGTGAGTTTTTCAAACTGGCGAAAAATGCGGACTACTGGAAAGATACGATTTTTATCGTGGTTGCCGACCATGACAGCCGAGTAGGTGGTGCGGATCTGGTGCCAGTGTCACGTTTTCGTATTCCGGGTTTAATCCTTGGGGATAATTTAGCGCCAAAACGCGATCATCGCATTGTGAGCCAAATTGATTTACCGCCAACACTTCTATCATTGATTGGTATTTCAGACTCCTATCCTATGCTGGGCCGAGATTTGACCCAGGTCAGCGATGATTGGCCTGGACGCGCGTTAATGCAATACGATAAAAACTTTGCCCTGATGGAAGGTAAAGATGTAGTGATCCTGCAGCCAGAAAAAGCGGCTCAAGGTTTCGAATATAACGAAAAAACTGAGCAGTTAACGCCTTATGCGCCAGCTGCAGCAGCGTTAGAGAAGAAAGCCTTAAGTTGGGCATTATGGGGCAGTTTGGCCTACCAGCAAGAGCTGTATCGTTTGCCTAAATAAGCGTTAAACAGCATAAAAAATGCCGCTATTTTTAGCGGCATTTTTGTTTATCATTCATGTTAATTTTGTGCGCAAACGGATTTATACGATTAGAATAGGTTAAATCCACGTCGACATAATAGATTCTTGCTCTGGCTGAGTCTGTTGCTGATAGAACTGACCAATACGTTGTCCAAGCTGTTGATAAAATTGAGTCGGTTCTCCTTGGAGCGATTGACGCGCCGCACTACTGGTATTCGCTTTAGCGTTACTGCTGGCATAATTTGCCGCACCTTGACTGACCTTTAAGCGGATATCCTTACGTTGCAGCGCCGCTTGACCGCGTGCAGCAACTTTAAGCGTCTTAGGTAACACCCGCTCGGCCACCACAAGGGAGGCTTTTTTCTCTTGCTGTTGTTGGCTTTGTTGCTGCGAGGATTGCTGTTGCTGCTGTTTTTCTTGAACTTGTTGCTGATTATTCTCGAGCGTTTTGGTTTGTTGCTGACTTTGATCTGCTGTGCGTTCATTCTGCGGATTAAAGGCGCGTTCTTCATGACCTTTAGTGGCAGCTTGTGGGGGAATGACCACAGGTTTCAGTTGGTTGTCGACCCGAGCCGAGTCCGTCGCGACATTACTGGTCGCTAGTGGGACTTGGGGGTAGTTACTGACAACTAACATGGAAAATTCCTTGGTGCACTAATGGTTAAATACTAGCCATTAATCGCTCAAAGATAAAGCGTTAGCGTGTCTGTAACGCTAACCAAGGCATAAATACCTGCAAAAACTCCTGTTGATGGGAAATAAACGGCGCATGGGAGGCTTTGGCTAGCATCACATCTTCAATTTGCGTCGTGATCGGCATCTTAGGTTGTACACGTTTGGGGACGAGTCCATCGAGTCGTCCCCAAATTCTAAGCCAAGGTTGCTGTAACTCTGTCAGTTGCGGCCTTAAGTCGATGTCGGTCAGCATACTCAGACCTTGAGTTAAGGCTCTGGCATCGGGTAACGGACGCGCAAGCACAAGATCGCGCAGCCGTTTGATATCTTCTTTAGCGGTTGCGCTGCCCATGGCCTGAATCGCTAGAAATCTCTCAATGGTTTTAGGTAAATTTTGCCCGAGTTGTTCTCTAAATTGATTAAGAACTTGTGGTGGAATACCCGGCCATGCTTCGTCTTCCCTTGCCATAAAGCAGGGGGATGAGGCGATAGTGATCAAGCCTTTGATTTTTTTTGGATAACTCAGTGCTGCCTGAGTCGCAACTAGCCCACCAAGTGACCAGCCGGCCCAAATAGCGTGTTCTGGTAATGCGGTGACTAAGGCATCGACCCAAGTTGATAGGCCACCCTCCACCATTTGGCTATGGCCAAAGCCCGGCAAGTCGACATAGTGCACCCTATACTGAGACAGTGACTCATGTAATGGCGTAAACACAGCGCTATTGACTCCCCAACCGTGAAGCATCACCAGATCTGGCCCTTGGCCGCTGATTTCAATATGCAAATTTGCTTGGTTTGTGGATGTCACTTGGCTCACTTGAGTGCCTCAAAAATGGATTAGGTGAAGGTATGTCGCGCTTTGTTAAAAGGATTTGGCCGCCATCCGCTTGGCGGATAGTGTGTTTAGGCTATCAACTCAGCACAAGGTGGTTGGCGGGCAGTTTACCTAACCGTTGCCTGCTGTGCCACCAATCCATACCTATCCCCGAGACGGGCATTTGCATCGTTTGTCTTCAATCTGGCTTATATCATGGACATATTTGCTTAGGCTGCGGTAAGTCGATGCAAATCGAGGTTGATTATTGCGGGGAATGCCAAAAGCGTCAGCCGCGTAAAGTCGTTGCCCCCTGCAGTTACCATCAAGGTTTAGGTGCTTGGATCGGCGCGATTAAATATCAGGGGCAACTTGCCGCTTTACCTGTGCTATGCCGCGCCTTAGTGGCGCGAATTAAGCTATTAGAACAGCAAGGATTAATCATGCTGCCGCAAGCTATAGTGCCAGTCCCATTGCATCCAAAACGCTTGCAACAACGGGGGTTTAATCAGGCGTGGTTAATTGCCCATGAGTTATCACAGCTCTTGCAACTGCCATTAGTGAGCGAAGGATTAACGCGCCAGCAAGACACTCGGCCGCAGGCCGGACTTTCAGGTGCACAACGACGACGCAACTTACACGATGCCTTTATGTTAGCGGATGATTTTGCGTTCCAGCGTATTGCACTGGTGGATGATGTGGTCACGACAGGCACCACAGTCTCTGAAATTGCCCGCTTATTCGAAGCGCGATACGTGCACGTGCAAGTATGGTGTCTGGCAAGGGCAGAGGCGCCAGGCTTGTTGGATGATGTTGACGCTGTTTAAAACATAGCGGTCACATCATTATATCTATGTGTATGTCAAAATTATGTCAAAAATACTGAGTGAAAATGAATAAGTTTTAATTCTGAGACAAGGTGTAAGTATCTGTATCAATGGGTTTTGTTTATTTTTTGTATTGAGATACCTTCCTATATTATTTCGTTTGGAGGGTATTTATGGACGCTAAACTGGCGCGATCAAATGCAGATACGGCATCAACGCTGAAGGACGTTATTCAGGCGATAAACTACTCTTTAAAGCTACATGGTTTTTGTGGTTTCTGGTTTCAAGGAGTTCCACATTGTGCGTATGAAAATTATCACTTTCCAAAAGATACCAATCTGTTCTCTCCTACGGCACTAAGAAAACCTATCGCCAGCATAGCTTCTTCCCCTGTTATGGCTGAATTACAGCGTTTTTATTTAAATCAGATAGCCTCCCATGATTTCAATTTTGGTTTTTCATTGGATACTTCAAAATCTTATATGTATAGATTCACGAGTGAAAAAAATGATAAGACCAGCCTACTGTTTAGTAAGCATAATATTCAAAGTGTTTTGAGCTGGCCCATCTCTTGCCACTCTAATCGTCATTGGGCTGGCCGCTTCATACTACTCAGCCATCTTAGTGCCTCGGAGGTGGTGTTAGAGGGATTGGCAGACACTTTAAAGGAAGCCCAAAACAAGCTGTTTGAATGTAATAAACAATTGTTCAATCCATTTCTACAAAGCTCGCTACTTAAAGATAATGCGAGAGATATCCTGCTCATGGTCGCAAACGGCCTTCAGAATGACGAAATTTCAACTCAGCTCCCGATAAGTGTCAGAGGAGTTGAATATCATATGGAAGCTATGCGCAAGAAATTTGGGGCTACAAATAGAGCAAACTTAATCCATTTAGCCCATCAATATGAGTTGATCTAAATATGTTGATATTACTGGTTGAAGATAATCGACTTCTCTCTAACAACATCATTCAATATCTTGAATTGAGTGGCATAGAGTGCGATTACGCTTTCAACCTAGCTCAGGCTGATATGCTCATTAGTCAGCAGCAATTTGACGCTATTATTCTCGACCTAAATTTGCCTGATGGTGATGGGATTGAAGCATGTGAACGCTGGAAAGCACAGTGCATTACTTCGCCCATAATAATGTTAACCGCACGTAGTAGTCTGAATGAGCGCTTGAATGGGTTTGCTGTTGGCGCGGATGATTATTTAGTAAAACCATTTGCAATGGAGGAACTCGTCGCGCGATTGAAGGTGGTTGCTCAGCGTCGTCCGGCGCCTCAAAGGCTAGTCATTGGGGAGCTAGAAATTGATTTTGGAAACCATAGGGTATATCGCCAAGGACAGCTTCTTGCTTTACCTAAAACAGGCTGGCAGATCCTTGTTTTATTAGCTCGGCGTAGCCCAGAAACAGTGAGTAGAGAAGAGATTGAGCGAACGATTTGGCCCAATAGTGCTCCTGATAGTGATAGTTTACGCAGCCATATTCATCTGTTACGAAGGGTGATAGATCGACCCTTTGAACGACAAATATTGCATACGATTCGTGGAGTCGGTCTAAGCCTTAGGGATGATATCAATGCAAGCTCCTAAGCTTAGCCTCAAGCGGAGCTACCAAGTATGGGGTGTTATTTTTCTATTAATAACATTAGGTATTAATAGCTTTATACCACTGTGCATGATGTGTGCAGGTATGATTTCTATGCATGAGGTCACCATACATAATGCAGGGCAAGCTGCTGAGTCATTACTGACTATGGCGGAACATGCTCAACCGCAAAAACAATTACTTAATCAGCCGATTCTAAAAACTGATAACTTAACCGTCTATCTTAATTGGTCAGATATCCCTCCGCTGATTCGACAATTAAGTAATGATGAAGTCTTAACTGATGCGAATACAATTCTGTATGAGCATGCAGAAGGTCCCTTTGTTGATGCTTTGAGTGTGTACTACACACAGAGTGGCCAGCCACTCTATGTTTGGCTGCAGTACAGCGTTACCCATGACTTGCAATTTGCACCTAAAAACATGACTGCAATCTTGCTTCTAGTATTGATAACCTTCTGTGCAAGCGCAGGCCTTGCGTTTTATATGCAAAGTAAAGTGATTACACCTGTCCATCAAATTAGCCATGCGATTAAGCAGCATGATTGGGAGGGAGGAGGGAAACTTAGCTTACCGAAACAAGAATATGCTGAATTAAAGGCTATTGTTGATGCTTTAGATAACTCAATTTTACAACTTCAAGAGGCTCAGCAGCGGGAGCTAAATTTTCTGCGATTTGCTAGCCATGAATTACGTACGCCTGTTGCAATATGCCAGTCTTCATTCGAAATCCTCGCTTTACAACAAGGTGAACTCACTGGAGCGACTTTGTATGCTTCTCAAGCGACTGGACAAATGAAGTCTCTTATTGAAACACTGCTATGGTTAACAAATAAAGAGTGCTCCAGCCTAGAAAAAGAAAACGTAGCTCTGTCACCTTTACTTCTCAGTATTATCGAGGAGCAGCAACAAGTACATGGTCATGAACAAAAAATACAGTTATTAGCTGATGATACTTGTTTGCTAGTTCAGCTCCAGCCTTTAAAAATAATAATAAGTAATTTATTAAGGAATAGTATTGAACATGGTGGAGTCGATATTAATATTACTCAAGAAGGTCATTGTGTTGAAATTATTAATTCCTACAATAGTAACGGTCATAATGGATTCGGTTTAGGATTACTGTTGGTTAAACGGCTGGCAGATCAACTCGATTGGTTTTTTACAACATCATCAAAAAATGGCATGTTTATAGCAAAATTAATTATAACTAAATGACTTAAATATATTTCATCGATGTTTACTACATTTAACCACACACTTTTTAAATCTAACAGCGCCTTTGGGTCTAGATCACATAGCCTTCATGTTAGCTATAGTAAATTAATCCAATAAAGTTTATCAGGCATGGATAGTATTCTTTTTTTAAAAGAACATTGTCTCAAATAATATATGGATATGTGAGAGGTTTTATGTGTAACAAGAGTGTTATAACAGCTTTGTTTGGCGCGATTTTTGTCAGTGGTTCAGTATATGCTGATGTGAATAAGACTAGCGTAGATTTAGGTTATAAATTCTACACAAACGACACGAAAAATGATAACCCAGGCGTTTTTAATCAACCTTTTGTTAAGTTAAATCATCTGGGAATTGCAGATTGGGGATCCTATTTTGCTAATGTTAAGTTAGAAAATCCTGCCGAACTCGCTGAAAATCAAAGAAACATAGATGGCAAAACTACAATTAAATCGTTAATGATAATAGAAAATAGGCTAGGAGACTCTCAGTTTAATTTTTGGACGCAAAACTTTGTATCAGCGAGTGAAACTTTAGTTGAGGATAATCTTTATTTTGGTCTTACCCATAATGCTAAATTCAAAGACTTATCATTAAATTATGGTGTTGGTTTGAACTATACATTTGGAAATTTTTCACCTACATCAGCGAAGTTTAACGATTTATCAGGCTACGCTGTCGTACTGAATGCAAAGTATCCATTTGACTTTTTGGGTTTTAACCACAGTTTAAGCTTAAATTATGAGGCTCAAATCGATAGGGATGAAGTACATCAAGAGCTTTTTTCATACAACAGTTACGGCCACCAAATCATAACAACTATACAAACAAAACTAACAGATTCGATATATTCTAAGTTGCATCTAACTCATTATGATAGTTGGGGCTCGCAATATAACGATGGGCTTGAGTATGGTATATCGATTGGTTATCAATTTTAACTATTAATCAGAGGGTCTGATGTTTTTCAAATATACGGCCTCATCTCTATTAGTGATCATTTCAAATATTCAATCTCTTTATAAAAGTTGATAAGGGAAGCAATAATGCATTATAAAAAATCCATGATAGGTCTTACTGTAACTGCGATAGCTATTATTGCTGGCTGCCAAGTTACGCATCAAATAATAAAAAGCCAAGGTACTGCTCAAGGTAAGCATGGCGAAGTGCAGGTCGAAACAACATTCAAAGACGGGCATATTGTTGCGATTGATGTACTTAAGCAAAAGGAAAATAAAGTCCTTGCAGGTGCCGTATTTAAAGATGTGAAACAGGCAATTATTGATAACAACTCTATCGAGGTTGATGGTATCACTGGTGCAACAGTGACGTCTAAAGCGCTAAAAGAAGCCGTGGGCAAGAGTATTGAAGCCGCAGGGGTAACACTAGTTGCTGTCGCTTCAGCTAAAAAAAGTGAAGCATTAACTCCTGCAGAATATACCTATGATGTCGTGGTCATTGGCTCGGGTGGTGCAGGTTTTAGTGCAGGCTTAGAGGCAATGGCTGCAGGTCGAACAGCTGTTATTATTGAAAAGATGCCAATTATTGGTGGTAACTCATTGATCTCTGGTGCAGAGATGAATGTGGCTGGTAGTTGGGTGCAAAAAAATATGGGAGTAACTGATAGTAAAGACCTGTTTATTAGCGATACGTTAAAAGGTGGAGATTTCAAAGGCGATCCTGAAATGGTTAAGACCATGGTCGATAATGCTGTAGAGGCTGCAGAGTGGTTAAGGGATTACGTCAAAGTAGAATTTTATCCAGATCAGTTATTTCAGTTTGGTGGACATAGCGTTAAACGGGCCTTAATCCCTAAAGGTCACACTGGCGCTGAGGTGATCAGTAAGTTTTCTATTAAAGCCGAAGAAGTGGGCTTACCAATTCATACAAATACAAAGGCTGAAAAGTTAATCCAAGATCAAACAGGTCGAATTGTTGGTGTAGAAGCGACTCATAATGGAAAAACGATCACTTACCATGCAAAACGTGGTGTTGTGATTGCTACGGGTGGATTCTCATCTAACATGAAAATGCGCAAAAAATACAACCCAGAGTTAGATGAACGTTATGGTAGCACTGGCCATTCAGGTGGTACTGGTGACGGTATTGTGATGGCAGAAAAAATACATGCAGCAGCTAAAAATATGGGATATATCCAGTCATATCCTATTTGTAGCCCAACCTCTGGTGCTATTGCCTTGATTGCAGACTCTCGCTTCTTTGGTGCAGTGTTAATCAACCAGAAGGGCGAGCGCTTTGTTGAGGAATTAGAGCGCCGCGATGTTATCTCACAAGCTATTTTAGCCCAACCTGGCCGTTATACTTATGTGTTATGGAACCAAGCTATTGAAGATGTTGCCCATACCGTTGCTATGCACCAAGGAGAGCTAAAAGAGTTCACTAAAGATGGTCTGATGCATAAAGTTGATACATTGGAAGATGCGGCGAAGGTTTTCGATATTCCAGTGGAAAAACTAGCATCGACTATCAAAGATGTTAATCATTATGCTGCTACAGGTAAGGATGAGGCTTTTAATCATCGCTCAGGATTGGTTGATTTAAGTAAAGGACCTTATTGGATTTTAAAGGCTACACCTTCCGTGCATCATACAATGGGTGGACTAGTGGTTGATACTCATACTCGTGTATTGGATGAGCAAGGCAATGCTATTCCGGGCTTGTTTGCCGCGGGTGAAGTGACAGGCTTAACACATGGTACCAATCGTCTCGGTGGTAACGCCTACACTGATATTATTGTTTTTGGGCGCATAGCAGGGCAAGCTGCGGCTAAATAACTTGTGTTTTATGTCTAACTTAAGCGACTCAATTGGGTTGCTTAAGTTTGTAAAGAATGATTGTTTATTCGTGCATAATACGGTGTTTACAGTCTTATTTATGATGAGTAAATCGTGATCGCTATGGCAAAAATCCACAAACTTGCTACCCAAGGGACTACAAAGCCAAGGTGAGTCGGAGTATCATACGGCTAATTCTTACTAAAACACTCAGGTATCCCCTGACGGAGCAGGTTTTCATGATTACCATTTCCGATGCGGCTCAAGCCCATTTTGTTAAGTTGTTAGCAGATCAACCTGAAGGCACTCATATTCGCGTATTTGTGATCAGTCCAGGAACCTCGCAAGCCGAGTGTGGTGTGTCTTATTGTCCACCGGATGCAGTAGAAAGTGATGATATTGAAATCGAGTTCACTGGCTTCAATGCTATGGTCGATGAGAAGAGTGCACCTTTCCTTGAAGATGCCACTATCGATTTTGTGACTGACCAATTAGGTTCACAACTCACGCTGAAAGCACCTAATGCAAAAATGCGTAAAGTGTCTGGCGATGCACCTTTAGTCGAGCGTATCGAATACGTGATCCAATCTGAGATCAACCCTCAGTTAGCCGGCCATGGTGGTAATATCATGCTGGTTGAAATCACTAAAGAAGGCGTAGCTGTACTGCAGTTCGGCGGTGGTTGTAACGGTTGTTCTCAAGTTGATATCACCCTGAAGGATGGTATCGAGAAACAACTGTTAGACATGTTCCCAGGTGAGTTGACTGGCGTACGTGACGTGACAGATCACCAACACGGTGAACATTCTTACGCTTAATCTTGTTTGTTAAGCTGAATAAAAAACGCGACCTTAGAGTCGCGTTTTTTTATGTTTTGGCTTTCGCTTAAAGTACTGTTGTTCAGTTATAACTTAGGGTTGAGATTATCAGCTAAGAACTTATCTAAGGCTTTAAATGTCGCGAGTCTGTTGTCGTTATTGCTCAGGTAATGATCGCCATTTTCCAGCTCAATATACTCCACTGGTTTTTTCAGTGATTTGAGTTCGTCATACATTTCTCGGCTGTGTTGAACCTTAACCACTCTGTCCTTATCGCCATGTAGCAGTAATACTGGGATGTTAATTTTATCGGCTTTACTGATCGGCGAGCGGTCATAGAGCGCATCAAAGTCATCCCCTATTTGCTCTTTAACCACTTTGTAGTTAGTAAATCTTCGGCTCGATTTCACTAGATAGGCCACATCGGTGACACCCGCTACACTCACGGCGCAGCGGTAGAGATCGGGAGTCATGGCGGCCCCCATTAAGGCCGCGTAACCACCATAGCTAGCCCCGACAATACAAATATGTTTAGGATCGCTAATCCCTTGATCTATTAAGTAGCGAGTTCCGTCTTCGACGTCATTTTGCATTTCGAGTCCCCAGCTTTTTAGGCCAGCTTTCATAAACTCATAGCCGTAACCTGCCGAGCCCCTGAAGTTCATCCGAAATACCGCATAACCACGATTTGCGAAGAACTGTGCCCAGTAGTCGAAGTCGTTGCTGTCGTAACTGATGGGGCCGCCATGGGGGAAAATAATCGTCGGCAGTTGCTTGGCTTCAAGCCCTTTTGGCACGGTTAGGTAAGCATCGATTTTGAGCTTATCCCTTGCCTCATAAGTTAAATATTGGGTATCGGCGAGGAGTTCACTCTTGAGCCTGCCATATCGGTTAGCGATGGGATAAAGCGTTTTTTCGTCCCTATCGCCAAAATAGTAAGTACCGGGCTCGGTCGAGCTAGTGGAATACACTATATAACGGCGTTCATCTGCACTGAACTGAGTGATGTAGTTGTGTGCATTGGGTAACACGGCTTTTAGGCCATTTTGTAGGCCCACATATTCTTTTTCCCAAAAGGTGTATTCTTCGCCGTCACCCTCACTGATACCAATGACTTTTTTCTTCAGTTTCGAATAGAGTAAATTACCTTCAACGTCAGTATCTTCATTGGCGTAGACTAATTCTTTTGTGAGCTTAGGATCGGTCAGATTGACTTTAAATATGGCTTCGAAACCTTGGTGATAGGCGCGAACGTAAAGAATGTTAGGATCAGCATCGAAACCTAAGGGCCAAACACTGTCTTCTGAAAAGGCTTTAAAGGTCCAAAGTAAGCGTGAATCACTCTTCTGTTCTGGCTGTTCATAAATACGGTACTCAGTCTCATCGTTATAGATAGAAATACGGACCTTGTGTTGTCTGTCGGTAATCCAACTGATGATCTTCTTTTTAGCATTTTGGCTGTAACTGGACTTACCCTGCGCTAAATTGACTTTTAGTACGCTATCTTCGCCTACGTTTTCGCCCATTCCGTCTAATGACAGTAAAATATTGTCGGGATCATCTGGCATAAGATCGATAATTTGCCCCTGATGTTGCGGGATCCAATTGAGACGATCTAAGACACTGCGGGGAATGACACTTGAGGTCTTTTTTGTGGTCAAATCATACTTAACAAGGCGGGTTTCGGTTGTCGGTGTACCGTAACGGTTAGCCGGAAATTTAGCACTGATCAGTAAGATATTATCGTTTGCCCACTGCAGAGACAGGATGACAAATTTTTGATTATCCGTGTGCAGCGGAATGCTTTTTTCGCCCGTTTCTATATCTTGGATACTAACGACAGTACCTTTGAGTTTGGCTTGGTCGACGCGGACAACAGAAGCGATTTTTTTGCCATTAGGTGAGAGTTGTACAGAGCTCACATCTGGGATGCTGGCAAAGGCTTCAACGGGTAATTGTGGCGCGGTGTCGGCAACGGCATGGTTGCATAGCCACAGGAAAAACAGCGGTAAAATCCTTTTCATTATCGATTCACATCATTGTTACAATTGTAAAATCAATATCATAATGATTATGAGATTAGTAAACTACTGTCTTTACAGATTATTTATTTAAAAAGTTTTTGCTGAAATAATAGTGCCCCGCAAGCGTCAGGCTTCTGGCGATCATAAAGGCACTCATGGCGGCCCAAAGGGCGTGGTTACCTTGCTCAGGCAATAATAGTTGCTGCAGCAAATACCATGTCGGGAAAAATGCACCGAAGGTGGCGAGTATCATGCTATTGCGCATCACTTTTCCTTTAGCTGCACCGATATAAACCCCGTCGAATAAATACGAGCTAAAAGACCATAAAGGCAAAAATATCAGCCAGATAAGATAGGTCTGTGCTGTGGCTCTGACCTCATTAATGCTGGTCAATAACGCGATAATATTGCTACCAAAAAGACTGAATACAGCGCAGAACCCTAACGCAGTAATGGCCGACCAGCTCCAGGCTAAGATCACTGCTTCCCGTAATTGCTCCGCCTGTTTTTGGCCATAGGCTCGGCCGACTTCTGCCTCGGCATAATAGGCAATGCCATCGAGCGCATAGGAGATTAACAGCAGTAAATTCAGTAACACGGCATTGGCGGCAACGGTATTATCACCCAGACCCGCACCATGGAAAGTCATAAAGGCAAAGGCCGCTTGCAGGCAGAGGCTGCGGATAAAAATATCTGTGTTGAGCCTTAGTAATTTGCCGTACCCCGTCAGGGTGACATGGGGTAATAGCTGGGATAAGTGAAAATCGGCTTCGCGCTTGAGTTGCTGCAACACCATAGTGAGTGCGACTGCGAAAGCGGTGATATCGGCAAAGACTGAGGCGAGGGCGGCGCCTTTAACGCCCCAGCCTAAGCCGAGGACAAACACCACATCGAGAATAATATTGGCAAGGTTCGCTAATATCAGCTGCCACATGGCGGCTTTAGGTTGTTGTCGTCCTAAGAGCCAACCTAACATCACTAGGTTGAGTAGGGCGAAGGGCGTTGACCAAATCCGTACCTGAAAATATTCGCGGCAATAACGTTCGACTTCGCTACTCGCTTCGGATAATCCTAAGGCTAAATTCAATATCGGGACTTGCAGCGCGATAACGCCAGCGCCCAATAACATCGCTAGCATAGCGCCTTGGACTAAGAGTTTGTGCTGGGCATGAAGATCGTCAGCACCAAAGGCCTGCGCGACTAAGCCTGTGGTCGCCATACGCAAAAATCCCAATAACCAAATGATTAATGTGATAATCGTTGACCCGACGGCGACTCCCCCTAAATAATAGGCTTCACTCAGATGACCTATGACAGCCGTATCGACTAAGCCCAACAGTGGGACAGTGATATTGGAGAGTATCATCGGCAGGGCGAGGATGAGTAATTGACGATTTTTCGCGCCGTTGAGCATCAGGTCGAGCCAAGTTGATTTAGCTGTATTCATTAATTTCAGAGGTGTTCACATTATGGTTAAACGTGTGCTGTTGGCACTCATAGGGCTAATGACGTTTTCTGCCCATGCCGTGGTCATTCTGCAATATCACCATGTATCAGAGACTACTCCGGCGGCCACAAGCGTGACGCCCGCGCAATTTCGTGAGCAAATGCAGTTTCTAGCCGATGATGGCTTTAAGGTGATCCCGCTTTCTCAGGTGGTTGAAGCGATAAAGCAAAAACAAGATTTACCGGCCAAAACAGTCGCGATTACCTTCGATGATGGTTATCGCAGCATAGCCACGACGGCGCATCCTATCCTAAAGGAATTTGGCTTTCCCTACACCTTGTTTGTGGCAATTGAGCCGATTAAACAAAAGTTTACCGAGATGATGACCTGGGATGAGCTGATAACGCTATCCAAGGAAGGCGCCGATATTGCTAACCACAGTTGGGCGCACGAACATTTGATCCGCGCCTTAGAAAATGAATCACAGGCGCAATGGTTAACGCGGATAAAAGCCAATATCTTAGATACAGAAAAGGCGATTGCAGATGCCACTGGGCACAATTTTAAAATGCTGGCTTATCCCTACGGTGAGTACAATCAAGCCTTGCAGGATATGTTAACCGAGAACGGCTTTGTCGCTTTAGGGCAGCAATCGGGAGCCGCTGGGCCCTATTCGCCGTTAACGGCACTGCCGCGTTTTCCTGTTGCGGGACAATATGCGGACTTAAAAAGCCTTAAGGCCAAGCTATACAGTTTAAACATGCCTGTAATTGCACAGAGTCCTAGCGATCCTGAGTTAAAGGGCGGCCACTGGCGCCCAGAGCTTAAAGTGACCCTCGATATGAGCGATATCTCCGCTAAGCAGGTGATGTGTTATATCCAAGGCCAAGGTTCAAAACAGCCGACTTGGCTCAGTGAAACCGAGTTTAGTGTTCAAGCGGATTTAGCCTTACCTGCGGGGCGTTCGCGTTACAACTGCACTGCGCCGAGTAAGGCGCGCAATGGCTACTATTGGTTTTCTCAGCCTTGGGTGAGGCCAAAGGATGATGGTTCTTGGGTCAGAGAGTGATCAACGGTTAGGTTTGTATTGCGCCACTATTTTTCTAAAATCGCTAATCATTTCATCATTTAACACCTGCGGCGGCTTGCCTAGCGCAGCCGTAGGTTTGAACACTGCAACGCGCGTACCCTGCGGTGACACCAACACATAACCCGCACTATGGTCGACTAGGTAGTTTTCCCCTTCACCGACCATGGCGTAGGTGAGCCCGAGACTGCGGGTGAGCGGGAAGATTTGTGTCTGCTCGCCCGTGACCGCTTTAAATTCTGGATTGAAAAAATTCACATAGGTCAGGAGTTTATCCGGTGTGTCCCGTTTGGGGTCGACGGATAGAAACACCACCTGTAATGGCGCAATTTTGTTTAGATCGGGATAAGCCGCCGCGAGTTTATTTAAGGTCGTAGGGCAAACATCGGGGCAAAATGTAAAACCGATAAAGAATAAGCTCCACTTCCCCTGCAAACTGGCGTTGGTAAAAGCCTGCTTATGTTGATCGACCAATTCAAAGGGCGCTAATTCATAGGCCTGTGGATACAGAAATCCGCTCTCTAGCTCGATAGGTTTAGGGGAATTAAATTTCACCGCAAATAGGCCGCCAAGACCGAACAATAAAATGGCGATGATTAAAATTCTTTTCTGCATTATTGGCTCCATAACGACAGGTTAGCGCGACAAATGAGTTGCATACACTAGTTCCACAAATAGTGGTCGAGTAGTAATGCCATAAATAACAACATCAAATGATAGATAGAGAAGCGGAACACTTGCATCGCCAAGCCATCATGATCTCGATATTTAAGTTGCCACGCTTTATAGATAAATCCCGCGCTGAGTAAACTCGAGCAGACGAAATACACGGGCCCACACATACCAACCAGTACAGGTAATAGGCAAGCAATTGCCAGCAATACTGTGTAGAGCAGAATACAGGTTTTAGTAAACTCGACACCGTGGGTAACCGGCAGCATGGGAATATCCACTTTGGCATATTCGGCGCGTCTGTGAATGGCCAGAGCCCAAAAATGTGGCGGCGTCCACGTAAAGATGATGATCACTAACAACAGCGCATGGCCGTGAAATTCGTTCGTCACTGCAGTCCATCCCAGCAAGGGTGGCATGGCTCCCGCAAGGCCGCCAATCACAATGTTTTGTGATGTCGCGCGCTTCAAATAGGCAGTATAAACCAAGGCATAACCAATCAAGCTGGCAAAGGTGAGCCAAGCCGTGAGTGGATTTACTAAGGAACATAAGACGATAAAGCCAAGGCTACCTAAGCTAGCGGCGAAAATTAACGCGCGGGTTGCCGAAATACGCCCTTTGGGTAGTGGGCGATTGTAGGTGCGTGCCATTAAGCCATCAATACGACGATCGATCAGATGATTGAGCGCCGCCGCCGAGCCCGCCATCATGGCAATGCCCAGCATACCCGCGAGTAAAGGTTGAACGGGCACCGCATGGGGCACGGCCAGACACATGCCGACTAAGACAGTGAGCAGCATGAGTGCGACCACTTTAGGTTTAGTCATTTCAAAATAGGCGCGCCATGTCACGCTGAACGTGGGTAGGCTACTGGTGATTGAGAGTGGTTTTGCCATCTTGGAGCCCTCGCTTAGGCTTTGCGCCATAAGAAATAGTTGATTGCGACTAAGGTCAGCAGCAGTAGTGCCGCCCCGCCGTTGTGAGACACGGCAATACCCAGTGGTAAATGCATCACTACGTTAGAAATACCTAAGCTCACTTGCAGGATCACTAACCCTGCCAATAAGAGGCTTATGGCCCTCATCCCTGCAGCGCCAACAAATAATCGATAGGCGAGCACGAGTAATAAACTCGCGGTAACGATAGCGCCAATTCGGTGGGCGATGTGAATAGTCATGCGGGCTGGGTAATCGAGTACCCCAAATTCGAAACTGTGGTGTTGGCCTTGGAATGGTGAAAAGGCCTCCGCTATTGCCAAGTTATCCATCCAGTTGCCTTCGCAAATGGGTAATGCGGTGCAGGCTAGCGCCGCATAGTTAGATGAGGTCCAAGCGCCCAGCATAATCTGACCCACAAGCACGAACAGGCTCACCAGCGCCAACGGTGCCAGATTACGGGCATGGGATTCGCTATTAAAGATCCGCCGCGGCCGCGTTCGTAGATAGAGAAGTAACAACAGTGAAATTAGGCTGAAACCACCAATAAGATGCGACATCACAATTATTGGCATGAGTTTCATCGTCACAGTCCACATGCCTAGCGCTCCTTGAAAGAGGATCAGCAGCACTATGATGAGCGGTAACTTTTTCGGTGCTTCTGGCGTTTTCAGGCACAAAACTAAGATTAACAACACCAGTAAGCCAAGTCCGCCTGCGATATATCTGTGGATCATCTCCAGCCAGGCTTTTTCTGGGTGGATATCATGATCGGGGAAGATGGTTTGGGCATGGGCGATTTCATGGTCTTGGGTAGGCACCTTGATATGGCCGTAGCAACCCGGCCAATCGGGGCAGCCTAGACCTGCATCCGATAGGCGAGTGTAAGCACCCATTAAAATCACTAATAGGGTAAAGACTAAGGTTAAGCGTAGAACCCAAGTTAGCTGCATCAATCTACCCTCGACAGTTTTAACAACTTACGCAGATCCGCAATCAAGGCTTTGCCTTGAGCTAAATGCGCTTCTCTACCCTGCACTTGGGGATAGCGCAGCACTAAGCTGCCTAAGGGATCGACTATGATCAGCTGCTGTTCATCTAGCCAATGGCTTAAGCCTGCATTGGCGGGACGAGTGTTGAAGTGAAAGGCGCTTAAAGCGTTAAGATCGCTGTCGGGATGGGTGAGAATGAGTGGTTCGACTCGCGCCTGATCTGGCCCTAGCGCAGTGTGGCTTTGGCGTAAAATATACAGGCGTTCGCGGCAAGCATCGCCGCATTGGGCGGGCAGTAAATATAGCAGTTGCCATTCTTTAGGATTGGGATTTTCAACCCCAAGGCTGGCATAACTGGTCTCAGGATTGATCAGCTCGCCATGATTAGTGGCGCCGCCGTGGTATAAATTCAGGCTCAGCACTAGCTTGGCTATCACCACGGGCGCGATAAACGCCAGCAACAACAAGCCCAATGCCTTGTGTTTCGATTTATTCTGGGAGTTCATGCTTGCTCCTCTCATTCAAATTATCCCTAATTTATTGTTTTATATTTATTTAGTTTTTATTTGTGTCTTGCTAAGTATGGGTCGAATTTGCCTATTCGCTCCTTGAGTTTGCGATTGTTTCGGCACTCTGGCGTTTTACATATTTAATCCCTTGCCACAACATGAGCCCAGCAAACACGGCCGCCATCGAAAACCACTGCAACGCATAACCCCAATGTTTTTGCGCCGACAGTGGGAAAGGTTGCCAAGGATGGGGCAATGTGAGGGAAGGTAATTGCTCTGGTTGCAACACGACAGGTAACACTGGGTGCCCTAATACCTTAGCCATTTCGGGCATATTTAAATTTTGAAAGCGAATACTTGTCCCTGTTTCTGCCATTAAAGCTTGGCTCAAGGGATTGATTTGCTTTTGATAAAGCCTGCCTTCGATATTTAATGCCCCGCTTAGGGGAGTGATGTGGGGTAACTCATCCCGATGGGATCCAGCGGCAACAAAGCCTAACTCGACCAGCAACCAAGGTGTTCCAGCTTCCACTTGCAGGGGCTGAAAGGCTAAATAGCCCACTTGACCTTGATAGATTTGATTATCCTGTAGCCAGATTTGTGAGCTCGCGGGCGTCGCCTGTATTTGTAGACGATAACCTGTGACGCTTTCCTTATTTACCTTAAGCTGGAGCTGCTCAAAACTGAGTGGCAATAAGGATTGCCTCGCCTCCATTTGCGCTTGTAGGACGGTTTTTTCTTCACCTCGGGCTAATTGCCATAGACCCAGCTTGACCAAAATCCCGAATACAGCCACAGTCAGTATCAGCAAAAAAACCGTTAATTTATTCAGCAGGACATAAGGATATTGTATGAATACCCTGTTTATTTTTAAGTTGGCCTTAGTTCTGCTGTTGCTGTTTATCATTTTTAATTTAGGTAGAGCCTTGTTTATTATGGTGAAAGGCGGCAACAAAATGCCTATGAGTCGCTATCTTGGTCGCCGGGTGCTCTTCTCTGTGCTCGTTATCCTGCTATTGCTGGTGGCATTAGGGACTGGATTAATCAGCCCCAATCCTACGCCTTACTAAAGCCTTAGAGTACGTAGACGAAAATAAACAAACACAGCCAGACCACGTCCACAAAGTGCCAATACCAACTCCCCGCTTGGAAGGCGAAATGCTTATCTGCGCTAAAGTGCCCCTTCAACACTCTGAAAAACAACACTAATAAGAATACCGTTCCTAGGGTCACGTGCATGCCGTGAAAACCCGTTAGCAGGAAGAAGGTATTGCCATAAATCCCAGAGGTTAAGGTGAGTCCCATTTCCTGATAGGCGTGGATATACTCTTCGGCCTGTAAGGCAAGGAAACCCATCCCTAAGAGTATGGTGATCCCGAGCCAGAGGGTAATGGCGGAACGTTTGCCTTTTTCTAAGCTGACATGGGCAAAATGTAAGGTGACAGAAGAGGTTAGCAGCACAATAGTGTTGATTAATGGCAGACCAGTCCATGGCATAGCCTCGGTTTTTGTCCCATCAGGCGTGGTGATCAATGGCCAAACGGCTTCGAACTGTGGCCAGAGCACTGCGTGGGTCATGGCATTATTCGAGGCGCCGCCGAGCCAAGGCACTGCGACCATGCGGGCGTAGAATAATGCACCGAAAAATGCCGCGAAAAACATCACTTCGGAGAAAATAAACCAGCTCATGCCTTGGCGAAAGGATCTATCCATTTGGTGGGAATAGAGTCCTGTCATGGATTCGTTGATCACGGTTCTAAACCAACCCACTAGCATAAAGAGGATTACGGCGATGCCTGCGAGCAGTATATAGCCGCCACCTGAGGCACCCGATTTGAGTTGTTGTACAAAGCTTCCTGCACCAAAGGCGATTAAAAACAGCCCTATAGCACCAATGATGGGCCAAGCGCTTTGGGCGGGGACATAGTAAGGTTCATGTTTTGTAGTCATTTTGCAGCTCCTTGCTCTAGGGCAGACGCTAACTGCTTGTCGGTAATGTCGTAGAGGGTGTAAGAGAGGGTCAGTGTGTGGATGGACTCAGGTAACTGAGGATCCACAAAGAAAATGAGTGGCAACTCTGCGCTGGTCGAAGCCGCTAAGTGCTGTTGATTAAAGCAAAAACATTCAGTTTTATTAAAATAGGCAGCGCCTTGGCCGGGTGATATTGAAGGTATCGCCTGACCAACCGTGGCTCTGTCTGACACATTGCGTGCCAAAAATGCTGTGTGTATCAGCTCGCCGGGGTGGACTTCGAGCCGCTTGGTTTGCGGCTCAAATTTCCACGGCATACCTGTTTGTACTTGGGAGATAAATTCCACGGTGACAATACGGCTAGTATCGACGGTTATCGCTTGATAACTACTGGCAGTATTGGAGGTTTTACCGTTAATCCCTAGCTTCTCACACAGCACATCGTATAGCGGCACCAGCGCAAACCCAAAGCCAAACATACCGATACAACCCATGACTAATAGGCTGATGAGTTTACGATTTGACTTAGGTTTTTCTGGCTGGCTATGTTTGGTCATTTCATTTCACCTCGGGTGGTGTCGTGAAGGAGTGGTAGGGTGCTGGGCTTGGCAATGTCCACTCTAAACCCTCACTGCCTTCCCAAGGTTTAGCGGGGGCTTTTTCGCCGCCACGGATGCACTTGATCACTAGTACTAAGAAAATCAATTGCGATAAACCGAAGGCAAACCCACCAATAGAGACGATTTGATTAATATCGGCAAATTGAATCGAGTAGTCGGGAATACGCCTTGGCATACCCGCCAGCCCAAGGAAATGCATTGGGAAAAACAGTACGTTGACCGAAATCACCGAACACCAGAAGTGCCATTGCCCCAGTCGCTCGTTGTACATATGCCCCGTCCACTTAGGTAGCCAGTAATAGGCCGCCGCCATGATGGAGAAAATCGCCCCAGTTACGAGCACATAATGGAAATGCGCCACCACAAAATAGGTGTCGTGGTATTGGAAGTCGGCGGGCGTAATGGCGAGCATTAACCCCGAAAAACCGCCAATGGTGAAGAGTATGATAAAGGCCACGGCGAACAACATAGGGGTTTCGAAGCTGAGCGAGCCGCGCCACATAGTCGCCACCCAGTTAAATACTTTCACCCCCGTTGGCACCGCAATCAACATAGTGCAATACATGAAAAACAGCTCGGCAAACACTGGCATACCTGTAGTGAACATATGATGTGCCCACACGAGGAACGACAGAATTGCAATACTCGCAGTTGCATAAACCATTGATGCATAGCCAAATAAGGGTTTGCGACTGAAGGCGGGCACTATGGCTGAGATGATACCAAAGGACGGCAAGATCATGATGTAAACTTCGGGGTGGCCGAAGAACCAGAAGATATGCTGGAACATCACAGGATCGCCACCCCCCGCGGCGTCGAAGAAGCTAGTGCCGAAAAACTTATCGGTCAGCACCATAGTTACAGCGCCCGCAAGTACGGGCATCACAGCGATCAGCAGGAATGCAGTGATAAGCCAAGTCCACACAAACAGCGGCAACTTCATCCATGTCATGCCGGGCGCACGTAAATTCACTATGGTTACAATCACGTTGATTGCGCCCATGATCGAACTTATCCCCATGATATGAATAGAGAACACGAAGAGTGCCGTGCTGTCAGGACTATAAGTGGTAGACAGTGGCGCGTAGAAGGTCCAACCAAAGTTAGGTCCGCCGCCTTCCATAAACAGCGAACTGAGTAGGATGGTAAAGGCGAAGGGTAAGATCCAAAAACTCCAGTTATTCATCCGTGGCAGCGCCATATCGGGCGCACCAATCATCATAGGGATCAGCCAGTTTGCTAGCCCAGTAAAGGCGGGCATTACCGCGCCGAATACCATGATCAGCCCATGGACTGTGGTCATTTGGTTAAAGAAGTTGGGCTCGACCAATTGTAATCCGGGCTGAAACAGTTCAGCGCGGATCACCATGGCCATAGCGCCACCGGTTAAAAACATAATGAAGCTGAACCATAAATACAAAGTACCAATGTCTTTATGGTTGGTGGTTAGCACCCAGCGCATGATGCCCTTTGGCGCACCATGATGATGGTCATCATGGGCTGCGGTTTGATCTTGAGTCGTTGTGCTCATCATAATCCCCTACTGTCCATGGCTTGCGATATCAGCAGGTTGCACTGTATCGCCGGTATTGTTGCCCCAAGCATTGCGCTCATAGGTAATGACTGCTGCGAGTTGCTGTGGGCTGAGTTGTTTGCCAAATGCTTGCATAGCCGTGCCTGTTTTGCCGTGCATCACAATATCGAGATGATTGGCGACGGGCCCAGTGGCGATAGCACTGCCAGCGAGGGCGGGGAAGGCGGGTGGTATGCCAGTTCCCGTCAACTGATGGCAGGCCGCACAAGTGGTGGTGTAGACAGTTTCACCTTCGGCCATCAGTGCCTCATGGGTGAGAGTGGGGAGGCTCGCCGGATCGACTATGGTTGCGGAGTCGACAACGGCTGCGGGCTCAGTTGTAGGTGCGGGTGTTGGGGTCGTGTTGACTGGTGCGGTAGCAGGTGCCTGTGTGCCAGTACTGCCGTTCATATGCTCATTAACATCTTTGGCCTGCACAGCATCGCCAGTATTATTACCCCACGCATTACGCTCATAGGTAATCACAGCGGCCATTTCTTGTGCCGTCAATTGCTTACCAAAGGCTTGCATGGCGGTACCCGCTTTACCGTTAATCACGATTTCAAGGTGGCCGCTGAGCGGTCCCGTTGCTATCGGACTGCCTTTGAGGTGTGGGAATACGCCTTGTAACCCCTCGCCATTAGGCTGGTGGCAGGCTGCGCAGTGACCGAGGTACACTTGCTCACCTTGGGTCATAAGCTCTTCTTTACTGAGGGTCTGTGCTAATGCGGCTTGAGCTGCGGTGGCCGCAGCACCTGCGGCTTGTTTTTGCTCCGCTACCCAAGCTTCAAACTCGGCTTCGGGTAGGGCTTGCACTACAATGGGCATAAAACCATGGTCTTTACCGCAAAGCTCGGCGCATTGACCACGGTAAATGCCGGGTTTGTCTATGCGAGTCCAGGCCTCATTGATAAACCCAGGATTAGCATCTTTCTTCACGGCAAAAGCAGGTACCCACCATGAATGAATGACGTCTTCTGAGGTCATTAAAAAGCGGATTTTGCGATTTATCGGTAGCACGAGCGGCTTATCGACCTCCAAAAGGTAATTTTCCCCTTTGGTTTCGGTACCGTCGATTTGTGCTCTAGGGGTTGCGAGTATGCTGTAAAAATCAATGTCCTGATCGAAATAGCTGTAGTGCCATTTCCATTGGGAACCTGTGACTTTAACTGTGAGATCGGCATTGCTGGGATCTTCCATCGCAATTAAGGTTTTTGTCGCTGGAATCGCCATTAAGATCAAAATGATAAATGGCAGAATCGTCCAAGCGATTTCAACTTTAGTGCTTTCGTGAAAGTGCGACGCGACAGCGCCTTTGGATTTTCTGTGATTGATCATGGCGTAAATCATCACGCCAAAGACCACAAGGCCAATGGCGCAGCAGATATACAAGATGGTCATGTGCAAGTGATAAACCTTGCCACTGATCTCGGTTACGCCAGGGGTCATGTTGAACCGCATGTCCGCGGCGGCCAACGGTGGTGCGAATAACACCACGAGTAAACAATACAACAATTGCTTCACAAGACTTCTCCTCTGCCAATTGCGAATAGCAACTACAAAGAAGAGCAACACAGTAAGTCTCAACTCTATGCAAACTCTTCAGTTCCCAAAAAAGCGTTTTTGACTTCAACGTGCGTTGGCGGCTGTTACTTTTAATTAAGTATTGTTACTGCTGGTATTAGCCACGCTGGCACATACGACTGAAATAAATCTGTTCTCTATTTTTAGTGGCATTTTGAACTCGATTACGGCTCGATTTATTTGCCACGGGCGGCGATATATCATCGCCGACTAAATCAACCATACTTGCTGTTTAAATATTGATCAAGATCACTTATTTATCTAATTGTCTGAAAAATTGCCAAAAAAAAGCCTCACATTCATAGGCGAGGCGGCTTTCAAGGTAAAAAAATAAATGAATATTTAATGTACAGCGCTAAAAAAAGATTGTTGGCCGAAGAGATTGCCTTGCTCAATGCGTACGTCGCCATGTAAGTGACTGTTTACGTCTTCAAGCACTATGCCCATGGCGCGAGCACTTTTAGCCACGATTTGCAGGCGACGATTATCGCGTGCATCCAGTGATTGGGTCCAAGTAATAACTGCACTGGACGTACCACTTGTTAAGGCTTTTTCCATCGCCCACAGGGTTTCGACTTCATCTTTAGCGTGCACCAGCAAGACTCTGTCCATACGCACGCCTGCATTGGCGAGCATTTGTTTGTAGCCAATACTCGGCGGGTTGATGAGCACTAACCAACGGCCCTGTTGGCTTAACTGGGCGAGTTGCGCGCTTAGATGGATTAATTCTTGGCGACCTTGAGTCTTCGTTGGCATGCAGGCGATAGGTGCATGGTGCCAGTCATAGTCGGCATCACGGACTTCATCGAGCCACAAGCCTGGGTGGCGGGGTGCATTGCCAAGTAGTTTGTTCATAGCCAATCTCCATTACGGATCACACCGACGGCGAGTCCTTCAATTGTTAAACTTTGATAGCCTAAATCCACTTTAATCGGGGAATAGTCTTCATTTTCGGCGTGTAGATAGACTACATTACCTTTTTTTTCGAAACGTTTAACAGTGACATCGTCGTCGACTCTCGCGACAACCACTTGACCATTTCTAGCTTGTTGTACTTTATGAACTGCCAGCAAATCTCCTTCGAGAATGCCGATATTCTTCATGCTGTCGCCTTTAACCCGCAGTAAGAAATCGGCGGCGGGATGGAACATGCTCGGGTCGACTTGGTAGTACTGTTCGACATGTTCTTGGGCAAGAATAGGTTCGCCAGCAGCCACTTGACCGATAAGTGGTAAACCTGTTTCAGTTAAATCTTCGACTTCCGCAGGTAGGCGAATGCCCCGCGAAGTGCCCGGCATGATCTCAATGCAGCCCTTTTTCGCCAACGCTTTAAGATGCTCTTCAGCCGCATTGGCGCTCTTAAAACCTAAACGGGTCGCGATTTCTGCCCGTGTGGGTGGCATGCCAGTATCGGCAATATTTCGTTTAATTAGCTCTAAAATTTCAGCTTGGCGTGGCGTCAAAGGTCTCATGGTGTTTCCTGTTTTTCTATACAGTTACTGTTAGTATATACAGTATTATTTGCAGCGCAAGTATTAACCACTTTTTAGCTATGTTGGAGAGAATTAGCGAATATTACCCATAGTCTGGTATTCTACCGGGCTAGTAAACGTACTTAATTGCATAAGAATAATGCCTAAACACGACTCTCTTTGGTTGAAATCATTACGCTGGATCCAAAAACACTTAGTGCACACTATTGTTGTGCCTCAGGATCCCTTTGCCGATCTGAATCTGGATGCCTCCAGACCCCTTGCTTATGTGATGAAAACGGAATCGCTGAGTGACATCGCTGCCCTGAGTGAAATAACGGCTAAGTTAGGACTACCGAGCCCCTATGAGCCTTTAGTGGCAAATGGTGTGATTGCGCCTCGGGTTGTCTGCCTTCAAGGGCGTAAGCCGCTGTTTGGTGAGCGTGCCGGTAACGAGCCTTTCCTCGAATGCTTTATGCGTTTGTTGGCCGTGCATAAGGAACGCCCTGAATTAGACATTCAACTAGTGCCCGTGAGCCTGTATTGGGGCCGCACGCCAGGGAAAGAAGACGACACTATGAAGGCGGCTGTGTTTGAGCGGGAAAACCCGACTTGGCTGCGCAAATGCTTGATGATTTTATTCTTAGGTCGACATAACTTCGTACAGTTTTCAAATGCGGTATCTCTGCGATACATGGCCGACGAACACGGCACTGACATGGGGATTGCCCATAAATTAGCGCGGGTCGCGCGGGTGCATTTCCGCCGTCAACGTAAGGTGATGACAGGGCCTGTGCTGCCAAATCGCCAAGCACTGTTTCATTCGCTGCTCAAATCCGAGTCCTTGCGTAAAGCGATTCAAGAAGAAGCGGCCAACAAAAAGATTTCTGAGACCCAAGCGCGCGAGACGGCTATTGAGTATCTCGATGAAATTGCTGCCGATTACTCAGATAGCTTAGTGCGTATTGCCGAGCGTTTCTTAACTTGGTTGTGGAACAAGCTTTACAGCGGGATCAACATTAAAGGCGCCGAGCAAGTTCGCCAGCTGCACCATGATGGTCACGAGATCGTTTATGTACCTTGCCATCGCAGCCACATGGATTACCTGCTGTTATCGTATATTTTGTATTATCAAGGCATGGTTCCGCCGCACATTGCTGCTGGTATTAACCTCAACTTCTGGCCCGCGGGACCTATGTTTCGTCGCGGTGGTGCCTTCTTTATCCGCCGTAGTTTTAATGGCAACAAGCTGTATACCGCAGTATTCCGTGAGTATTTAGACCAACTGTTTGCTAAAGGTTATTCGGTGGAATACTTCTCCGAAGGCGGCCGCTCACGTACCGGTCGTCTATTGGCGCCAAAAACCGGCATGATTGCTATGACGATGAACAGCGTGCTGCGCGGTATCGAGCGTCCGGTAACATTGGTGCCTGTGTATTTAGGCTATGACCATGTGATGGAAGTGGCGACGTACCATAAAGAGTTAAGTGGTAAGAAAAAGAAAAAAGAATCTGTGTGGCAGGTGTTTGGTGCGATTCGCAAACTTGGTAATTTCGGCCAAGGGTATGTGAACTTTGGCGAGCCGATTACTCTGCAAAACTTCTTAAATGAGCGCGCGCCAAACTGGCGTACTGAGTTGGCCGATGATCCTGAGCAAAAACCAAGCTGGTTAACGCCAGCGGTAAACGTGCTGGCGAATCGAGTGATGACAAATATTAACGATGCTGCAGCGGCGAGTTCGGTGACCTTGACGAGTTTAGTGTTGCTGGCCACAGATCAAAATGCCTTAGAGCGCAGTCTGCTGGAGCGTCAGCTTGATCTGTATCTGACCCTACTCAAAAAAGTGCCTTACACTACTTATACTTCGGTTGCCGAAGGTGATGGTAAGCATTTAGTGCAGCAAGGTTTAGAGCTGAATAAGTTTGTTGTTTGTGCCGATCCTTTAGGTGAAATCGTGTCTATCGAAGCGAGTCAGGCAGTGTCTATGACTTACTATCGTAACAATATCATTCACTTATTTATTGTGCCGTCATTAATTGCGAGCTGCTTAACGCATAATGAGCAGATCCCGCGTCAGCAAGTGGTGTCAATCGTTGCCGATTTTTATCCACTGCTGAAAGCCGAACTCTTTATGGGCATTAAAGATGTACCTGCCTATGTCAATCAAGTGCTGGATTTCTTCATTGAACAAGGGTTAGTAGTCGAGACTGATACCTTAACTGTCGTGCCTGAACACACTAGCCAACTATTATTGTTAGCCAGTTCAGTGAGCGAGACTCTGCAACGCTATGCCATTATTTTCAATCTGTTAGCGAACAGACCTAAGATGGAGCGCTCAGAACTTGAGTCTGAGAGTCATCTACTCGCCCAGCGTTTAGGCGCTTTGCATGGCATTACCGCGCCTGAGTTCTACGATAAGAAACTTTACGGCACCTTGAGCGTTAAGCTCAAAGAATTGGGCTATCTAGCGGATAACCAAGATAAGTCCAATATCAATCGCATACGAGATCAAGCCAATAGCTTATTACGTCCGTCAGTGAAACAAACGATAGTGGCGAGTGTCACCGCGGAGCATACAGTTTAATGGCAAATCATATGAATGCGGCTAAGCATAAGCCCGCAGGTAAGTCCTTGCTCGGCGGCGCCATGATTATTGCCGGCACGACCGTAGGTGCAGGGATGTTTTCTCTGCCCGTGGTCGGTGCCGGTATGTGGTTTGGCTATTCGATTTTAATGTTATTGGGCATTTGGTTTTGCATGTTGATGTCGGGCTTATTGCTGCTCGAAACCAATTTGCATTTCGAACCGGGTGCTAGCTTCGATACTTTAAGCAAGCAAACCTTAGGGCAGTTTTGGCGGATAGTGAACGGCGTTTCTATCGCGTTCGTGCTGTATATTTTGACTTATGCCTATATCAGCGGTGGTGGCTCGATTGTGAATCACAGCTTGCAGGGCATGGGAATTGAGTTACCGCAAAGTGTTGCTGGGCTGGTGTTTGCCATAGTGTTGGCTAGTATCGTATTGATCAGCACTAAGGCCGTGGATCGCATTACCACGATTATGCTCGGCGGTATGATCATTACCTTCTTCCTTGCAATCGGCAATTTACTGATCGAAATCGATGTGACTAAGTTGCTCGAACCCGATGGTAATAATAGCTTTTCACCTTATCTGTGGGCGGCGCTACCCTTTGGTCTTGCCAGCTTTGGCTACCATGGTAACGTTCCCAGCTTAGTGAAGTATTACGGCAAAGATTCCACCACCATTATCAAGGCGATTTTCGTCGGCACCTTTATCGCGCTGGTGATTTATGCCTGTTGGTTAGTGGCGACTATGGGCAATATTCCCCGCAGCCAGTTTATCGATATTATTGCCCAAGGCGGCAATATGGGGGTCTTGGTGGGCGCTTTGTCTGAGGTGATGGCGAGTAGCTGGTTGAACAGTATGTTAACGCTGTTTGCTAACTTGGCCGTGGCTTCATCTTTCTTAGGGGTGACCTTAGGTTTGTTTGATTATCTCGCCGACTTGTTTGGTTTTGACGATTCGCGCTCGGGCCGGATGAAAACTGCGTTAGTGACCTTTGTGCCGCCGACGATTTTAGGATTACTGTTCCCCGACGGTTTCTTAGTGGCGATTGGCTTTGCGGCATTAGCGGCGACAGTGTGGGCGGTTATCGTCCCGGCGCTGATGGCCTATAAATCGCGGCAGTTATTCCCCGAGAGCACAGGTTTTAGAGTGATAGGCGGTACACCGCTGATTATTCTTGTGGTGTTATTTGGCATAGTCACGGGTGCTTGTCATCTGCTCGCGATGGCAAATTTACTGCCGCAATATTCCTAATTTGTTTCGATGATTTAAGCCCTCTGCGTGAGGGCTTTTTTGTATTTGGCGATTGAGTTGTAATCCAGCAGATCTTTTTTATCTCGACACTGGACAGAAGTACGAACTCAGGCTTAACTCGAATGATTGTAAAGACAAAGGAGCAAATGATGAAAATTACTCAGTACGCACAAGGACATGCATGTTGGGTTGAACTCGCAAGCCACGATTGGCAAGCTGCTAAGACATTCTACCAAGCGTTATTTGGTTGGGATTCAGTAGACATGCCAATCCCAGAAGGTCATTTTTCGCTATTCAATTTAGCGGGGGATGATTTAGGTGCCATGTACCAAATTTCCGAGTCAGAGTCGCAGATCCCTAGCCATTGGCGAGTCTACTTTGCCGTTGATGATATGGATGCCAGCATTGCAGCGATTCAAGCGGCGGGCGGCCAAGTACATATGGGGCCGCATGTTGTAGGTGATGCGGGCGTGATGGCGCAGGTGAGCGATCCACAAGGCGCACGTTTTGCGCTGTGGCAAGCGAAGAATCATATCGGTGCTAGCTGTCAGGGTGAACTCAATACTCTTTGCTGGGTTGAGCTGGCTTGCAGAGAGCCGCGCGCTGAAGAAGCCTTTTACTGCAAAATATTCCCTTGGACTAACTCGCCCAGCGACATGCCGGACATCGAATACTCTGAGTGGCAAGTTGATGGTCAATCCATCGGCGGCATGATGACCATAATGCCCGAATGGGGCGATATATCTCCCCATTGGCTGCTTTATTTTGCAGTAGCCGATTGCGATGCATTTGCAGAAAAAGCCCAAGCGTTAGGCGCGCAAGTGTGCATTCCGCCCAGTGATATCCCCGATGTGGGTCGATTCTCTGTGATAGCCGACGCCCAAGGTGCCACCTTTGCGGTAATCAAGCTTAATCAGGTGTGACAGCTATATTTAGGACGAGTCACATTTAAGATTAAAAACGGCGACACTTAGTCGCCATTTTTATTCGTCTAACCATTTGTTTAATTAGCATTATCAATCATGATTGTCTCAGGGCAGGAGCCTCTGCCTGCCTTGTTAGCTTTGGCGAGTAGGCTAGGCAAGGAGTCTGAGGCTTTAATGACCTCGGGCAAATTAATGCGGATTTCACTCAGTAATCCCTTGCCACATTCTAGACTCATTTTAGTGTGAACGCCTTGACCGAAGCTGATATCAAAACTTTGGTTTAACTCACTTTTACTGACACTCTTACCTATGTTGTCATGAATAAATTTTTGTACCCATGCCGAGGCATTGACCGCTTGGGTCAGCTGGGTTGCCAATAAAAAGTACTCGTTAGGGTCTTGGCTACGGCAAGTGCCGTGTTTCCACCATTCGTGGCGTTCTAAACAGGTGCCATATTGGGCGCTTGGCATGACTTCTTCTAAATTTTTGCGCACCGATGGGTTAAGTTCAAGCTCAGGATAAGTACAGAAATCATTTGGTTGCAGTTTGACTGTGCTGCAATAGCCATAACGAGTGCCGCATTGTTGTTTATTCGGCCACAGTCCGTGCAGGCTGAAGTGTTGCCACTGGCTCGATTCTGGCGTTTGGCTGAGGGCGCGGCATTCGGCTTTGCGGCGGCCATAGAGTTCGCAGAAGGTGCTTTGCCAGCTTAATGCCAGCACGTTGGCGTCAAATTCACCGCCGATTCGGCATTGATCTCCTTGACGTTTTTCTGGTGTGCCATGCTCTTTAAGGCCGTCTCGGCTTTTGGCTTTGATATCCGATGCTGTAGTGGTTTGCGCGGGTTCTACCGCTGTTGCAGGTGTCGATACATTACTGCCTGCAACATTGGAAAGATACTGACCACAAGCGCCACTGATCCACCGCATGGGAGACTTCACTGCGTTGGTGCGCACTCGCAGCCAATCAGGTTTGGCGCTGTTGCCGAGGATTTCGAGTACTGGGTAGCGCTCACCAATATTGCTCTGCCATTGATCTGGATTCGTCTGCTTATTTTTCGATTGAAATAGCTCACAGCGTTTATCGGCAACGAACTCACCGGTCGCGGGCGCGGCAAAGGCAGGTGCTGCTGAAATGATTAACGCAGCGCATAAACCGAACGTCGCAAGTAACGTACGCGATAGGCTTTTAAGGGAAAGTGCTTGCGGCCATATCCGGCGGATGGTCAAACAAAATGGCTTGGTCATGTGATGGAATCCTTTCTGCTGCAGTAAGTCGGGTCAATCCTGTGGTGCGCTAAGTTAATGGTACACATAAGCGTTATAAACTAAGAGGCTTATTTTACTCAGAGTGGTGTGTGGCACTGCTGCTAAATTAGATTTTTAATCTGATTGAATGAAAAATCCCCTCAAACCTTAATTAGATTTTTAATCTGATTGAATGAAAAATCCCCTCAAACCTTAATAGCTTGAGGGGATTTTTATGGGTGCTCTCTTGCTGCTAACTTACGTGCGCAGCGTCTTTGTTTAATTTACGCGAGTAAATCAGTAGATAGAGTGCGGGTAGGACAAATAGCGACAGTATGGGCGCTGTGACCATGCCGCCGACCATCGGCGCGGCGATTTTCTGCATCACATCGTTACCCGAACCTGCGCCCCACATTATGGGCAGTAGGCCGAAGAAGATGGTCGCCACTGTCATCGCTTTGGGGCGGATCCGCATGACGGCGCCTTCAATCAAGGCTTCTTTCAAGTCATTGACGCTGTGGTAATTATCTTTTTCTTGCCTGTGTTTGATGGCGTTATTGAGATACACCAACATCACCACCCCAAACTCGGCTGCGACACCCGCTAAGGCAATCATACCGACAGCAACGGCCACTGAGATGTTGTAATCCAGTAGATATAACAACCAAGTACTGCCGACCAATGCGAAGGGGAGGCTGAGCATAATAATGCTGGCCTGAATGGTGGAGCCGAAGGTCATCATCAGCAGGATGAAGATGACGGCTAATGCCATAGGGATCACTTGTTTAAGCTTAGCATCGACCCTTTGCATATATTCGTACTGACCCGCAAAGCTATAGCTGTAACGGGGTGGAACGACGAGTTCGGCATCTAAGGCAGTTTTCGCGGTGGCGATATACTCACCGATAGAGGTGCCTTCGATATCGATAAACACCCAAGAGATTAAGCGGCCATTCTCACTCTTTAACATAGGCGCGCCATCGTTAATTTCGATGTCGGCTAAGTTACGTAGCGGCAGATAATGCCCCGACTTAGTGATCACGGGCAGCTCGCGCAGCTTCTCAATGTTGTCGCGCAGCTCACGGGGGTAACGCAGGTTGATAGGATAACGTTCGGCGCCTTGTACTGATTCGCCAATATCCATACCGCCAATGGCGTAACGCACCACATCTTGAATATCCTGCAACGTCATACCGTAACGTGCGGCCACATCCAGTTTCGGACTGATATCGATATAACGGCCGCCGCCACTGCGTTCGGCATAGGCCGATTTGGTGTGTGGCACTTTGCTTAAGATAGCTTCAATCTTAGTGCCAATGCTTTGCAGTTCGTTGACATCGGCTCCAGTGATCTTAATGCCGACAGGGGTTTTGATCCCCGTCGAGAGCATGTCGATACGGGTTTTGATGGGTTGCACCCAAGCATTGGTGAGTCCCGGTACTTTTACGGTTTGTTGTAACTGGGCAATGATGCCATCTAAGGTCATGCCTTCACGCCATTCGTCATGGGGTTTAAGCATGATAGTGGTTTCAAGCATGGTCAGCGGCGCGGGATCGGTCGCGGTTTCAGCGCGGCCTACTTTGCCAAACACCCGGGCCACTTCGGGCACGGTTTTGATCAAGCGGTCGGTTTGCTGCAACACTTCGGCGGCCTTGCTGGCACTGATGCCGGGCAATGCCGTTGGCATGTAGAGCAAATCGCCTTCTTCGAGTGCGGGCATAAACTCGCTGCCCATGCGGGTCATAGGATACCAAGCGCTGGCCAGCGCGACTAAGGCTAACATCAGGGTGACTTTAGGGAATTTCAGCACCAGTTTTAGTGAAGGTTGATAAATCGCGATCAAGAAACGGCTGATGGGATTGCTACGTTCGCTGGGGATTTTGCCGCGAATAAAGTAACCCATCAAAATCGGCACTAAGGTAATGGATAAAAAGGCCGCCGCTGCCATGGCGAAGGTTTTAGTGTAGGCCAATGGCGCGAATAATCGACCTTCCTGCGCCTCGAGCGCAAACACAGGTACAAAGCTTAATGTGATAATAATTAATGAGAAAAATAGTGCTGGGCCGACTTCAATCGACGCTTCGGTGACGATACGCCAATGCTCTTTCGTATCGGGTTCGCGATCATGATCCGCTTTAAAATGCTCTAAATGTTTGTGCAAGTTTTCGATCATCACAATCGCGCCGTCCACCACGGCGCCGATGGCAATGGCGATGCCGCCAAGGCTCATGATATTGGCGTTAACACCCATTTTATTCATCACGATAAAGGCGATAAGGATGGATAGCGGCAAGGTGATCACGGCCACGAGTGTGGAGCGCGCATGCAGTAAAAACAGCAAACAGACTAAGCCGACCACCAACATTTCTTCGACGACTTTGCTAAACAGGTTGTCGACGGACTTAAGAATCAAGTGGGATCTGTCATAGGTTGGGATAATCTCAACCCCATCGGGCAGGCCGGCTTTGAGTTCTTCGAGTTTTGCTTTCACCGCATCAATTGTCGCTAAGGCGTTTTCGCCGTAACGCATCACCACAATTCCGCCAACGACTTCACCTTCACCGTCGAGTTCGGCTATGCCGCGGCGTGAAGCTGGGCCTTTACGCACAGTAGCAACATCTTTGAGGGTTAAACCTGTGCCAGAAGGACTGGTGATACCAAGGGGGATTTCACGAAAATCCTCTAGCGTCTGGCGATAGCCTTTGGCGCGTACCATGTATTCGGCTTCGGCCATTTCGATCACTGAGCCGCCGGCTTCGCTGTTGGCTTTATCAATGGCTTGTTTAATGGTGGCGATATCGAGCTTATAGATCGCCATTTTGTCGGGCTCAAGCACTATCTGATAGGTTTGCTCCATGCCGCCGACGGTGGCGACTTCAGACACGCCTGCCACGCTTTGCAGCTCTAGCTTGAGATACCAATCCTGCAGACTCTTGAGTTGCGATAAATCTAAATTACCGGAGCGATCGACTAGCGCATATTCATACACCCAACCAACACCAGATGCATCTGGGCCGAGGGAAGGTTGCACATTTTGCGGTAAACGGCTGCTGATCTGACTCAGGTATTCGAGCACCCGTGAGCGAGCCCAGTAAATGTCGGTGCCATCTTCAAAAATCACATACACGTAAGAGTCGCCGAACATGGAATAACCACGCACGGTTTTAGCACCAGGTACGGCTAACATGGCGGTCGACAAGGGATAAGTCACTTGTTCTTCAACCAATTTTGGCGCTTGACCCGGATAAGGGGTTTTAATGATCACTTGCACATCGGATAAATCCGGCAGCGCATCGAGCGGCGTTTTTCGCAGCTCCTGTACGCCCCAAACAGTGATCATGATGGCGATAATCAACACCATAAATCGCTGCCTGATGGACGCCTCGATAATATATTTCAACATAACGCGCTCCTAGTGCTGATGACCGCTGCTTAAACGCATTAAACTACCCTTGAGGCTAGCCTCGGAGTCGAGTAAGAATTGCCCCGAAATCACCACACGTTCACCTTCATTCAGGCCTGAAATAATCTCGGCCTTACCTTGGCTCATCATGCCGACGGTTACGGCCTTGGCGGTAAAGCTGTCGTCGGTTTGCTTGACGATCACGCGGTTTTCTTTGCCCGTTTGGATTAAGGCTTCCTGCGGGATCACTAGCACATCTTTATTCGGGCCACCGAATAGTGAGACTTTGGCGAGGGTTTTAGGTCTTAAATCTATCTCGGTATTGTTGAGCACTACTCGTACTCGCAGGCTGCGAGTGACAGGATCAAGCTCAGGATAGATGTAATCGATCGTGCCTTCGATGCCGCTGATATTCATGGCGGGAACGGCAATTTCGGCCTTCTGACCTTTGGCAATCCAGCTTTGCTCGTTCTCAAAGACGTCGGCAATCACCCAAACTTTGGAGAGGTCCACCACAGACATGACTTCGGTCGAAGGCTGAATATACATGCCATCGCGAATGTCGAGGGCTTTCACTATGCCGTCTTCTTTGGCGTAGAAAGGTACCCGATATTGGGTTTGATGTGACTCGGCTAATTGTTTGATTTGCCTGTCGTTAAAACCAAGGAAGGATAAGCGTAAGCCCGCATTGCGCACCAAATCTTTGTAGCGGCCTTGGCCGTTTGCTTTGGCGGTGTCCATAGCGAGCAGATAGTCATCCTGGGCGTTGATTAAATCGGGGGAATAGATCTCGTAGATCAGCTGGTCTTTCTTTACGGTATCACCCACGGATTTGATCATCAGTTTTTCAATCCAGCCAGTAACGCGGGCATGGATATGGGTGATTTGGCTTTCGTCATAGTCGATTTGACCGACGGTTTCGACAAATTTCCACAGTGTGTCGCGTTCAACCTTGGCCACCTTTAACGCCAACGCTTGCTGCATGCTGCCGGATACATTGATGTTGATTTCTTGGGTATTGCCGCCCGTTTCGACCTTTTCTAAGTTCATACCGCAGATAGGGCAAGTGCCGGGTACATCACTGATAATGTGGGCATGCATAGGGCAAACGTACTTGATTGTTGTCACATGATTTTGGGCTTTAACTAAACTGTCGGCCTTAGGTGTTGGGGTATCGAATACCTGACTCGAAGCTTTGGCGGCAGAGGTTTGCGCATGCTCAGAGGCTTGGTGATCTGCGACTTGATGCTGTGCATGCTCGGCCGCAGGATTCGCGGCATCGAGTTTCTCAACTAAAAACATATTGCACTTAGGGCAGCGACCGGGCTCATGGCTGAGCACTTCGGGATGCATAGGGCAAGTGTAGGTTTTCACTTGATTTAACGGATTATTCTTAGGCGCAGTTGCAGAATTTGCTGCCGCTTCGGTCGCCGTGTGCTCTTGTGTGTTCGCCAGCTGGGCATGACTCAACCAAGGCGTACTGATGAGTAAGCTACTCAAGATCAGTACGGCCTTAGGGGCCTGCTTTTTTACTGTATTAAATTGGTTCATATGCCTCATCTCCAGCCTAGCTTAGTGGTGTTCGTGCGCGTTGTGCATCGTACCTTCAGCCGTTTTTACTTCCGTCGCCTTTGGCTCTAAGTCCATGCCACATTTAGGGCAAGTATCGCCTTTATTACCAGTCACTTCGGGGTGCATAGGGCAAACATAGGTTTGTGCTTGTTGCTGTGGATTTGCATTGTCGTGTTGATGTTCGTGCGGCGCAGCCGTGGCAAACACGCTAGTGCTGGTCAGCAAGAATGCGATTAAGGCGAGATTAGTTAGTGTTTTCATATTATTCACTCCATCGGATTAACGGCCGAATATGAGCGCATAAACGTCTGTGAGCACAGTGGTTCAAAGCAGTTCGCTTCGATAGACGGATTGATGCCCAAACTTGGCATTCGGCTCAGTTATCAACGTTTTGCTAGACTCGGGTGCATGATTTAACGATAAGGCACCACAATAAACGGCTAATTTGGCGTTAGCTTAGGGCTAACTGAATTGTCGTTTTAGCTTGGCTTCTTGAGGGCGATTTGCCCATTAAGCGCAAAGTAGGCCTAGGCTATCGGAGGTTTAAAGGCCGAAGACAAAGAGATCGAGTGGAAATGAGGCATAGGAGTGGCCATTGCAGTATCGCTCATGCTCACACTTGGCCAGAGGTGTGGGCTGAATAGAGTGCCAGCGACTGAAATCGTCAAACAATGACCACAATCATTTGAACATGATGTGGTGCCATCACAGCAATGCTGTTTCGCGCCGGGAAGCATTTTATCGTTGCAGCAATCCGCGTTGGCCATTGAATGTGAGTCAGAAGGGTTCTCTGTGTTCATCTGCATCATGGCAGCATGGTGCATTTGGGGGGAAGCTTCATGATTCATCGCACTCATATCCATAGTGTGTGGCACCATGGCGTGACCATTAGACACAACACTTTGCCCGACGAGTGCGAGTAAAGTGAACATGACTAAAAAGTAACGACCGAGTGTGTGATGCATAAGTATTCCAAATGATGAACGGCTCGAGTCTAGCATAGAGGCATTATGCTGTAATGATTTAACTCACATTTCAGCACATGCCTCAAATTAAATATTTTGCTTTTCTAAATTAGAAAGCGGGATTGCTGACTAACATTTTCGCCATCAGCTGGCTGTGGCTTTGCAGTGGATATTCGCCCGCTTTGTCACCATTAATACTGAGTTGAATCGTTGGATATTTAATAAATTGGCGCGCTTCAGCTTCAGTCATTATTTTGGGCTGGGTGATTTGGTAGCTATCACTCGCCTTCACATCCAGCACTAAGTAAAGCGGCGCTGATTTAACCCAGTTACCACTATCATCGGCGCGATAATTAAAAATATCCTGATATTTTAGCTCGAGCAGTACTTTCCCGGCGGAGAGTTGGATAGGCTTAAAGGGTGTCGCTGGCACACCATTGATACTGATAACACTGAGCGCATCTGTGCTTTTTAAGCTGGCGGCTGTGACAGTCGCGCTACTTAACAAGGCACCGATAACGAAAGTAAGGCTTAGTAAGCTTTTGTTCAATAAAGTGGTTTTCATAATAAACTCCAAAAATTCTCTGTACCTCGTTGCGGTGCGAATATGCAGCGGCGCAATCAAAGGTGTTTAGTCGGTTTTACGTTGTAAAAAACGAAAGACGTTACAGTGAATTGGAGGTGGGAGGCGGCGTAGTGAGTCCAAGATCGGCAGTTTGCATCGCCCAGCCTTGGATGGCAATACGCTTGCTTGCTGGGTTGGCGAAGGCCAGTTCTAGCACTGCAGGCTCAAGGTAAAGTGATGATAGGCAATGGGTTTGACAATGACTTGTCATACTATCTTGGCAGTGTTGCAAGCAATCGGATGCAGAACAATCTGGCATGGTGCAGTTCATTTCTGCATCCATCATCAACATGGTTTGACTGCTGTGGCCATTGGTATTGGCTGAAGTTGGCATAGCACTCACCATCGCCGATTGGGCGATTAGCGAAAATAGCACTGCTATGGTGATCCAAAATTTAGCCATGATAACTCGGAAAATTGATTGCTTACCCTTAGAGACCTTAGCTAACCCGATAAAGTTTCATATCGCGTTCAATTTTTAATTTCTAATTTCTAATGATTTATTTCCTGACCACTTCTAATAATTAAACAAAACGTCGATTAGATCACATTTCTATTTTCTAGAAATGATTTGATAGTTATTGATTCTCAAAGGGGAAATCTCATCGCGATAATCGCTAACTTGCGATTATGGGGTGATTGCATTAGCTTTAGTTAAAGTGCATTGCAGCTCAGCTAGCGGTTTTTACCAAATGTCGTCCTAATAGTTAGAGCTAAGTCTCATTTTGCGCTTTTAAGGTTAATTTAATCGGCAAATTTCGGCTTAAAATCAAATTTCTAATAAATGAAAGAACATAAACTAGTCTTATAAAAACTAATTTTGACAATTTTTGGAGATAGAGTGATGAACTGGCGTGCACTATTTAAACCTAGCGCAAAATATTCAATCCTGGCGCTACTGGTCGTCGGTATTGTTATCGGTGTTGTGGGCTACTTCGCAACCCAAACAACCTTACATGCAACCAGCCAAGACGCATTCTGTATGAGCTGCCACAGCCAACATTCATTGAAAGATGAAGTGATGGCGTCTGCCCACGGTAACAACCGTGTGGGTATCGTGGTTCAGTGTCAGCAATGTCACATCGCACAGGAACCATTCCAATACCTGAAGAAAAAGATCATCGTTTCTAAGGACGTTATTGGTTTCTTAACTATCGATGGCTTTAACACGCAAGCATGGTTAGATGAAAACCGTAAAGAACAAGCTGAGTTAGCGCGTGATTACCTTCGTGCAATCGATTCTTCAACCTGTCAAAACTGTCACAACCGTATTTATGAAAACCAATCAGAAAATATGAGCAAAATGGCAGTGAGAATGCACAGCAATAACTTCAAGAAAGCCCCAGAAGACAGAAAAACCTGTATCGACTGTCACAAAGGCGTCGCTCACCCTTACCCTAAAGGATAAGGTTTAACGGTTAACTTACGTTATCGTTAGTCATTAAAAAGCCCTCTGTTGAGGGCTTTTTGCTGTCCGTGTCTGAGTACCTGACGGTGCCTAAATGTTAGGTTAACTCGCTGGAGTCATCACTTTTTGTCGATAAGCTAACAGGCTAAAAATACCGAAGATAAATACTTGCAGATAATCAAGCTTTGTTAATGGCAGTAAGGTCTTAAATAGCATGTGGAAAATGGCCACTTGGAAGCAGTGCATCATGCAGGTTATGCCAAACAGGATATTCAAAATAATCGCCACATTACCTTCAAATGGCATAACCAAGTTGTAGGCCATCATCAACCAAGCGATGAGGGTAATGGCTTTACCTAGGTTAATCAGCAAGGGCATGGCTTTCAACTTCGATAGGCTCGGCAGTGTTGTCGGCTTGATATTGATATAAGCGGTAGCTCACTTGTCCCGCATTCTTTTCTTTCAAGGCGTGCCAGCAAGGTGGAATGGCCAGTTGGGTTAATTCAGATTCGATCTCGACATAAATCAGCGCGCCATCATTGAGCCAAGCTTGTGTATCGAGCAGTTGAATGGTCTTTTCTGCCAATCCCTTGCGAAAGGGCGGATCGATAAATACCACATCGAAACCTTGCTCGCAGCCCCTTTGCAACACCACTAAGGTATCGGCGTTGAGCACTTCGGCCTTGTCGCATTTTAGGGTTTGCAGATTTTCTTTTAATTGCATGGCTGCGCCGCGTTGCAACTCGATAATCTTGGCGAAACTGGCATAGCGAGATAGGGCTTCGAGCGCTAAAGCGCCGCTGCCGCCGAAACAGTCGAGCACTCGCGCATTAACTAAGTCATTGGCAAGCCAGTTAAACAGGGTTTCGCGCACTCTGTCTGTTGTCGGGCGTAAACCTTCGAGATCTTGAATAGGTAAACGACGCGAACGCCATTGGCCCGCGATGATCCGCACTTGACCGCTACCGGGTTTATTTTTGGCTGTTGGACTTTTGGTCACATTATTTTTGACCGTTCGATTCTTAACCAAAGTGCCCCCGTGATTTTGCCTGAAGAAAGAAAGTGGTAGACTATGCCACCTTAATAAAGGCCACTATTTTATATCAAAGTCTCACTAAAAGGTGAGAAGGCTGAGTGAGCTTAGCTAATTGCCGACTTTTTGGGCGTAATTGCCGAGGCAATCTGGTATAACATCAGGGTCTTATTCAAAATTCAACACTGAAGTAGAGCGCTGGAATCACACATGGCAAAGAAAGGTTTTTTCTCCTGGTTTCGTAAAGATAAGTCACAAGATGAGGTCGTCGCTGAAACTCCAGTTGTTACTCCAACACAAGACACTGAAGCAGCAGAGCGTTTAGAACAGGAACGCGCAGAGGCGCAACGTTTAGCTGCTGAGGCAGAGGCTCAAGCGGCCGCAGAACAGTTAGCTGCCGAGCAGGCGCAAGCCGAGCGTATTGTCCAAGAACAAGCCGCAATCGAAGCCCAGCGTTTAGCCGAGCAACAAGCCGAAGCGGCGCGTCTAGCGGCTGCTCAGTTAGAAGCGGAACAACTAGAAGCGGAACAACTTGCGAAAGTGCAAGCCGAGCGTATTGCTCAAGAGCAAGCGCAAATTGAAGCCCAGCGTTTAGCCGAACAACAGGCCGAAACGGCGCGTCTGGCGGCTGTTCAGCTAGAAGCTGAACAGCTTGCAGTTGATAAGTTAGCCGCTGAACAAGCAGCTGCAGAGCAACTTGCTCAAGCCCAAGCCAAGGTTGAAGCCGAGCGTATTGCCCACGAACAAGCACAAATCGAAGCTCAACGTTTAGCCGAACAACAGGCCGAAGCGGCACGACTGGCGGCAGCTCAGTTAGAAGCTGAACAACTTGCAGCAGATAAGTTAGCCGCTGAACAAGCTGCGGCAGAGCAATTAGCCCAAGCCAAGGCTGAAGCCGAGCGTATTGCTCAAGAGCAAGCACAAATCGAAGCTCAACGTTTAGCAGAACAACAAGCCGAAGCGGCACGTCTGGCGGCTGAACAAGCTGCAGCCGAGGAAGCTGAACGTGCTCGTGTTGCCGCCGAACAAGCTGCCGCTGAAGCGTTAGCTGCGGAGCAACTCGCTGCTGAAGCATTAGCACGTGAGCAAGCAGAGGCGTTAGCGCAACAACAGGCCGAAGCTGCGCAAACCGCTGGGCCCGTTACTGAATTGCAGCCAGAGCCGCAGGCGAGACCCGTTAAAGAAGGGCTATTTGCTCGTCTGAAACGCGGCTTGATGCGTACCAGCGAGAATATTGGCAGTGGTTTTATTGGTCTATTTCGCGGCAAGAAAATCGATGATGATCTGTTTGAAGAACTCGAAGAACAGTTATTAATCGCCGATGTTGGCGTCGAAACAACCACGCGTTTGATCAAGAATTTGACCGAGCAAGCGTCGCGTAAGCAATTGAAAGATGCTGAAGCTTTATATGACTTGCTACGGGAAGAAATGCAGAAGACGCTCGACCCAGTCGCAATTCCGTTAGTGCCAGACAATGCAAATGGCCCATTTGTGATCTTAATGGTCGGCGTTAATGGTGTGGGTAAAACCACTACTATCGGCAAATTAGCCAAACAATATCAGAGCCAAGGTAAGTCAGTTATGTTAGCCGCGGGCGATACCTTCCGTGCAGCTGCGGTAGAACAGTTACAGGTTTGGGGTCAACGTAATGATATTACTGTGATTGCCCAACATACGGGTGCCGATAGTGCCTCTGTACTGTTCGATGCTTTGCAAGCGGCTAAAGCCCGTAAAGTGGATGTGTTGATCGCTGACACTGCGGGTCGTCTGCAAAACAAAGCGCACTTGATGGAAGAATTGAAGAAAGTGGTGCGAGTGATGAAAAAACTCGACCCAGATACGCCGCATGAGGTCATGCTGACACTAGATGCGAGCACAGGACAAAATGCGATTAGCCAAGCGCAATTATTCCAAGAAGCCGTAGGTGTAACGGGTATTACCATCAGTAAGTTAGACGGAACGGCTAAGGGCGGCGTGGTGTTTGCGATTGCCGACAAGTTTAATATTCCGATCCGTTACATAGGCGTGGGTGAGCAAATTGATGATTTGCGAACCTTCAATTCGAAAGAATTTATCGATGCCTTGTTCACTCAAGAAAAAGCGGATAGCTAATTTATGATTGATTTTCAGCAGGTCAGTAAGATTTATCCTGGCGGCCAAATGGCGCTGGAAGATGTGAATTTTCATCTTCAACAAGGTGAAATGGCATTTTTAACCGGCCACTCAGGTGCGGGTAAAAGTACGCTGTTGAAATTAATCACGGTTATCGAGCGGGCGACGACCGGTCGTGTCGCCATCAATGGCCACGACATCGCCAAAGTTAGCCCTAAACATGTGCCTTATTTGCGTCGCAATATCGGGATGATTTTTCAAAACCATCACCTGTTGATGGACCGAAGCGTGTTCGACAATGTGGCTTTGCCGCTGGTGATTGAAGGTTTCTCCCATGGTGAAATCCGTAAGCGAGTGGCCGGCGCCCTTGACATGGTGGGTTTATATGGCAAAGAGCGCCATAACCCGATTATGTTGTCCGGCGGTGAACAGCAACGCGTCGGCATTGCCCGTGCGATTGTGAACAAACCGCCTCTGCTGCTCGCCGATGAACCAACGGGTAACTTAGATCCTAAATTATCGATGGATATTTTGCGTCTGTTTGAAACCTTCAACGATGCAGGAACCAGCGTGTTAATCGCTACTCATGATTTAGGCTTAATCGCGCGGATGAAATATCGCACTTTCACCCTCAAACAGGGTCGTATGTTGGGCGCACAGGAGTTACATCCTAGCGTGCATACGCGCGCGCCGACGAATAGAGGTGAAGGGCAATGAGCGACAGCGCTAAATTAACCCGCAGTAAGTTACCTCTGTCTGGGCGGATTGTGATGTTCTTTATTCGTCACGTACAGCAAGCGATGGCGAGTATGGGAGAACTCTGGCGCAACCCAGTGTCTTCCGTGATGACAATGGCGGTATTGGGTGTGAGCCTGAGTTTGCCTGCGGCTTTGCAAGTGTTAGTTAAAAACGCTGAGACCATTACCAGCTCGTGGAACAGCGCTGCGGAGATCTCTTTGTTTATCGAAGACAATCGCAGCGAGCAAACGATTCAGAGCCTGCTGACGCGGATTCGTACTTATTCCGAAGTGGATAAAGTGCAGTACATAGATAAAAACCAAGCCCTAGAAGAGTTTCAACGCTTATCTGGTTTTGGTGAGGCCTTGGCCTATTTAGATAAAAACCCTCTGCCAGCGGTCATTACCGTCACGCCGACACCGCGTTACTCAACGCCAGTTGGCGCCCGTGAACTGTTAACTAAGCTAGAGCGCGAGCCTGAGATTAGCTTTGGCCGTTTAGATATCGAATGGCTAGAGCGGTTACAGGCGGTAGTGCGTCTTCTTGAACGCACTGTGATGGCGATTGCCGCATTACTCGTGCTGGCTGTGGTCTTAGTGATAGGTAATACGATTCGCTTAGCAATTATGAATCGACGCAGCGAAATCGAAGTGATGAAGCTAGTCGGAGCAACTGAAGCCTTTATTCAGCGTCCATTCCTCTACACTGGGATTTGGTATGGTGTGATTGGCGGCATATTGGCGTGGCTGATCATTAATTTATTAGTCTGGTATCTCGATTCGGCTCTTGCCGAGCTGTTGGGCTTATATGGCAGTCAGCTCGAGATGAAATCGCTCACTTTTACTGAACTGCTGCAATTGGTTGGACTGGCATCATTTTTAGGCTGGTTAGGTTCGTATTTGTCTGTACGCCAGCATTTACGGTCGATTGAACCTTCATAATAATCAGTCGATTAAACTAAAAAAAGTGATGAAAAAAATGCTGAGGAATGAACTTTTGTTCACTTGCAATGTCTACTTCAGCGAGGTAAAAAGGGTATCCGCAAACGAGCTGAGGTTGACATACTCTGTCAATTAGCCGATAGTTCGTGAGCTTATTCTTAGGGTATTTTGTTATCGAACCTTAGAATGCACTCGTAAGTAGTCTGATAAATGTAGGAGAGCGAATGACCTTTCAAACGCAATCAATGGCACTGACAGTCCCACAGGGCGCCAGTAGTCTAGAAGCTTATATCCATTCAGTGACTAGCATCAGCATGCTGGACGCTGAGGCTGAGTATGAGTTGGCCAAGCGTTTACAGGAAACTGGTGATCTACAAGCTGCGAAGCAACTGATTATGTCGCACTTACGTTTTGTAGTGCACGTTGCTAAAGGCTATTCAGGCTATGGCTTGCCACAGGCAGATCTGATCCAAGAAGGCAACATAGGCTTGATGAAAGCGGTTAAACGCTTCGATCCCGATGTTGGCGTGCGTCTCGTGTCTTTTGCTGTGCACTGGATCAAAGCTGAAATTCATGAATATGTGCTGAAAAACTGGCGCATTGTTAAAGTCGCGACCACTAAAGCGCAACGTAAGTTGTTCTTTAACATCCGTAAAGCGAAAAAACGCTTAGGTTGGTTCAGCGATGCAGAAGTCACTATGGTGGCTGAAAATTTAGGTGTATCTAAGGCCGATGTGACCGAAATGGAATCACGTATGGCTGCGCAAGATCCTGCATTTGATTTAACCAATGATCAAGACGAGGAGCATGATTTTGCCCCAGTCCATTATTTGGAAGATCATTCATCGGATTTAGCGGAAAACATTGAAAACGACAACTGGGAATCGAATGCCCAAGGTCGTTTATTATCGGCCATCAAGACCTTAGACGAACGCAGCCAGCATATTCTGCGCGCCCGTTGGTTAGATGACGATAAAACCACACTGCAAGAACTTGCAGAGACTTACCAAGTGTCGGCCGAACGTATTCGCCAACTTGAGAAAAATGCCATGAACAAGCTAAAAGCTTGTATGGAAGCCTAAGTCACGTCACGTGTAAAGTGATTGTAACTTAAACATAAAAAAACCTGCTGCGGCAGGTTTTTTTATGGGAGAAAGAATAGATTTAATCGCGACACTTAAAGTGAATTTCGCTATAGCTATAAAGCTCAATCGTATTGAAACGTACGCAACTATGGCTGATTTCACCACGAGACATCAGATTTATCCTACATTTAGAACCGTTATAAATAGTTAATATATCTGTAACTTTTGAGCCTCAATTCAAAAGTTGTTTTCGATGCTTATTACAGAACGTTCTTGTTCCTCCGCATTTTGAGTATCGCCTTAAGCAAAGTTGATATGGATATTGAGCACGGAAGATTTGGTCGGGTAGCGATGGATTATGTACCAAGGAAAGCTTTTAAGTTAGAAGGGATGCCCGCCAATTTACGATAGATACTCATTATGCGGTTTTTTTAATGCTTACAAAGGTGGGAAGTTATGTTCTCAATGATCACTAAGTTAGCCCTATCATCAGAATCTGGTTGGGGTACTGCATTTCGTGTCAATGGGGGCGTCGAAGTATGTCAGCAGAGCTTGTTTTGGTTAATTTGCAAGGGTATCGCTTTTGAACGCGAGGACTTAAAGCTTAGTTATGTATTGGGATCTGAAGTCATTTTATGCCAATTTGAGACGAGAGTTTTAATTGAGCTGCTTAAAAAAAACAATATTCATTATTTTCAAGACGATAGCCAAGTGCGATGGTTGCTGCCCCGCAATGTATCAACAATCTTCTATGCGCAGTGGAAGAGTCGTATAGCACTAGATTTGAACACTGATAACATTGAATATTGTATGTCGTAAGTTAATTATTACTTATTAAAGTTATTTTTCTAGTTACAATTGTATTTTTATCTATTTTTTATAAATATCAGTCTGTAATTAATTGGCAACTAATCAGCATAAGCATAAATTCAAACTAAATTATGACCTGATATTTTAATATCCTTTCTCATGGTTATGCCTTCTAAATTATGTTGTTTTTTAAATTAAAATCCTATTTCTAAATTTCTTATCAACATATTATTCATTGTAGTAATAATCTGATGAAATTTATTGTGGCCATTACTATTAACTCCTGCACTGAGCATTTTCTAGTGCTCTATTGTAATTATCCTTCTTAAGCTTTACTTCCTATTTGAACGATTGAATGTTGCGGAGTATGTAACTTTTTCTTCGCTCTTGGTGGTTTGCGAACGGTTAACGCAGATTTTCAGCTAACTTTGGGCGTAGCAGCTCCTAGTTGGAATTGCTAATGCTCGCTAGGAATCTTCCTACACGTGGGCGGGATTGCTCCTCTTCGGTTCGGATTCGCTATCGCAGATAATGACCACACTCAGTAGCACTGATGTTTAACTCTGTTGCATAAAGATTTTTAATGTAAACAGAAATTTTAATTATATAACGGGTGAAATTTAATGAAAAAGACAATCTTATTTTTAGCTATGGCTTTATCAACTTCTGCTATGGCTGCTGATCCAGTCGCAAATATCGTTTGGTCTGGTTTTGTTCCAGGTTCAACCGCTGGTACTAATTTAATTATTACTGGTTTAGCTGGCCAAAGCATTGAAAATGGTCAGTTGATTGTGGCTACTGATGGTACTTTTACATCTACTGCAGTGACTGTAGAAGCACATGACTATACTGAAGCTACCCAGATTACTGGCGCGCTTGCAGCTGCAAACTGGACATTGAGTAATGCTCAAGTGAGTTACTCAGGTGGCGCAACACCAACAGCAGCATTAACTGTATCTGCCAATGGTACTCCGTGGGTTGTTGGAGCACAGGTGGCAGCAGAACAAACATTGAGTTTATCTGTTGCTCAGTCTGTAGCACAAGCTGCTATTGCAGGCGGTGCTGTACAGGCTCAAATTACTATCGTAGCTGAAAAAGTTTAATAAAAACTTTTTACGATATTAGAAATAGGTAGATAAATCAACACCCATACCTTTATGGGTGTTTTTTTTGAATGAGGGAAGATTGTGTTTATCTTTATTATAATGCTAATTTTTATTCTCATATCGCCTCATTCAGAGGCCGTACCTATTGCAAGGCAAGTTCAACTGACAACAGAGATAGATAAGAATAAATTTGCAGCAGGTGAGTTTTTAGATGTTAGGTTTGTTCCAGAAATATTAACCGTAGTTTTTGATAAAAATATTCGAACATTTACTAATGTCAAAACGAATATGTCAGTATTGACAAGCGTTTCGGATCAAGATGCAAACAATGGTTTTTCCATATTGATGACAGATAACACTTTAGTATGTGTAAATAGTTTAAATCAAGTCACTACACTGGTATCGTCATTGGAATCTGATACCTTTGGTTTTGCAAAAATTAGCATTGATGGCTTTGCGATCCCTGTTAATGGTCGCATTTCAATTTCTAAATTTAATATTAAGAATAATGCGCTGTGGGAAGGTTATTATCCAGTAGATATTAGCTTTTTAGAAATGGCAAACACAAATCTTAGTGAAGGTAGTTGCTCGGGAAATATTTCAGTCAGGGTTGAATTTAACATATGAAAATTTGCAATTTTTTCGTTATATTAGCTATTTTTTTTACTGGGAATTCTTGGTCTGACTCGAGCATACCTGAAGGCTTTGCAGAACTGTTTGAATTTAATGAGCGCTTAGTATCAATAAAAGGACTTGAGGATACAACAGGTAGTAGTATAAACCTAAACGTAAATTATGATACGGTGAAATTACCAAAAGATCCCTTTAATTCAATAGTGCAATTGAAAAATTATTTTGTGAAAAATAGGGTTTCAGAGGAAATATCACAAAAAATATTGGCCGATCTTGCTATAGGTATAAAAAATACCAGTGCATGTGAAGGATATATCAGCGATTGCGCAGTCGTCCCTACAGAATATGAGTTTTATTACGACTATGAAGCATCATTGCTAACGGTATTTATCAATGGAAAATATCTTGATAAACCTATGGTAGAGGTTGAGCATGCTAAATCATACAATAAAGATAATGCATTTATAAATCACGTTGATTTATTTGCTAATATTTATAATGAATCCACTTCTTCATTTGCTTTGAATAATAAATCAATTCAAGGTTTGCCCTATGGCCATATAACCTCTGATTTTACTGTGAGTGATTCGGTTAATAAATTTTATGAGCTATCTTACGATGTTTCATTTAATGATAACAATAGATTATATGTTGGGCAGTTTAATAACGGCGTATCTTTTAATTCTACTAACATGATTAGCCCAACACGTTATATTAAACAGACATCTGTTAACTATGGTACAACAAATAATCTTATTTTGAATAATGAGCGTAGTTATGAGCGTCTATACTATTTTGCTCCATCCGCTGGCGAGCTAAGGATAACTCGAGAGGGGCGAGTGATAAAGCAGCAATCCATATCAGGAGGGCAAGGTTTTATTTCATACAGCGAGATGCCGACTGGTCGTTATGATATTGAAATTCAAGTTGTAGTTGCTGGTACTGTGGTGTCTTCAGAGAAGAAAACGATCTTTAATGAGACAATGAATATCCCTAATGTTGGCGAGGGTGATTTTTTATTCACTGCAGGCTTGATGAATGGTTCAAGATCTTTGTTTACGGACACAATCGACTTTGAAAATAACGATATACCAATAGTTGAACTTGAATCTAATTTTAATAATTCCTCATTTTTTAGTGCGCTTTATTCTAACCGATTACTCGACTCACTCGTTGTCGCTGGCGGAGGATTGATTTCTAATAACAGCGTGATGGCAGTTATTGGTAGCCAATGGTATTTACCTATGGGCAGTAGTCTTAATAGTTCTATATCAATGTATAGTGCTAGTGCAATCTCACTGGACCTAGTGTTTGCTACACAGTATTTTTCAGTCCAGTATGAAAGATTTGACCAAAACGAAAGTGGCGATACCTTAGCCGCTTATCTAATGGGGGCTTTAGAATATAAAAAAATATCAGGCAATTTATTTTATACTTTCGATAATGGAATTAATACTTATTATACTTATAGTCGTGGTAGCTATCAGTCACCTTTAAGTCGCAATGTTTATACAGAGTATGGCGTTTCTACCATAGGTGCCGGGTATAATTTACCTTATAATACTAGGGTCGATATCACAGTTGATTATGATCATGTAACTGACAATAATTCTTTTTTTCTTACGCTACAAATTCCATTCGGAAGTAAGTGGGAGACAAAATTAAGTGCATATAATAGTTCCGATTTAGGAAACGAATTCAGAGGTCGGATTGTAAGGAATGATATTATTGATTACCAGAATGTGAATAGTTCTCTTGAACTTGCTTCTGTCTATTCTGATTCGAGAAATGAAACGATTAATGAGGCCCATGGTCAGATATCAGCTGCAGCAGACAAGTTTAGGGCTGGTGCAAATATGTACACAAATAGTGATGGAAATTATGGCATATCAGGCAACCTTTCAAGTAGCCAGATAATCACTAACCAAAATATTCATTTTATTAACCTACGTTCCGATGCATATGCAATTGTTGATTCTGATATTAAAGAAATAGTTCCAGATGGGAATGAGGCTTATGGCTTTGTTACAATACGAAAAAATAATAAACTGGAAAATAAGCAGTTTATTTACGATGACAGTAAAGTAATACCGATTAGTACATATGATAGTTATAACATCAATATCGATACTGAAAGTGTTTCACTGCACAACAAAGGTGATCTAGGATTTGATGGGTTTACTTACCCAGGTAGTGTTGTTGTCATAAAGCCAAAATTAAAACCAGTCGTTACCTTTGTGAGTTCCTTCTCCGATGTTTTCGATGAACCGGTAGAAGAGGTTGAATGTAAAGGCTTTGGTTGTATTGATGTGACTAAACTGATGGATGGTGTTTTTCGTGTAACACTTATGGAAGGTACTGAATTTGCACTATATGCAGGTCTAGATAGGTGCTTAGTGCCTAGTGAATATGCTAATACAGAATACATGAATTTTGGTGATAACTATTGTTTACCTGACGCGATACCAAGAACATTTGTAAGAGTGCCCAATAAGCGCTTATCTAAGGATTCGGAGCTTTACTATGTTGGAACCTTTGATGATAGTAAACTTGTTCAAGCTCAGATTAAGCAATTAACGTTACTTGATAGTAAGATATATGAAAGAAAAATTGGTTCTGACATAGCTTTATATTTACTTTTAGATAATAAAGAATCACTAACACTTTCGAGCGCACAACAGTCTATTATTGATAGTATTCAACTTTATGCGAAAGAAAATCATAGTTTAGATGTAATAAATCAACCCTTAGCGATGCGTGAAAACAGTAAAGGTCAATAGTATGAAAAGAATAATTTTATTTCTTATAGTGATAGCTTTTAGTTTTAGTGCAAACGCTTTGAAGGTTGATACTATGTTTCTACTCTCTGATACTAAAGGTAATGGTGTAGTTACGGTAACAAATGATCTCCCTAAAACTAGCTTTATAAAAACGTCCATATTCGAAATTACAACGGATAATGCTGGTGAGGTTATACGTACTGAGTATACGAAGCAAAATATTCAGAGTTGGCAGATAATGACGACGAGCCCTAAATTAATTCTTGAACCAAGCAGAGTTAAGGATGTTGGCATACGTTCACTTTGTCATAAGGTAAAGTGTGACAAAACGAAAGATAGGACGTTTAGTATAGTGTTTGAGCCTTCACCTTATTTAAAAAAAGGTGAAGAACAAGAAAATGCTGTTCAAGTAAATTATGGATATTCTGTTATCTACGTAGTACCTGCAGAAAAAAGCGATATGCAATATAGCATAAAAAGAAATGGCAGTGTGATTGAGATCTTTAACAAAGGTAATACGATGCTGACTTTTGTTATTGATCGTTGCTCAATGGATAAGACTATGGATTGTAGAGTACAGGAAAGAGTGATTGCAGGACGTTTTAGAACGTTTAACATTCCTGAATATATGAAAGCAATAAAGGTTAATGCCTCAATATATAATCATGATGAGAGTTATAAGCGAGAAATTGCATTAGAGCCGGAATCACAATTATGATCATGAAAATTTTATTAACTATTTTATTACTCTTGCCTATGTCGTTTGGATTTTGTTTTACCCTGAATGGAACGGTTGCGAATGGTCAATTAACTTGGGATAACCTTGTTTCTTCTCAAGGTCAGAACACGTTAAGCACTTGGTCACCTCAGAGTGGTTTGACGCCTACAACGAAATGGCGGCCAGGTTTTATGGCATCTCCTCAGCCATTATCCTCTATTACGCTGAGCAATGGTGGTAATACTATTACATTTCCATTAACTATTACAGGTATAGAGTATAATGCAGGTAGTAATTCAATTGCTGATGTAATAGATAATCCGGGCACACAACAAATTTGTGATACTAGTATCGCTTTTGGCAATGTAGTCCATTTGGCTGGGACGGGGAATTGTACTTATAATAAATTGATTAATAATGGTGTTTCAAAAACGCCATTTTTTTTCCTGCGTCCATTATTCTATTTTGATGAAACAGCGTTGCTTGAACTGTTTTATGAAAAGCCTAAAGGTCAATATTCGGGAGTGATACCTTTTACTATTCGTTATTATTACTACTCCTCAAGCGGAGCATTAACTTATAGAGATATTCGACAATCTTTTGCAATTCAGATATTTAATAATCCTTCTTACATTAGTACGGTTGTAATTAATGGTGGAGGGGTACTAGTACCAGTTTATGACAAAATCCAAAAAACTGTGTCTGCTACTACAGATTTCCAAGTGAATGCAACCGGAAATTTTGATAAAGGTATGAAAATGATTTTGCAAGATAGAACCTATCATCTTAGCAGTTTAACATTAACTAATACTATTCCATATAGTATTAGTTGTGTAGGTGCTGCATGCACAGATAGTAGGTTAGTTTCTGGAGGGGTTCTTTCTCTTTCTGACAAATCAACAATATTGAATTCGGTTGCAGGAAATAAAAAAAATATTGCTTTTGTATTGAATGTATCGTACGAAAATATTGCAGCAGCGAATGTTGAAAGTGGTATCTATACAGATAGCTTCACCATCCTATTTGAAGCTGATTTCTAATTTTGAAAAATTAATTCGAGGCTATAATGAGACATATTATTTTCCCTATATTAATGTTATTTCTAGTTGCTGGCTGTGGTGAGAATGGTGAAAGTAATACTCTTCCTTCAAATCCTACCCAACCTGATGTAATAGATGTCAATGTATCGGCAATTGATACTATTCATGTTTTTAAAACAAATGAGCAAGGTTTTATTGATCTAGGTCCATTTACAGCATCCTCAGATGGTGGGGATATATATTTAGATTCATTAGAATTACTTACAGGTGATAAATTTTGTGAGAATGTACTAAGGGAAACTAATGGCTTTAAGGTTACCTCTACTGAGGATGGTTCTTGTTTATTCAAGTATACGGTAAAAAATAGCAAAAACATCAAAAAAAGCGCAATTAGTCGTTCTGTATTTGTTGAGAGTTCAAGTGCACAAAATGTACAATTGCCCCCATTAAGCCTTACATTGGCAGAATATGCTTTTGGTACTATTGATGTCACTGCCGCTGGTTTAACTATAGCCGACAATGTAACTGTTCTTGGTTCAGGAACTTCAACTGTCGATGTGGCAAATAGCAAAATTAACTACACTGCACAAGAATCTGGTATTACTAGAATTTTATATGAGATGAAAGATAATGCAGGCGCTGTTTATCTTGGAAGCATAGATGTCGCTGTTTCAAAAGGGATTAATACCGCTCCACTCGCTCAAAATTTTTCTTATCCAGTTGCGCCTCAGGTCATTAAGCCCGGTGTAGAAGTTATTATTGATGTTAGCGATTATATATCAGATCCCGATGGTGGTAGCATTCAGTTGTATGATGTCCATTCTTTTAATGGTCTAGCAACGGTTGCATTTCCTGAGGATGTCACTAATACAAAAATTAAATTTAAATCCTTTATCCCGGGTGTTTATTATATTACTTATACTGTGACAGATCATAATGCAGGTTTTGCTTCGGCTAACATAGCTGTTACTGTGGTCAATTATTACTCTGATATTGTAGTTCCAACGACTTCAGTTAGTTTTTCTGCCCCACTGAGCTCAGATCAAGCTCAATTTTTAGATTTAAGCTACCAACCAAGCTCAGAAAATGATATTCCGGGAAGTGATGGAATATTTACGGCTGCTAGTTTTTCATACACGGCTGCAACCGGTTTTTGTCAAGCTAAGGGGGGAAGATTACCAACATTGAATGAGCTCATCGAGCTGAAGAGTACTGGAATATTAGTCGGAAACTGGCCAACTCAAAAGCAATACTGGTCCAGTTCACCGTTAATTGAAGGGATCTCTTATAGTGCAATTGACATGCGTAGTTCTGATGTGCCTGTTGAACTATTCTCACATGAATTTGCCTATGTAACATGTGTTTCCGATGATTCTGACATGGGCGGATATTTTATTGAAATTCCATTACCACAAACTGTGAAAACGGCAACATCATTTGATTATTCAGTTTTTTATAGAGGTAAAACTGAGTCAGTTTTTCAACCATTTCTTGGGGATGTTACTTTAACGAATAGTGATGTTACATTTACCACTACGCCAAAAGGAAATGGCGAACAAGTTTTTCATGCAGGGTTTAAGACTGGACAATATCAATTGCAGTTTAAACTTTCTGAAGTAGGTCACCCCCTCGATGGAAAGACAGTAAATAAGTTAATTTATTTTACTGGCGCAGATTTAAAAGGGACATATGGTACTTTAACCTATCTTAATGGCAGCCCCTTATTTAATAAGACATTTAACTTTTCTGCTGGTAATGACATTTTTTGTCGTAGTGGGTTAATTGTGGATGCATTAGGTGTCTCTTCTTCGAATTATATAGGTGGAACTGGTGGCAGTATAATGAATTTGTCAGTAGGAACGTCTATCACTAAATTACATATTCGTTCAGGGCTTTACCAGTATGTTTCAGATCCTAAGCGAGTAATTAGTTATTTTGGTGTCGTAAACACTCTTGGCAATGAAAGTGGCTGTGGAACTAAGGGAACAAGTAGTTCATTGACTAGTGTACAGGATTTTATTATCGATATACCTTCAAATGAAAGGCTTACTGAAGTGACGGTATATTCCACTGGTATGACAGGATATTTACATGGTATAAGGGTTGCTACTGAAAAGAGCAATTGAGTGTAGCATAATAGTTTAGCCCCAAGTCTAAAATATACTTGGGGCTTTGACCTTTAATTGAATCTGACAGAGTCTGATATATGTGTAATCTCAATTTTTCAATTAGACAAATATTTATCTAATTTTGTACTCTGCTAACCTTTCGACACAATTTATCGTTAAGGTAATTTAATGAGTACAATAAAATTTTACTATTAGCCTCATTAACTATTAATATCTAATGTCGTCAATTATCCATTTTCGTATGTTTTTGTAATATATTGTAGATAAAAATAGGTTTTAACGTAATCAGTATAAAATAATGATGATTATGCTTCAAACTATTCCATTGACATAATGGTTAATCTTGGCTTGGCTAATTCCATTTCTTCATAAATACATATTTTAGCTGTTTTTTCATCATGAACCGCTATATTTTTCGCTTGTATATATACTAACGTTCTTCCATTTATACTAAGCTCATTTTTTACAATGTTAACAGTATAATTATCGCTGGGTTTTGTGAAGTCATCAGTGTCTGATACCCAAACTTTTAAGTTAATTTCTTTATTTCGATTGTTTGCTAGCCAAACAGCTACTTTGCTTTGGCTTAAGTTAACTGCTTTACTTCCTGTTAATAGCGTTATCGCTTGACATGAATGAAATGGAGTGAGTAAAAATATCGGAAATAATATTTTTAGCATAGTCATTTTATTTAATCTCTATGACTATTATTTCATTTTTCGTATCATTTATGTCTACATTTTTAGTGTAGACTTTTGTATTTATAAATTTATCACACAAATTTATTGTTGATTTTTTTGTAATGTCTGCATCTGTTAAGCTGTCAATATTACAGGTTTCCCCTGGAACTACTCCTGAAAAAGTGATGTTATTGCTCGCTTGTGGGTGGATTGCGGCAGTCAGAATGATAAGATAGAGAGCTGAGTTCATGGCATATTCCTCTAATGAATAATTTTTCTAATTATTACTCTAGTTCACTATTCATGTGAGTGCCAATTTTATGGATAAATCTATAAGAGGTGTTCGTCTTGGGATATTGATTCGATTTATGACAAGGTTTCAAGCTACTACTTCAATGGTAACTCAGCTTCGTGTGCTGCAGAAGTTGATTTATGCCCAGATATTCTGCGCCCTTACATCATGCGGGTTCTCCGATCACTGCGGATAACTAATCATGTCGGCAAACATCAATGCTTCAGTTTTTAATTTAGCATTAACGATTTTACATCTATTCTTGTTGACATGATTCACCTTGCTAAGTGATTTTTCTCATTTAGCAAGGTGTTAAAAACACTTGTACTCTTTACTAAGTGTTCTCGGAAAATGTGTGAAAAAGTGACTAGACTAAAATTTTGCTCATATTGCATATTTTAATGTTTAGTCTGTAGTAAAAAAATATTTATTTCGTTCTCAAGCGAGAGAATACAATGTTCGAGTTGAGTCGATAGTTGTGTCATTGCTTCAGAACTAGCAGAAATCTCTATTTGTTCGCAGACAGAAATTAAGGTATTAGCGTCAATGATTTTTGCCGCACCTTTTATTTTATGTGCAAGATTTTTAGTGAGACTAAAATCCTCGATTTTAATTGAATTTAAAATACTCTCTAAGTCACTTGTATTACATGATATTAGTTCTCGCAGAAGTTTAGCTGCTAGTTCTGTGTTGTTATTAGTGAGTTTAAGGAGAGAATTGACATCAAAGTCACAATATTTTTTACTGCTTTCATTTTGTACTCGCTCTGCAAAATTATTGAGTGTTTGATCTAGTTCTGTAAGGCCTATCGGCTTAAATAGGCACTCATCCATTCCTACATCTAGACAGGTTTGTTTTACTTCTATCTGTGCATTAGCAGTATACCCAATAATAATACAAGTATTGAATCTGAATGTTTCTTCTAGCTGGCGGATTCTTTTACTGAGCTCGTACCCGTCCATTTCTGGCATATTACAGTCTGTTACTATGAACTGGTATTCATGTTCTCTAAACATTTTTAGTGCCAGCTCACCATTATCAGCCTCATCTACAGAGTGTCCTAGATAGCGGAGTTGTTGGGCAAGTAGTAAGCGATTTGCTGGGTGATCGTCGACAATAAGGATTTGAAATGAACTTTTAGATTGAGAAACTCTTACTGCAGGAGATTCTATAATGTCATCTAAATTATCCAATTGTTTTAGATTAAGTTCCATTTTGACTTCGGTACCTGAGTTTTCCTCACTCTGTAAATGTAAAGAGCCACCCATCATCTCACAAAGGGATTTCGATATCATTAGGCCAAGTCCCGTTCCACCATAATTGTTGTGGGAACCATGCCCTTGTGAAAAAGGTTTAAACAGGTTTTTTTGGTCTTCAACAGATATTCCTATACCAGTATCTTTGACTGTGAAGATATATGAAACTTGTTCGTTAACAGAATCACCAACATATACCTTTATTGACACTGAACCTTTGTTGGTAAATTTAATGGCATTGCCGATCAAATTTGACAGTATTTGTTTAATTCTCATGGGATCGACCAATACATCTTGCTTAATCTTATTATCGAAATCTAATTCTAGTTTTATTCTCTTTTGATGGGCTAGACCATTGAAGACTCTAACTACAGACGCCACAATTGATTTTAGATCCGTTCTAACAGGTGATAGCGTGAGTTGACCCGCTTCAATGCGAGCGATATCTAAAATATCGCCAATAAGTTCAAGCAAGCCATTGGCTGAGTCGTAAGCAACTTTTATTGAATTTAAGTCAACCTGTCTAGAATTAGCACTTTTTAAGGCTAATTCAAGCATACCTATGATGGCATTCATAGGTGTACGAATTTCATGACTCATAGTTGCTAAGAATGTACTTTTGGCTTCATTTGCACTTTCTGCTAAATTTTTTGCCAGCTGAAGATCTTCTAGAAGTTTTATTCTGTCACTAATATCAATCCAGCCTCCAACGATACCTTCGATTTCCCCTTTTGCATCCCTATACGGTTTAAACCAATGGTAAGCATTTAGCTTTACACCATTTATATGCATTTCTCTATCTTTGAAGTAGGATATACCAGTCTTTAAAATATTGGCATACTCTTTTTCAATTTCAATTGCTTCGCTTATTTTTAGCGCTTCTCTTGTGATGTTTCTAGCAAGCAGGTTTTCACGCGTAGTCTTAAAAGCATCGACATAGCTTTCATTGCATAATATAAGTTCCATCTCCTTATTGCGTGCATATATAGGATGAGGAATACCATCTACAATTTCTTGCATAAACAATAATTGAGAATCAAGCGCTCGATTGGCTTCAAGACGCTTTTTATAATGACGACGAGTATAATATGCCCAGCCAATTGAGGCTAAAATGAGTATTGTTGCGGCAATAAGAATGGTATATATAGTATAACGATAGTCTTTCCATGTTTGGTTTGCAGGTAACGTATTTAGCCTCCAGCGATTTTCAAGTACTTGTAGCTCATTGGGAGGAATGGTTAATAAGGTCTTGTTGAGGATCTCTTGAAGTATAAATTCGGATTTTTTTAGTGCAAATGCCGCCGTAACATCCGGTATTTCATTCACCACATGGCTAACTTCAAGTTGGTCATTGAAATAGCTGTTTGTATAATAGTCCGCAACATTTAAAGGGATAATTGTACTGTCAGCTGAGCCATTTTTAACTTTATCTAAAGCTTCAATATAATTACTCGTGAGCAATAATCCTCTAAATTTTAGATGTTGACGTACTTCTGTTTCAACGGCATGACCTTTAGGTACCGCTATAATTGGGAGTATTGAGTTTTCAGTATTTTTCTGTTGCACATAAACATACGGAGAAGTTGAGAATTCTTTAGAAAATATAAAATCCTCAGACCTTTTTGTGTTTGGTGTGAGTATTGTTAGGTAAATATCTTGGTTATCAGTCAATAGTTCTTGTTGTTCTGAAAAGTATTTGGTGACAACATATTCGAAATCGATGCCAGAATATAAGCTAATCAGCTCTGCAGTTTCTATGGCATACCCTGCCGGCTTACCTAGATTATCAATATATGTTAATGGGGCCATGTATTCATTAACAACCATTTTAATTTTTTTATGTGTTTTTATCCACTGATTTTCAATGTCAATAAATTTAGGTAATTCATTTAGCTCTGGTATAATAAATCCACCACCACTCCATCGCTTTCTGATGAGTCTATTTTCATCTAGCGATATTGAACTCACTGCTTTGTTTAAAACTGTCAATAAAATAGTGTTGCTTGGTGCAATCGCAAACGCGGTTCCTTTCGAATTAATCTGAAGTGAGGTTTCGAATGTGAGTTTTCCAGAGTAAACATTATTTATTAGATAATTAGCCGATGCAAGATCAATGAGAACTGCATCAGTTTGTCCAAATGCTGCGGCTGCAACCGCGGCTTGCCTCGATGGATAGGTCACAAGTGTTGTTGCAGGTAATTTTTGCTTCACTAAATCATCTGGCAGGTATTCATAGGCCACTGAAATTGATTTGATCGGACCTTTTAATGATATGTTTCTGAAAACTGTAGGCCTATCTGTAATATACGGAGTAGAAAGAATCAGGCCGCTATTTTCTTCGTAGTTATTTGCTGTAGTTAATAAATCGATTTCACCAGTTTTTACGGCACTAATGACCTCTTCTCTAGTGGGATACCGAATAATATCGATATTGATGTTAAGCATTTTACTGATCAGTTGTAGGTTGTCTGCACTTATCCCTTCATAATATTGACTTTCTCCATTCATAGTCATGTCAAATGGGTGATAATCAGGTGCAGAGATCCCTACTTTAAGTGTTGCCTTATTATTAACGTAATCACGTTCTTCTTTACTAAGTGTTATCTGTTCTGGATGTAGATTAGGGTGCCCACTTAATTTATAGTATGGTGCATTTACAGCATGTGCTGATAATAAAAAAGGTAAGAATAGTGGTAGTAACAAAAAGATAGTATAAAAAAACACGTGATTAGTTTTATTCATATTAATTGGTGTCTTTTAGCTATGTCAATTATATCTACTAAGGTTTTTGCGTTTAACTTTTCAAGTAATCGTGTTTTATATGTACTTATAGTCTTATTGCTGAGCAGCATACGTTCGGCTATTTCTTTATTCGATAAACCTACCGCTAATTGTTGAAGAACTGCCATTTCGCGAGTTGAGAGTTTTTTTATAAGTTCAACTTCATCCTGACTGGATTTAGATATTATGTTGCTATTGTTAACAATAGGGAAATAGGAATGACCACTGAGAATTGCTCTAAGCGCGCCAGTGACTTCATTCATATCCTTTTGTTTAGAGACAAAACCTGAAGCGCCGGCTTGAATACAGCGGGAGACAAAGTGATCTGATGGTTGTGCAGTTAATACTAGTATCGGAGGGCTCTTAACTAGATTTCTTGATCTTTCTATCACTTCTAATCCATCTAGCTGGGGGATGCCAATATCGAGAATGACAGCATCGGGTGAGAGTTCTTTAATGAGTTTTAACGCATCAACACCATTATTGGTTTCTGCAATCACTTCAAAACCACTTTGTTCCAAAATGATTTTCAGTGCTAAAACAACAACTGGATGATCATCTACTATTAATATTTTTCTCTTCATTTATAACTCCGCGACGATTTGAGTTTGATTCTATCCTTGTAAGTCACTTGTGTGAAATAAATTCAAGTGATTAGGATTTTTCCTACATTTTGTTCGGTGATGCTTAATGAATAATAGTCGTAGAATAGATGAAGAGAGTGGACTTAATCATCAAAAAAATCTCATTCTGCTAGAGTATCAACTTTTATGTGTGGTTGTTTCGCGTAATCAGATTTCAATTGTTTGAAACGCCACACTAATCATACTAGCTTAAAGTTGCTACATTTTATGTGCCAGCGATCAAAAATGTTTGTTTACTGTAAATTATTTTAATTTTGAGGATATTCAATGGATAAGGTAAGAGTGATTGTGTTAGAAGATCACCCCTTTCAGCGGGCAGTACTTGAGCATAATCTTGCGTCTCTTGCCAATGTTGAAGTCTTTGCCTTTGGCGCAGCTCAAGATGCGCTTGCTTGGCTTGATGAGCATCATAATGCTGATATTGTGATTTGCGATCTTATGATGGCCGGTATTGATGGGTTATCTTTTTTGCGTAAAGCTAAAGCGAAGTACGGTATAGCTTCAGTTGCATTATTTAGTAGTATTGATAAAGAGCTCAGGCGAGCTGTATCACAGATGATTAAAATGCTTAATTTTGAATACCTTGGAGATTTAAAAAAATGCCCCTCAGTGGAGAATCTACAGCGAATGCTTGATAGATTTACTAATAGTCGCACTGAAAAGCGTCAGACTGCTTCCCGTCCGATTGTTTGTACTCGCTTCGCATTTGAAGATTTTGAACAGGCATTAAAGCTGGGTCAGTTCGTTGGTTTTTATCAACCTAAGTTTGATGTCGCCGGTTTTAGCTTGAAAGGTGCTGAAATGCTTGCGCGCTGGAATCACCCAGATTTTGGGATTGTAGGTCCAGGTGTATTTATTGAGCCGCTCATTTCATACGGCTTACTCGATGAACTTTTCTTGCAGCTGTTTAAGCAAGGTTGTGTTCTGCAACAGCAACTACAACAACAAGGAAATCAGATTTCTCTCGCCTATAATCTCGATATCTCTCAACTCAATTCGACTAAATTAGTGTATCAGATTGTCGATATGGTAAAGAAATTTAACATTCTTCCTCAATGTATTACCCTCGAAATTACTGAGACGGGTTTGTTGGCTGCGCCAGCAGTGAATATGGAGAATTTAATCCGTTTGCGAATGCTAGGATTTGAATTGGCGATTGATGATTTTGGTGCTGCACATTCTTCATTGGCACGTTTATGCGAATTGCCTTTCTCACAAATTAAATTAGATGGTTGTTTTGTGCGTGAACTTAGTGTTGAGCCTAGGTGCCAAGCCGCAATTTCCAGCGTGATAGCGTTATCACAAGCACTTAATATGGAGTTAGTGATAGAAGGTATTGAAACAAATTCCCAATTAGTATTGTTGCAACAGCTTGGCTGTACGATTGGACAGGGTTTTTGTTTTTCTCGTCCTATTGATGAGCAAACATTTATCCAACGTTTTTTTCCTGCGAGTTTACAGCTTAAAGAACTACAGGAGCTTAGCCTTGAGTTTTAGTGGACTAACTTGTTTTTGTTAGCTCACGGATCAAGGATTTTCGGTTCACTTTCAGTCCTATTTGTTCATTATTTTCTGGCCATACATAATACTGTCTTGGACGTTTGAAGCGGGCGATTTTGTTGGCAAGGAACAGTTCGAGCGTATTTGCAATCGACTCTGGGTGGTGGGTTAAACTGCCGCGAATGATGGCGGCAGGGAGATTGCCAAATTGTACATCTGGTATGGCGAAAACGATTGCATCGTCTATTTGTGGATGTTGTTTAAGCGCGGCTTCGATTTCTTCTGGCTGGATGTTTTCGCCGCCGCAGATAAACATATTATCGACGCGGCCAAGAATGTGCAGATTACCATTTTCGTCCCATTCGCCCTTGTCTTTGGTGTAAAACCAGCCATCTTGCTCAACGCACTTTTGTATTCCATCCGCCGTGAGATAACCCATAAACAGGCATTCGCCGCGCACCAAAATTACACCGTCTTCGATTTTGAGCTCACGTTTGGGGAGTAGTTTGCCACTGCTACCGTCGCTTAAAGCGTGACCTGTGGTGATCTGCGAGCCCATTTCCGTCATGCCGTAACTGGTGTAACTGGCGATATTGCGTTGCTTAAGTTGTTGGAGTAAGTCAATTGAGACTGCGCCGCCGCCCAGCAATAGGGCTTTGATACTTTTAAGTTTACTACTTGTATCGGCTAATAACTTACTCAGTTGTGTGGGAACGAGAGATATGTGAGTCAACTGATCTTGGTCAATCTGCTGACCAAGACTTAGCGCTTGATCTGGTATGACAATACTGGCACCGACTAAGGCACAGCGGTTTAATATCGCAAGACCGCCAATATGGAATAAGGGCAAGGAGAGTAGCCAGGCATCACCTTGTTCGAGTGGGATTAAGCTGCGGGCACCTTCGGCATTGGCAATATGATTCGCTAAGCAATGCACCGCCGCTTTGGGAAAGCCACTAGAGCCTGAAGTTAAAATCACATTAGCTGGACTAGTAAAGTCGACAGGTTGGACCAAGTCACTGCTAATGCGATTAAAATTTAAGCGCAAGTGATGACAATTCTGTAGTTCACAAACCTCAGCACTCCAAACATAGCGGATCTGATGTTCATCGATTAAACCTTGGATCTGCGCGAGAGGAAAACGAGGTGAGATAGGAAAAAAGATCGCCCCGATATCGATGCAGGCCCAATAGAGGCAAATCATCTCGAGATTATTCAATGCAATACAGGCGAGTGGCTCACCCTCTGCGATGCCTGCTGCTCTTAGCTGCTGACCCAGTGCGATAACGCGTTGACTAAGCTCAGAGTAACGAATGCCTTGTCCCGCCAATTTGATGGCCGTCTGCTGTGGAAACGCCAGTGCGGCTTGGTGCACGGGGGACAGTGCTAGCGACTTCGATAGGCGGGTGTCAGACAAACTAGTTTTCCTCACGCTTGGCTGCACCCAAATCACTTTGCTGCGTTGAATCAATGGCGTGTTGTGCAATAGGCTCAAGTTGCGCCAGAGTAAGGCAGTGTTTTTTACCCGATGACACGACTAAATCTTGGCTAAAGGCTAGGGTATCGAGTCCTGGGATTTCATCGGGCGTGAGAATCGCGGCTAAATGGGCCAGATCGCTAATGCCTAAACTGCTTTCAAGACTCGAACTGATAATGCAACGCACGCCATAGCTTTGCGCCGTCTCGATTAAATTAGCTAGCTTTTCAATACTGCCGAGCAGCATAGGTTTGATGACGAGCGCTGTTAGGCCATTGTGCATGGCAAACTGATAATCGGGATCGTTAAGCGATTCATCGAGGGCGTAGGGCATGCCAATCGCTTGATAAAACTCCAGATTATCCTGTGGATTTTGACAAGGCTCCTCTATGTATTCGATGGTGTCTAGGGGCAAACAAGCGGCAAATTCGATCGCTTGTTCTAGTGTAAACCCTCGGTTTGCGTCTAAACGCAATTTGAGATCGGGGCGGGTACGTAAAATGCCATAAATCAGGCTCAGTTCATCTTCGATTGAGGTTTGCGCGACTTTGACTTTCACCGAATGAACATGCATGCCGAGCGCCGCAATCTTGTTATCGAGCAAGTCTTTGCCCGCATCCGTTGGATGATAAATCAAAGGGACTGTGGCGGTTTGTGGGCGGATAGCATCGAGCTTACCCATTAACTTGGCATGCAACAGACTTAAACCGAAGGCCAAGGAAGGGTAAGGACTTTGCTCGGCGTAATCCAGCAGGGTATCGATATGCTGACCGCAGAGTTGGGGTAATAACTCAGTTAACGCCGTTTGCACTTGAGCCAGTGTTTCGCGGCTAAATCCCACTAAGACTTGTTCATCGATATCTATACCAGAGAGTGGGGCGATTTCAACTTCGACTTGTTTATACTCACCACCAACATTAGCGCTGGCGCAGGCTTGCAATACTAATCCTGCCCTGTGGTCGATGCGTTGCTTGCCGACGGGCAATAATACGTCGAGTGGTAGTCGATATTGATACAGGTTAAGCGAAGTTAAGATCATATATTTCCTACATTTAAATGCTGTTATTTACCCTAGCAGCTTAACTATTGTTGCGATTAATGCCTCGGGAGCTGCTTGGTGTATGTTGTGGCCGGCGCCGTGAATACTATGGACGAGGATGGGCGCGTGTAATTGCCATTCTTGGGCGAGGGCGTGGAACTTGGTATCTTGGCTGCCCACAAAGAAATGGCACTCACAGGCAAGTTGCGAAGGCACATCCCACATCGATGCTTGGCGCGCAAGTGAAGTGGCGACGAATACCTCTTTAAGCAGCTGTTTGGGATGCTGATCTAAGACGGCAGATCTTTGCTTGATTAATGCTTTACGTTTGGCCGCAGTCATGTCGGCAAATACGGGCTGCTGATACCACAAGTTTAAAAAATCTTTGCTAGCCAGATGCAATAAACGCTCGGCCCACTGGGTATCATTCTTGGTTCTGGCCGTTTTTTCTTGCGGGTCTACCAGTCCTGGATGGCAGGATTCGAGGTTCAGACTTAACAAGCGCTGCGGATAGGCTTTTGCAAGGTGCAAGGCAATACGCCCGCCTAAGGAATAACCGTAGAGATGAAACGGTTCGGGACTTGGATTAAGGCTATCGAGCCGCGCTATTATGTTTTCGACGCAAAAGTCGAAATCGAGTTTAGCTTCAGTCGACCCTTCAGCTTGATTATCTCCATGGCCCGGCAGATCTAAGCAAATACAATGGAAGTGCTGGCTTAGCGCAGGCATTAACGGCAACCAGTCGGCCTTAGTGCCTAAAAAGCCATGTAGTAGCACTAAGGTCGGTAGTGAAGGATCGCCGTAACGGGCCATGTTTGGCATTAGCTTTGTTTCACCCAAAGGTTGAGCGCGGCGATTTGGTCGCTGGCTTGGTTTTGGCTCACATTGACTTCAATGATTGAAGCCCCCTGAAAATCCAGCGCTTCATTATAGCTATCTTGAAAATCGGCTAAATTATCCACCTGATTATAGGGCAAATTAAACATGGCAGCGGCATAGCCAAATTCTAAGCCGTGGCTGAGTCGATAATAATCGCTGCGAACTTGTTCATTGGGAACCGGCAATAAGTTAAAGATATTACCGCCATCGTTATTGAGGATCACGATCACCAGCGGGCTGCTTAAGCCTTTGGCGATGGCCAGCGAGTTGAGATCGTGCAATTGCGATAAATCACCGATGATCAAACTGGTGGGCTTGCCTTCGTGGGCCGCAATGCCGCAAGCGGTGGCGAGCAAGCCGTCAATACCAGAGGCGCCACGGTTGGTATAAGTGGTCGCTGTGCAGCAACTGACTGGGGCATACATGTCGTACAAGCGTACAGGCAGACTGTTACCAATAAAAAGCTGCTGTTCTAAGGGACGAGTGTTGGCGATAGCGCGTATCACCTGCGCTTCACCAAATTCCCCTTGATCGATATTACGCACAAATAAGTTATGCAATTCATCGTTATAGGTGATTAAGGTATTCGCCCAGTTCGCTGAGGATGAACGATACCAGTTCAAGGCCGCAAACTGCTCTGCATTAGCATGCCAAATGTGCTTCGCATTGTGGCTCGGATCCAGTCTGTCTTGCTCGGGTAACACCTGCCAGTAGCTGTGCCAATTCTGCTCGGCGAGATAACTGATGACGCGTTTTGACAATAAACGGCCGCCGAACACGAGTACGCGATCCGCTTCTTGTAATAGATTGCGTGCCTTTGGATGTTGTAGCAGTTGGTCGATATTGCCTATTGCCGCGGGATGTTGGCGCAGTTGCGACTGGGCATCGGTAAGCAAAGGCCAGCCAATTTTTTGCGATAACGCGATAAGCTGCTGTGGATCTTGCTCGGGTGTGAGTGTGCCGACAACGATCACGCCTTTACCGTGGACGAACCGCATGATGGCATCGTCACTGGGGCTGCTCAGCTGTTTGCTCTTACCGTATTGAGTATACGGGCGGGCGAGTTGCAGCCAAGTTTGCAGTGGTTTGAGGTAAGGCGATTCGGCATCGAGAATCACGCCACTGAGTTCACTCGGGTACAAGGGCTCGCGATACATGCAGTTGATGTGCACTGGACGAGTTTGATTCGCCACTGCCTCATCCACTGTGGTGAGCAATGCCTGCGGTGCGATATGCGCATCCGGCGTTGGCAAATTCACTTGGGTGGCGTAATTCGCAAAAATTCCCGGTTGGACTATGGCTTGATTGGCGCCGCAGCCGAGTAATTCCGGCGGACGATCGCCGCTTAAGACGATCAAAGGTACGTGGGTTAGCCAAGCTTCAACAATCGCAGGATACAAGTTAGCGACCGCAGTGCCCGAGGTGGTAATGATAGCGACCGGTGCGCGGCTGGCTTTTGCCAGACCTAAGGCCATAAACCCAAGTCCACGTTCGTCAAAATGCAGGTGACGCTGGAGTTTAGTTTGCTGGGCGGCGGCGAGGGTTAACGGCGTCGAGCGCGAGCCCGGTGCCATACACACATGTTGCACGCCAAGACGTGCTAACTCCTCAAGAATAAGGGCGCCCCAAATAAGATTAAGAGTGGCTGTATTTTCGGTCCGCATAGCTGAATCTATTAGGATAAAGATGGGCTTAGTGTAACGTGTTTATGCTCCAAGATGTATGTTTGGCTTAACAATTCTCGGCGGGTTTGTGTGGGAGCTGAGGTGGAGCCTAAGCTAAGGCAGGGGATGCCTATCACCTCTGTACAGTGGCTAATCTAAGCGTTGCGTAAGCGGCTTTGGGCTAAATAATATGGTCAACAATCTTTTTAATTTGCCCACTTAGCCACACTAAATCATCACTCACTTTGCTTGGCTGATTTTTTTGCACTAAGAAAATGGTTGGCGCTTCAGTATGAGCATATAAACGTTCGGCTTCGTGTTGTGACAGTTGGCATGTGTGCAGCTCAGCCACATCACTCACCATCTCGTAAACCACGCGGTAGGGTAATAACGACAGTGCCTGACTCTCACCTAGGTATTCAAACAAACTTGAAATACTGGTAATGGTAATTTCAGTATTGAGTTTAATGTTGCTCTTCAGGCAAAACTCTTGGTAAGGACTGAGCTTAGAGCTGGGATTACCGAGGTCGGTATTGACGTAGGGATATTCTGCAATCGTCTCTAAAGTAATTTCCCGTTTGAAAATAGGATGATTACGGCTCGCAATAAGGTAAACCTTATCCATGCGTTGCAAAGTGGTCGTCAGGAGTTTATCGCCAAAGGCGGCCACATCTGCCGTACTTTTATTGCAGCAAATGCCCAGTGTAGTATCACCGTTAACAATATCTTGGGTCGTATGCATAGACCAAGGCGTGATATTAATGTGCATCAGCTTCTGTTCATCTTTAATGGCTTGCATTAATGCTTTCGGAAAAGCGTAAGCAATTAAGCCGGGAGCTGCAATTTCTATATGCGTCTTTACTAAGTTAGCATTTGCGGCTCTGGCCTTATGAAACTTATCAGTACATTCAATGGCTTCTTTCGCGATTGGATATAAATGGGTCGCAAACTCATTAGGGAATAGTCCGTATTTACGACGAATAAAAAGTTCATCACCAAAAATTTCCCGTAGATTTTTAAGGCTACGACTTATTTTAGGAGCCGGAATATCAAGGGCCTTAGATACATAAGTTGCAGACTTGTTCTCATATAATGAAACGAGTATTTTCAAACTCAGAATATCCAGGCCATCCATGTTACTAATGTGCATTTTTTATATTCCTTTTGTCGAGCAAATACTTTAAAGAACGATTAATTATGGCGTCATTAAATAATTTTAATGTGAAACATATCTCAACTTCAAAACTATAATATCGCAGTCTGCTAGTGTCGTTTTTAGATTTAATATTTTTTATATTTCAAAATGCGATAAAGATAAATTTGGAATTTTAAAAGGTGAAATTCATATAGTTTAATTTCACATTGGCGATTATCAATTATCAATTATCAATTTTTACATTCAAGATTTGCGCTAAATAGTAATGAGATCTGATTCTTAACTTGTTGTTTATTATTAAATTGCCATTGTTAAGTGTGATCTGGGTCAAAAAAAATAAAACGCTTCACGTTAATACTGAAGTTGCTTTAAAGGAGATAACAAAAAATAAATAGGTTATTGGAGGCGTTATGAATACTTCAGTCATTTTCAGCTATGCGTTTATGTATTTCGTGCTGTTTGTTGCAGTGCCATTTGTTTTTGTCATGTTCGTCATGACCTGCATTAAGTTTTTTAAAGCGGGCCCCGATGAGGCAGAACATCATGAAATGAAACTTAAACCAGTACTGTTCGATAAACAAAGTTTTAACTTTTTTAAATCTTTAAAAACCGTAGTGGAAGGCAAATACGATGTTTGCTGTAATGTCCCGCTAGACACTGTATTTGAAATGGACCAGCATGATGCTGATTTAAATCATGAGTGCCGACTAGACTATGTGTTAATAGATCATGACTCATCTGAAGTGAAAATGGTGATCAGTGATTTTGGCAAAGAAAATAACTCGCCAATGAAAAAGCTGTTTAGTAAGTTCAATATCAACTTTATTGAAATGAACCAACATAAACAGTGGGATACACAAAGCCTAAAGCAAGCGTTAGCCGTCTGATCCGACCGTCGGGTTCGGGTAACTCCGAACCCTGACACTCCTCTTCTTCCTTCCCCAAATAAATGTGAGGACTCCCTATGTCCAAAAGACAATGGCTGTGGTCGATTCGCTTGGGTGCAATTGCATTGCTTTTAAGCTTTGGTGCGACAAGTGCCGAGTCGGCCCTTCAAATTAACAGTGACATGAGTTGTATGAAGTGTCACAAACGTAACGGTCAAATGTTAGGGCATCACGGCCAAGATGCGATGAAAATGACCTGTTCAACCTGTCATGGCGAAAAAGGCGACCACCCTAAAAAGCCGAATGATATCGTAGTGTTTGGTCTGAAAGATGGCTCGGAGCTTGATACTCAGCTCGCCGTTTGTCACAAGTGCCATACACAGCGAAAACTGGGTGAAACCGAGTGGACGCATAATGTGCATGCACAAAAAGTGCCCTGTGCCGCCTGTCATAAATTACATAGCCCAACCGAACCTATGGCGGATATGACGCCAAAAGTTCGCAGTGAGCTGTGCCGCAATTGCCATAGTGGCCAGTAGGGGTAGGTTATGGAAAATTCAAAAAGAAGATTTCTAAAAGGCACATGTGCCTTATTTGCTGGCGCTACGGGCGCATCACTGCTCGCCACAGTGAATGCATCGGATAGTGTTAAAGCAGAGTCAGATATTAAATATGCGATGATTCATGATGAAGCTAAGTGTATTGGTTGCCGCGCATGTGAAGTGGCATGTCGTGAAACCAATCAAGTGCCAGAAGGGGTTTCCCGGGTCAGGATTGAGCAAACTGGAGCGTTCGGTGAGTATCCCAATGAGTATTATCACTTTAGCCGTGTTTCTTGTCAGCATTGTGAAGATGCACCTTGTGTCAACGTGTGCCCAACGGGGGCTGCCTTTATTGATAAAGAAACCGGCATAGTGTCAGTCAATGCGTGGAAATGTGTCGGCTGCCAATATTGTATTGCGGCTTGCCCTTACAAAATTCGTTTTATTAATCCAGTCACCCACGCGGCGGATAAGTGTGATTTCTGCCGTGAGACGAATCTTGCGCAAGGTAAACAGCCTGCCTGCGTTGAGGCTTGTCCGACTAAGGCGTTAGTGTTTGGTAATTTAAAAGATCCAACGTCTGAGTTAGTACAAGTGCTGCGCGCTAACCCAACTCAACGCGCGAAAGTCGCCCTCGGAACGCGACCTAAGTTGTTCCGTATCCTGGCAAAATCCGGGGAGGTGATACTATGAGTGCCCTACATTTTGATACCTTAGTCTGGCATTGGCCGATTGCGATCTACCTGTTTTTGGCGGGTGTATCAGCAGGGGCTATGTTCTTCGCCGTACTGTTGAAACATTTTGTTTTGAAGCAAAACGCCTATCAGTCTGGTTTTATACGTGCCGCCTGTATTGTCGCCCCAGTCGCCGTAATGGCGGGCTTAGGCATATTGGTCGCAGATTTAACTAAACCCCTCGATTTCTGGAAGATTTTGGTGTTTTACAATCCTAAATCTGTGATGTCGATGGGTGTACTTATTCTGTTGATTTACCAAGTTTTTATGTTTATGTGGATTGGGTTGATCTTTCGCAAACCAGTCGATGCTTGGTGTGAATCGCGCTTTCCTATCGTCCTTAAATTGACGGCTTTACTCGCTCGGTTTGAGGCGACGATTACGGGGTTACTGGTGATTCTATCCTTAGCATTAGGCGCATATACCGGCTTCTTGTTATCGGCATTACCCGGCTATCCCATGCTGAAAAATCCTGTGCTGCCTTTACTGTTCTTGGCATCTGGATTGTCTTCCGGTGCGGCATCTTCATTACTTGGTGGCGTGTTGATGAATGGCAAACCGAATGACAAAGAGGTGCACTTTATCCACAAGGTTGAAATTCCACTGATTTTAGTCGAAATTGTGCTGATTTTTACCTTCTTTATGGGCTTAGTACTAACAGGTGGACAGAGTAAAATTGCCGCCTTTAATGCCTTAGGTTATGGCTTCTGGGGCTGGATTTTCTGGGTGGGAATTATCGGGCTCGGTTTATCAGGCCCCTTAGCGATGAACCTGTTTATGACTACGACGTCGAAACGCAAATGGGCTTATGTTGCAGGGACGGCATGCTTGAGTTTAATCGGGGTTTTATTGCTGCGTAACTTCATTCTGTACACAGGACAAATGACGATCGCTTAAGGCGCGACACTACATTCATAATGAACAAGATGATAAGAATCAAGGAAATCGACGGATCGCGGAAACAATGTCAAAGGAAAACATTGTAGATGAGGCCCTTGCGGCGCTGGCTGAGCTCTCAAGGGGTAAGTCTAGTCGCGATTGGTTGTGTAACAGGGAGGTCGCTGGGCAAGGATGCCATGTTTTACACTTCAATATTTTGCCCTGCCTCCAAATGGGCCTCGCCACCTCTATTCCTTAGGGTGGCGTTTCTTGTTTTAGGGCAACTGTCCTTTACTCGCCTAGATTATTAATCCACTCACTCATCACCACATGGGTTTTGATCTTGATGATATCTGTGTGCGTGTCGATGTACTCACGGATCTCATGCAGGCGGCGCATTGAAGGTACATGCACGTACACGAGTAAATCCATATCTCCGGAAATACCACGGCAGGTTATCACCTCTGGAATCGCTTGAAATACGTGTACTACGTCGGCGCAACGTGGACATTGATGCTGGATTTCGAAATAAGCCGACACCCCTTCTTTTTGCGACTCACTCAAGAGCACTTGATAGCCACGGATCACCCCAGTCTGTTCGAGTTTTTTAATCCGCTCGGCTACCGCGCTGCGGGAAAGGTTCACTTGTTCGGCAATATTCGACACGCTCTGGCGTGCATCCTGACGCAAACTATGAATGATGGCGGTATCGAATTTATCCAAGGGTGACTCCAGTGAAAATGGCTATATTGGATCTGTGTGCAATTTTGGCATTGGTTTGAATAGTAAAAAAATTTACTGAGTATTTTGGCTGGTTATTTAGCCACATCTTAAGTTGACCGTCATTTTGATGGAAATAACGCTATATTCCGTGATTTTGCCGGTATTGGGCGTGGAGAACACTGAAATTAACGGCAGATTGTGGGGCAAAATCTCACTATACTGACAGCTCAAATACCACAGAATATTAACAGATGAATTCAAATAGCGGAACTATAGGTCGTTGGCAAGGTGCGGGTCTAATGGCGACCACTTTGCTTGGTACTGGGGTGTTTATTTTACCTCAGATGACAATTGAAAAAGCGCAATCTGGCGCGCTAGTCGCATGGATATTGCTCACCTTAGCCATTATTCCTGTGGCGCTGGTTTTTGGTCGTTTAGCGAGTGTATTTCCCCATGCTGCTGGCCCCGCTTACTTTGTCGAAAAAGCCTTTGGTCGCACCGCTGGTCGAACAATTGGACTGATCTTTTTACTGGTTGTGCCCATGGGCGCCCCCGCCGCGATTTTGATGACCTTTCAGTTTGTGAATGCCTTAATGCCGATATCGGGTTGGTCCAAGGTCGGTGTTGAAGTATTAGTGATTTTTGGCCTGTTCCTGATTAATTTAAGGGGCATTCAAGTGTCGGCCAAGCTGCAATTTGGCTTAACGCTGTGCATAGTGGCCGTCGTTGTCCTCTTATTTGGCGCAAGCAGTTTTCAGCCCGGTCATCTGACAACACTTGCCAGCCATGGTATGCCTGAAATGCCAACCGTGATGATTGCCGCTGGCATCGCTTTTTGGAGTTTCTTGGGCATAGAAGCGATGACCCATCTGGCCGATGATTTTCGTCGTCCGCAGCAGGATATGATCCCCGCTATGATGATGGGTACTGTGCTGGTGGGCGTCATTTATGTGGCTTGTACACTATTGCTACTGTTAGTGCCGACGGATAAAAGCGTCGCTATGATCGGTGTGTTTGATCAGTTGCTCGGTGGTTACGGCGCGCAAGTGATTGGCGTGTTGGGGATCGCAAGTGGATTAGCTACCGTGAACGTGTATTCGGCCAGTGCGGCACGTTTAGTGTGGAGCTTTAGTTGTGAAGGCATTTTGCCGCGCTTTTTTGCGGTGAAGAATGCCCACGGCGTACCTATTCGCGCACTGGCTGCACTGTTATCTGTGATGGCGAGCGTGATAGTGCTGACTTATCTTACTGGACAAGAGTTAGAACACCTTATTGCATGGAGCAACGGCGTATTTGTGGTGATCTATTTGATGGCTATGTTAGCGGCCGCTAAGTTATTACCGCGCCATAATTGGCCACTAGTAGCACTGGGTTGTGCGTTTTGCTTGGCATTAGGTTTTGCCCTAGGTGCGAGCATGTCCTATGTGTTGGTGTTGATATTAGTGGTGGCGCCATTTCTGTGGTGGCAAAAGACCCATATCAGCCGCAAACAAGGTTTAGCGATTCCTGAGTAATATTCGGCTCCTCTGGGGCTAAATCAAAATGATGGGTTAATTAAGAAGGCCCCGAACTCTTTATGGTTATTAGAGTTCGGGGCTTTTTTGTGTGGCTGAGTGGATTTCGTAACTGGATATGATTGAGTGTGATTAAATTGAATGAAATAAAGAGGTAAACCTTAAGTTTGATGGTCGGTAATAGGTGTCGCAGAAGGATTGCACATTACTGATATTTAATTATATCTCGCGAGCGAGGCGTTAGTTTGTGTTCTATATTTTGATCATTCATACAGAAGGAGCATAAAAATGGATTCAGCTGCGTTACTCAATCGAGTGGATGAATTACCCAGGTTACCCAAGGCGATCAGTGAACTATTAGACGCAGTCAATGATGATAATGCGACAGTAAAAAGTATTGCCACTAAGGTTGCACACGATCCCTTAATCAGCGCGAGGGTATTACGCCTTGCCAACTGTGCCCACTATGGACGCAGTCGAGAGGTGGGTACGATCGACGAAGCCGTGGTGCGTCTTGGGATGCAAACCCTGCGTACTTTAGTGCTTGCATCGGCCGTCATTGGCGCGGTTCCTAAGTGTGAAGGAATCGACTTAGCCCAGTTTTGGGGGCAAACCTTTGAGATTGCCCTCTATAGCCAAGAAATGGCGAAACGTTGTGGTGCTATGCCTGAAGAAGCATTTACCTGCGGTATCTTGCACCGTATTGGCGACTTACTCATTGCGGCTGTGTCACCTAAAGATGCGGCAAAAATTGCTGAAGCCGTGGCGCAGGGTAAAGATAAGCATGAGTTTGAACGTGAGTTGCTTGGATATGATTCACCCGATATCGGCGCATTGCTGGCCAAAAATTGGAAATTCACCACAGCGTTGGTGGAAGGTATTTTATATCAAGATCATCCTAAGGATTCGGACCCATTCTCAAAACTTGCCGCATTATTATGCCTATCTTACAAAGTGTTGGATGAGTGGGATACCATTGAGGATGATGAGAAAACCAGTTGGTTATCCCAGTTAGCCACCAAGAAAGGATTAAGAATGGAGATGGGTGGATTGCGGACTAAGTTGACTGAGTTACGAGGTTCAGGGTTCGAAATCGGTAAAGCCTTAGCTTAGGATTTCACTGAGCTTAGTTTAGTGCTTTATTGATGGGTTTTTACTGGTTCGGTTTAGCTGATGAGTGACGTTCAACTGGCTAGTGTTTAACGAACTAAGGCTTAACTGACTAGGATTTAAGTGAGTTGGGTTTAAGTAAATCGCGCGGCAGGACAAATCATTTTTAGTCAAAGACGATATCAATAAGGTCTTAAGACTACAGCGTGAATGTGAAACGAGATAGCGTTTCGCATTCACGCTTTTTTATGCGACGGATTAATCGAATTAGTACTTTGATTAAACCGTTGAATCACTGGGGCGCCTGATCAATATGTCGATTGGCGGCGATGGCAAGATTGCGCATTTGAATTAACTCGCTGTGTTTGAGGTACAGCAAATCAGCGGTACGGCGAATGATTTGGTCTTCATATTGGGATAACTGCCCATCAGCATAGGCCAGTTGCCACATCGCGAGCAATAATTGCTGCTTTTGCGCTAGGCTAAATTCGGCGTTAATGGCTGAGGTAAATTCAAACAGTGAGGTCGCGCTACCTTGCACGTTTTTGGCTTCATCAATCAGTATCTTAGCGTCAGCTTCTGACATTGATAGCGTATCGGTCAGCAACTTAGGTAATAAGGCTTCTTCCTCTGCCGTTAAGGTATCATCGGCAAACACCACTTCAAGTAACATACTCGCCGCGGCGAGTTTAAGTTGATGCGCCTTGTCTTCAGGGGAGACTGCTTGCGTATGTGCTTCAAAGAATCGTCTTAACTTCGCAATCATATTTGGCGGTTCTCATGTTGGAGGGAATATTAAGGTAGAGTCGATTGGGGGGCGAAAGTTCACCCTAAGCACTGTATTGCTTAGGGTGAGATAAAACGTGATTACAGTAGCGAGTTCAGACCTTTCATCAGTAAGTCTGAGGTGCCTTCAGTGCCATTGGTATCTAAGTAAGACTTAGCTATGTTGATCATCGGCATCGCAAGATCTTTAGAAATGCCCAATTTTTCAAAGGCGTCGAACACCATCGCACTGCCTTGCAGTGATGAACCTAAATCACCCGCTTTGGATAACAAGCCAGAAACGCCTGATTTTGAGTCCAATTTAGGCGCTGCTGCTAACAAGCTATCGGCATTAGGAATGCTGGCAGCCAGTTTTGAGTAGTCGGTTGTCCCTAGGCTAGATTGCGCTAAGCCTAATAAACTGCCTAAGCCACCTTCGGCTTGAGTTTGGTTTAAACCCAATTGTGACATGACGCTGCCAACCAAATCATTTGACTGAGTTGCTGTCGCCGTCGTGGCCGCTTTTTCAGTTTTGGCTTGAGTTCCGGCCAAGTTATCTAACCATCCTGCACTGGCTGGCGCCGCTAAAATACAAGTGCCGAGGAAGATAGAGAGGGTAAGAGTGTGTTTCATATGGAAGCGTCCTTTGATGGTTTGCGCATGTGTTCGCGGGACAGTTTAGCGGGTTTGCAACTTTTGTTGCAGTAGTTTTCTGTGATTTACGATTCACACTGGTGATTTCTGCTGTGCATTGCTACGGGATTTTCGGTATCCTTAGCGCAATTCTAAGTGTTAATTCATTTCAATTATTTGGAAAGTCGCATGTCACTGTCCGCAATTTTGTCAGAAGCCTATAACTTCTTCCGTAATCATCTGGCGCAACTCGCTATGCTGACGATTCCATTACTTTTGATCCAAGTAGGGATCCAGTTGTGGCTTGGCGTAGAGATGAGTAAAGTCGATCTTGAAAATCCACAGTTTGGCGCACCACACATGGTCGCCATGATGCTGTTACTGCTCACCTTTTCGGTATTAATCGCCGCCCTGACACTGTTTTTAGAGCTGCGTTCTCAAGGGCATAGCCCTTCTGCTGGCATGGTGTTGAAGGCCAGTTTACCTTTCGTTCCACCACTATTATTAGCTGGGGTGTTTTCTGGTTTAGCGATTTTAGCGCCAGTGATGCTGTTTGCCGCCTTCGGTCCTTTGTGGCTGGTGGGGTTGGTTATTAGCTTCTATCTCTTCGCCCGTTTGGCCTATGTGAACTTTATGGTCGTGGTTGAGCGTTTAACACCGCTGGAAGCCATCAAGGGCAGTTTTAGCTTTAGTGGTCCTATCGTGCTGAGAACTATTGCACTATTAATGCTCTATCTGCCGCTTTCAGTGGTGGGTAATCTGCTGTCAGGTGCTGCCTCTATGGGCGGATTACCGCTGCAAATGCTATCGGATACCTTTATGTCTTTCATTGGCTTATTCGTTAACGTGGCTTTGTTCCGCTTATATATGGTGTCGAAAAAACCAAGCGTCGAATAGCGCAAACTCAATTCAGCCTGCAGGGAATCACTCATGGGGACGAAAACGGTCATTAAGGATAGTGAGTTTATCCAAGATTTTTCGGCCTCCTTGAGTGATGACTACCTCAAGGCAAAAAGCTATGTGCAGGATGTGCCGACTCAGTCGCTACTGCACATTCGCAGTTTTACCCATAAGCTCACCGAGTTACTGGGGCAAGATAAGCAAATCGCGTTTTCGAGTCCGAATCTGTACGATAGGATCGAGCAACTAAATCAGCAGCGCGTTATCGATGTTAAGACGACTCGCGCCCTGCATCGATTGCGGGCCGACGGTAACCGCGGCGCTCATCCTGAAAAATATCACCTGACTCAAGCGCAATTGCTCGCGCTGGCGCAAAAATCTATTAAAGATGTTTTGGCGCTAATCGAACACTTGTATCCCAAGGTTAAAGGCCAAGCCGCACCTGATTATCGTTATGAAGCGTCTGATGCCATGACAGCGAAGGATTTATGCTACCGCGCTGTGATGGAAGATGACGCCGAAGCTCAGTATCTGGTGGGTATATCCTTTAAGACCAAGGCCTTGATGCTGAAAGAGCAAGAGCTGCAACAAGATCAAGAGTTTGCCAATTCAGCTGAAGCTACTGCTAATCCAGAACCTTCTGGCGTTTCACCTCTTACTTCCCACATTAGCGCCGCTGACAGTTTTGCCCGTGCCGCCTATTGGTTTACCCTTGCGGCGCCCAGACATATGGAAGCGTTGCATGAGCACGGTGTGGCCTTGATCCACGGTTATCAAGGTGTGCCAGAGGTGGCGAAAGGTGAGCAGCTTATTGCGACGGCGGCCGAGGCTGGGGTAGTCAATGCGATGGCGTTATTAGGATATTTTTATCTTGTCGGCAGTGAGTCGTTTCAACCCGATAGCAAGTTAGCGCAGCAATACTTACAGCGCGCAGCGGAGGGTGAGCAAACCGAAGCGATGGCGAACTTGGGTGTGCTGCATTATCAGCAAAAAAATATAACCCAAGCCTATCATTTTATAAGTAAAGCCGCACAAGCGGGTTATCCCCACGCCCAGTATCATTTGGCATTAATGCTCGCCAATGGTGAGGGTTGTACTCGAGATATGATTGCCAGCGAGTATTGGATGGCAGAAGCTGCCGAGCAAGGGCAACTCGATGCCATGCTGACGCGGGCGCAGCATATGCTCAATGACGATAATGCCTTTGGTAGTGATTTGACTCAGGCAGAGGATTATCTGCGCCAAGTGATCAAATATGGTCACAGTGTGCCTGCGATGATCGAGCTGAGTATGGCATTGGCCGACGGTATGTTAGGGCGAATTGATGTTGTAGGAGCCGCTGCTTTGCTGAAGTTGGCGCGACAACATGCCAATAAAAAAGAGGCCGAGATTATCGAGCCTCTTTGGCGTTCTCTTGCATTACAAATTAAAAATGTACTTAAGGTAACTCAAGATCCCGCAGAAATTCATAGTCTTAAACGCGCACAGACATTACTCGTCATTTGAGTCGAATAACGACACTTCACTCCTCGTTTCGCGATCACTAGCTTGCCAGAGCGAACAAAATTTAGTCTCGAAACGTCAACACGCCCTAGTGTTCATCCTCTTTATGCTCAAAAGTTCGCCCTTGATAGCGCGTTGCATTCGTTTCCCTAACAATTGTTTCTGAACCATAAACCTGGCTCTGTGGCTCATCTGCAGCATGGGCGTGTTGCTTGGTGTTTGCCTGTGCCTGATTAAATTTAGCCAACTGACGTGCCATGTAAAAACGGCTAAACAGGACTAAACAACCGAGCGCAATGGCGCCAAATAAAAGCACGAAGGGCAATAAAAATAGCGATAAACAGATAAGGCTAACGCTAATTGCCATGGCTAACCAAGCCCGTGGGCCAGAAATTCGGGTCTGCAGCGGGCTCTGTTGGAACTGTTGATAAATCATAAGAACTCCTCGATAGGCAGTGGACATTTAGTGTGCAATAGCGAGTGCGTCTAGGTCACGTTAATCTTGATTAATTTACTTTATTTTACCTCTGAGACCATTTGGCTGTTACGTATCATCTTGATATGTGATCTCGTAGTCGCCTATGTTGTGCCTCGAATAACAGTTGGTTAATTATATGTTTTTGCTCGAATCTTTTTGATGTAAATCTGAGCAATTTCTTTGCGAACGGTACAGAGTATGAGAAAATTAAGTTCAGATTAAGCTGCAGTTTTAACTCAGTTAGCCGCCTTATTATATTGGTTGTAAATGTTCGTTCGACCCGCTCAAACACCCTCTTGTTTCACTGCTTTGTTAATTAATTAGACGCCAACATGAACTCATATTCGCTCAAGCAAAAAATTCTGTTCTCTGTCGTGGCAGCCCTTTCACTCGTGATTGGTTTGTTGTCATGGCAAAGTTATTCCAGCCAAAAATCCCAGCTGTTACAAAACAGCCTAGAACAAGTGCAGCGCTTAGGTGAACAGCAGGCTGAGCGTATTCAAGAATGGTTGGCTGGCCGCCAAGATATTATGGGAGCCCTGGCGAACAAAGTTGAAGGTGACAGCCTCAATACACTTCAACAAGCACAGGCATCGGGCCGTTTTCAGCTGACCTATTTTGGCTCTCAAGCAGGGCAAATGTTGGATTCTGATCCGAGTATTGATCGTACGGGCTATGATCCTCGCAGCCGCCCTTGGTATCAACAAGCCATCAGTGAACGCGGTCTTATTTTGACAAAACCTTACGTGGATGTTGCCTATAACATTCTGGTTGTGACTATGGCGCAGCCTACCGCACAAGGTGTTGTGGGTGGTGACTTATCTATCGCAAGCCTAGTTGACGGTGTTAATCGGATGAAGTTACCGGCAAACGGTTATGCCATCATGATGCACAAAGACGGCACAGTGATCGCTTATAAAGATCAAGCTAAGACGATGAAACCTATAGGTGAAATCGACAACGAGCTTAATCGCAACTTACCGGAACAGAGCCGTGCAGCGGGCACTCTGTTGCCTATGTATTTTGAAAATGAAGGACGTGACAAATTAGTCTGGAGCGTTGATATCCCTAATACAGATTGGGAATTAGTGTTAGTGCTTGATAAGGAAACGCTAGAAGCGCCACTGTCGAGCCTGTTACTCACCCAACTGGGTTTATCGGCACTCGTACTGCTGTTGAGTGTGTTAGCGATTTCTTGGTTAGTTGGCATGTTACTGGGTCCATTGAGCCGAGTATCGCAGGCACTGGCGCGTATCGCCGATGGTAACGGTGATTTAACTCAGCGTATTTCAGTCGACACTCAAGATGAAGTTGGCGTGCTTGCCGATAGCTTTAACCGTTTTGTTGGTAGTCAACATCAGCTGATCAGCCATATTCGCCAGTTAGCGAATGAGTTAGATGCCGATGCTGAACGTAGTCTGGCCACCACACAAACCTCGGTAACTGAACTACAACGTCAACAACAGGAAGTGGCTATGGTCGCGACCGCAGTCACAGAAATGGCGAGTGCCACCAATGAGATTGCGGCCAATGCTGAAAACACGGCAACGGCGGCTCAACAATCTGCCGCGAGCAGTCTACAGGGTAAAGAGTTAGTCAATAAAACCCGTAACTCGATTAATTCGCTGGCCGATGAAGTGACTCAAGCGACCGATGTCATTGCTGATTTGAGCCGTCACGCTCAATCAATTTCAAGCATTCTAGCGACGATTCAAGGGATTGCAGAACAAACTAACTTGTTGGCGCTTAACGCTGCCATTGAAGCGGCGCGTGCTGGTGAGCAGGGCCGTGGTTTTGCCGTGGTCGCGGATGAAGTGCGCGTGCTATCGCGCCGTACTCAAGATTCGACTCAAGAAGTGCATACTACGATTGAAACACTGCAACGCACAACCGCCAGAGCCGTCAGCTTGATGGAAAGCAGCCAAGCATTAGCGGGTCACAGTGTTGAAGATGCGAATGCGGCGGCAAAAGCCCTTGAAGAAATTACTCAAGCGGTCAACGTGATTTCAGATATGGCAGGCCAAATTGCTACCGCAGCGGAAGAGCAGACTCAAGTGACGGGTGAAATCACCCAAAACACCGTTGCGATTAAAGATGTGACCGATGAGATTACCGCATCGGCCATGGCTGATTTGGCACAGGCGCGTGGATTAAAAGCCCGTGCTAATGATCTTAATGCACAAGTCGCGACCTTTATTCTGTAGCCACTATTTGTAGCGCTTCACTTTGATAAGAGCCCGATAACGCCTTTGCTTTATCGGGCTTTTTTATTGATAGTGATTTGGTGTTTAAAGCATTTCTGCGGGAGTAAATAACTTAGCCACACTCTGACAAATCGTTTCTCTAATCCATTTATGCCCTTGATCTTCATCATTTCTTTGATGCCATAACAACACATAGGCCATGGGCATAAATTCGAAGGGTAAGGGCAGTAGTTTAAGCGGATAGAGCTGGCAGGCGTGCCTTGCAAAGCTCGAAGGCAGAGTGAAGATTAAATCGCTGTGGGCGCATACACTGGCGGCACCATAAAAATCGGGTACTGTTGTACTGATCCGGCGTCGATGGCCGAGATCGGCAAGAAAGTAATCCAGCGCCCACCAATCGCTGCCTTCACAGCGAACCTGCACATGGGCCATGTCGAGGTAGAGTGGGAGATCCCATTGGTCTGAAGTCAGCGCAGCCATCAGCGGGTGGTCTTCACGTACTAAACACACTTGTTGATCGGTAAATAGTGTTTGATAGGCAATCCCTTCAGGTAGGCGATCCACCTGAAAATCGGACAAAGGATGCAAATCCCGCCCTGAAATACCAAAATCAATTTGCCCTTGTTGCAAATCCTGCATCGACTTTTCGGTCCAGACATAGGAGTCAAGTTTGACATTGGGTGCAGTAGTCAACATAGGGCCGATAAAATATGGGATTAAGGTTTCATAGGCGCTTTCCACCATGGCAAAGGAGAATTGTCGATTGCTACTGGCGGGATTAAAGGTCGGAGGCTGAGTGAGTTGATACAAGTCTTGCAAAATATTCGGCAGTTTTTGTCCCAGAATGAGGGCGTGCGCCGTCGGTTTTAAGCCGTGGGCCGTGCGCTGAAATAGCGGATCATCTAAGGTTTCTCTGAGCCGATTTAAGCTCTTACTGAGGGCTGACTGACTTATATGTAATCGGCTGGCGGCGCGAGTCACGCTTTGCTCTTCTAGCAGAACTTTGAGTATGACCAGCAAGTTAAGATCGATTCTGGCTAAGTTGTCGATATTCACAGATATTCCTCAGAGGAAATTTACTTTGGAAATTATACCATTTCTGTTCATACCTTGAGTTAATTAAAATAGCGCCCACTGAAATACCTTTTCCTGATCAACTGAGATTATTTATGCGGCGCAATTTATTACCTATCCTGATGTCTATGGTGCTTCTTAGCCCATTAGCCATCGATATTTACTTACCTTCAATGCCAACTATGGCGGCAGAATTCGCCGTATCTGCCAGTGATGTGCAATCCACGATCGTATTATTTTTATTCGCTATGGGTTTAGGTCAAGTGTTGATTGGGCCATTAGCCGACCGTTATGGTCGCCGTCCCGTGGCTATTTTCGGGGTGTTACTCTACTGTGCGAGTAGCCTTTTAGCAGCTGCAGCTGTCGAATTTCATTGGTTACAGATTGCCCGTTTGCTGCAAGGTTTAGCTGCCTGTTCGACTTCTATTGTGGTGTTCAGCGCCGTACGTGACTGCTACGATCAAAAGGAAGGCGCTAAGATTTACAGTTACTTAAATGGCGCCATTTGCGTTATTCCCGCATTAGCACCGACCTTAGGCGGCTTATTAGCAATGCAATTTGGTTGGCGCTCAACCTTCGTCTTCATGACGTTATATGCCATGTTGATGATGCTTGTTGTCGGGTATCGCTTACCTGAGACTCGACCTGCCAATACGGTCACCACTGGCCCACTTTACCGTTGGGGTCGATATAAGCCTGTACTGGGTAACGCTCATTTTTTGTTTTATGCCTTTGCTTGTATGTCAGCGATGGCCGCGATTTTGTGTTACGTGTCGTATGCGCCAGTATGGTTGATTGGGCATTTAGGGCTTTCTGAGCTCATGTTTAGTGGTCTATTCGGTTTCAATGCCGTGTTTAATATCGTGGCCTGTTTTACTGCACCCCTGATCATTCGCAAACTCGGTAATCGTCCTACAACGATTTTGGCCCTGTCCATACTCGTTTTGTCTGCAGCACTCACTGTGGCTGGTCAGCAATTCGGTCCGAGTACTGGAATGATGGCAGCGTTTGCCTTTATGTTGCCTATGTTGATGTTAGGGGTTGGGTTTTCCTTCTTACTCGGTCCAGCGACCAGTATGGCTCTGTCGGCCTTTGGTGAACGAGCTGGAACTGCCGCGGCTATGTTAGGTTTTATTCAGATGAGCGGTGCGTCCGTGCTTGCTGGACTCGTACAACAAACGAGTTTAACCGCACCTTATGCAGTGGCCTTAGTGATGGGCGTATTTCCTCTCGGTTTATTATTGATGATGGCGCTGAGTCGATTTGACCACTGGCATCAAGAGCAGTTAGCTGGCGAGCATTAGTTCGCAGCACAGGTTAATTACAAAGTCGTTAATCACAGAGTACACCCTTTACCCACAGTTTGTTTGACCGCGAACTGTGGGTATTTTTTATTGTGCCTTGTACCTCTTTATCCTTTGGTATACTCGTAAAATAACTTACTCAAACCGAGGGTAAAGCTTGTCCCGTCACTATTGTGCTATTTGTCGTTATCCCCTGAATGCTTGTCTGTGCGCGAGTGTTCAGCCTATCTCTCCAATGACTCAGTTGGTGGTTTTACAGCACCCGAGTGAAGTCGAACATAAAAAAAATAGTGTGCGGGTATTGAGTCTTGTTGTTGCTGAAACGCAAGTTTATGTGGGCGAAAGCGAGGCCGACTTCAATGGTTTACGGGAACATTTAGCGGCGTGCAATAAGTCGATTTATCTCGTCTATCCCTCTGAGCAAAGTGTGAGTGTTGAACAGCAGCCTATCAACCCAGATTGTGTATTGCTCTTACTCGATGGTACTTGGCGTAAGGCATTTAAGATGTTGCAGCTGAATCCTTGGTTAACCCAGTATCCTGCGGTGCATTTGGCTGAAGGTTATGAGTCGCGTTATCGGATCCGTAAGTCGAGTCGTAGCGATAGTTTATCAACCTTAGAAGCTTGCGCTTATATGCTAAGCGCTCTTGATCCAGTACTGGATGTTCAGCCCTTAATGACGGCATTTGATGCTATGGTTGAGCTGCGAATTAAGGCGATGCCGAGCACTGTGCAGGCTCGTTATCAGAACTCAAACAAACCTAACTGCGAGACTAAGTGAATGTTTTGACATTATTTAGCCTTAGAGGTTTTAGGTCTGATTTAATGCCTTTAAGTTATTGAGTTTTGATACTGCGTACGAATTAAATTAGTCAAAATCTTATTCAGATCACGCTAACTTAGTGTGAAATACGGTTTAATATCAAGGATTCATTTGCGCAGCAAATGATGAGATAGCTTTGCCAGCCAATTGCTTTGCAGGGGAGTGATTCCATTGTTAATCACAATTAGTTAATGGCGTGCTGGCAGGGCTATCGAGCTTTAGCTATATGTTTTTGTTAATCATAGTGAGAGTGCTTTGCCAGTCAATAATTGGCTTTGCGGGGGAGTGATTCCATTGTTAATCACAATTAGTTAATGGCGTGCAGGCAGGGCTATCGAGCTTTAGCTATATGTTTTTGTTAGTCATAGTGAGAGTGCTTTGCCAGTCAATAATTGGCTTTGCGGGGGAGTGATTCCATTGTTAATCACAATTAGTTGATGGCGTGCTGGCAGGGCTATCGAGTTTTAAGCTATATGTTTTTCCGCAAGAATACTTCTGTAACGCCTCTGTTTCTTCTCTAATTCTAATCAAACTCTTCCTAGAAAACAGTTGCATAGGTGTTCATTGTTCGGTGCGAATGTTGAAAGTGCTTTGCCAGTCCATAACTGGCTTTGCAGGGGAGTGATTCCATTGTTAATCACAATTAGTTGATGGCGTGCTGGCAGGGCTATCGAGCTTTAAGCTATATGTTTTTCCGTAAGAAAGGTTTGGGTGAAGTTATCGACTGAACTTGGGTAGCCAAAAAGAAATCCTTGGGCAAAACCTTGGCCCATGTCTGTCATTATGTCTCTTTGTTGTTGAGTCTCTATGCCTTCGGCGACGAAGTGAATATCCAGTGCCTGTGCGAGCTGCACTATGGCATTGCAGAGCTTTTGTCCTGACACTTCGTTTAAACGCAAGGCAAACTCGGCATCAATTTTTACACTGTCTATGGGCAAAGTGCCTAAACGACTGAGTGAGGATAATCCAGTACCAAAATCATCGATAGCAATGCTGACACCTAGGGCTTTTATGCGGTTGAGTGTGAGTCGTGCTTGCTCAGGTTGGCGTAGCAGTGCCGATTCGGTGATTTCTAAAATCAGTGCCTCAGCTGGTAAATTAGCCATTTCCAATGCATTAATCACTTGGTCGATAAAATCTAAGTGTTCCAATTGCAGTGGCGACACATTGACTGAAATTCTAAAGTCTGCCTGATTATGTGCCCGCCATTGTGCCGCTTGCACGCAAGCCTGTTCCAATACCCATTGACCAATACTGACAATTAACCCTGTCTCTTCCAGCAATGGCACAAAATCGGCGGCGTCATAATACTCGGTAGGTGATTTTTGCCAGCGCAGTAGGGCTTCAGCAGCTATCGTTTGATTTGTGTGTAAATCCACAATGGCCTGATAGGCGAGAGTGAATTGTTTTAAGCTGTGCGCATGTCTTAGGCTATTGATTAACTGCAGCTTTAATTCTGCTGCTTGGCTCATAGCCTTATCGTAAAACACGAGGTGCGGTAAGCTCTTTTTAGCACAATACATGGCTGTATCTGCAAGGCTAATCAGTTGTCCCGCTTTATCACTGTGGGTCGGAAATAGCGCAATGCCGATACTCGTGCCTAGGAAAAACTTTTGCCCTTCAATTTCAAAGGGGCTCTCAAATAGACTAAGTATCTGCTCTGCAAACAGTTGGATTTCATCTTTGCAGCTGCAGTCTTGCAGCACTAAGGTAAACTCATCTCCACCCATACGGGCTATGTCGGCTTTTTCGATGCAACCGGCTTCGAGTCTGGCTGCGACGAGTTGTAATACTCTATCGCCCATGGAGTGGCCGAAGCTGTCATTGATATTTTTAAACCCATTGAGATCTAAAAACATTAGCGCACCGAGGGCGAGGGGATCGGTTTTAAGTTTTTCGAGGGCAGTATTGAGGATCTGCTTAAGGTGGAATCGGTTAGGCAATCCAGTCAAGGTATCGTACATAGCACGGGTCGTCAGTTGAGTTTCGAGCAGCTTTTTCGTGCTAATATCACTGAAAATATTCACATTATAGTGAGCGCCATCTTCGGTAATGATTTTACGGCTACTCTGCCAAGCAGGGAAATTGCTACCATCTGAACGTTTCTTCCAGGTTTCACCCTGCCAAAAGCCCCTTTGCTTCAGTGCAGTTTGGCATTCGGTTTCTGCCCCTAAATGATGGCTTTTCAACTCTAAAAATTCAGGGGTTTTACTGATAAGCTGCTCGGCGCTATAACCGCAAATACGGCACATAGCTTTATTAACGGCCAAAATCTGATCATCTGAGTCTGTGATATACACAGCTTCGGCACTTTCCTCGAGCGTCGTCGACAAAATCTCTTTAGGAATATGGGCAAAGCCATCGGTAATAATTTCGCGCATTTGATTACGGCGATTGAGCGCTTGAAATTCCACGAGCACAACGGGCTGTTGCTGCAGATAGCAGCGATAAAGGTTTACTCGAGTTGGCAGTTCATTGCCGACTTGACTCAAGTGTAGCCAGTTGAATTCAACATTATTTCCTGCAATGGCTTCGAGGATCATTTCCCTCGCATATTCAACACTGTTGCGGCCGGATGATTGAATTCTCGGAGAAAAGTCATAGGGCGTCGCATTCACAAACGCATCATACTCAGTCTCAAAATAACCGAGTGTCGCTTGGTTGGCGCTAATAAAGCTGAAGCCTTGAATTAAGGCTAGGGGAGTTTTGTGGGGATGTGCTTGCCAGAGCGACAGCTTTTCTTGCAGTACTGGATCATCCGTACTGAGTTTCTTAAGTAAGTGTTGCCATCTGATCATTTAGGATACTCCCTTGTGACACATATAAGGTCACATCCTATTTTTTAGGTCTTCGTTGATACGAAGTTGCCCAATAGTACATCATTCCAATGGGGTTAAAAATAAACCTAATTGTTGTTTCACTCAAATAGAAACTCAAAAAGTGTAGTTTAAGACTTGTATTTAAGCATATTTTTTAAGAACACCTGCTGAATATTCCAAGCTTAGGCAGATTTTATGCTATGTTTTGCGCATCTTGTGCGAGTTGGCTGTTATCGTTCATCCATTCGATGACCAAATAAAGGAGGCCGGAAATGGCGCATTTATCTAAGGTGCTCATCTCTAAAATGTTGATGTCGTTCATACTGATTTCCAGCATTCATCTTGCTGTGGCTAATGCCGCCGATGCGCCAAAGCCAAAATTAACCCTAGAGCAAAGAGCCGATAAGGCCCGGATAGACTCCCAGCGATTAGAGCAGGCCCAATTAGAGAAGGCGCGCCAAGCCGCTAAGGAGACAGCAGAGCGAGAAGATAAAATCAAACAGCAGTCCCAAACCCATGATTGGGAGGCTCAGCAAAAACTCAAGGCACAGAAACAGTTCGACGAGAGGGAAAGTCGCGAGCAAAAATATTTACGGGAAGCAAAAGAAGCCGCGGCAAAAGAGCGTAAAATCCCTAAGCCTTAACTAAGAGCATCGACACAGTCGATTTCAGCTAGGCAGTGCGAGCATTATTTGTGGGCATTGCGATTATTCTCATTACTATGCACCTTACTATCCCTAGGAATTGTTGTTGAATATCTGCCCCTTATGCCATGGCACTGAATTGCTCGCTTATCATCAAGATAAAAAGCGCGACTACCATCAATGCCAAACCTGCCAACTGGTGAGCGTGCCTCCTGAGTTTTATCTCTCGGCCGAGGCAGAAAAAGCCGAGTACGATAAGCACGAGAATCATGCCAATGATCTTGGCTATCAAACCTTTTTAAATCGCACACTTGAGCCATTACTTAGCCGTGTTAGCATTTCGGCCCAAGGGCTCGATTTTGGCTGCGGCGAAGGTAAGGCATTGAGTATGATGGCAAAGACGCGTGGCTATCAAATCGATAATTACGACCTTTATTACGCCAACAATCCTGAAGCCTTGGCTCGCCAATACGAGTTTATAACGTTAACTGAAGTCATAGAGCATGTGAGCGATGCCGCAGGTTTGCTTGCTCAACTTGATAGCTTATTAAAACCCAACGGCATTTTGGCTGTGATGACTAAACGCGTACAAGATCAGACTGCATTTACCCGCTGGCACTATAAAAATGATCCCACTCACATCAACTTTTATGCCGAAGCGACCTTTGAATGGCTCGCGCATCACTATGGCTGGCGACTCGAAATCATCGATAAAGACGTAGTGTTCTTATATAAAGAGATGCATAAAGTAAATTAATGCAGTCGTAGCGGTTTAACAAAATCATGTCCTTTACCGCTAAGACTGGATGCTAGCGTGGTCCGCTACTCAAGTAGCAGCATATCAGTTGCTCCTTGGTGCCTGAGCACGGTCGAACATGCCATAGTCACGAACAACTTCGGCAACCCGTAGACGATAGTCGGCGAATAATTGTTCGCGTCCTTGAGTTTGTGCCTCGCGGTGATATATCTGTCGTCGCCAAGCCTGTACCGCAGCCTCATTCTCCCAGAATGACAGCGATAATAAGCGTTCGGGATTGACCATGCTCTGAAACCGTTCGATTGAAATAAATCCTTCAATGTTACTCAGGCTTGATTTCAGGTCGGCGGCTATCTCTAAATACTTTTCTTGGCAGCTGGGATTCGGCACGACTTCAAAAATAACGACCATCATAGTTTTGTCTCCGCAGCTCTTTGATAGGTCTTTGCTATCGGCTTTAGGAAACTGCGTTTTTCACTCAAAATAAATTCTCCTTGCTTGGCCAACTGAAAATTTGCCTTGCCTGCGGCTTCTGTCTTCAGTTTGTCTCTATAGCGTTCATAGTGGGCCAGACTATCGAAGCTAATGAGACCAAATGCAGTGTCGTTGGTGCCTTCGTGTGGTAGAAAGTAGCCAAGGAGTTCGCCGCCGTAGGCTGGAATAATATCGCCCCAGTTTTCAGCATATTGGGCAAATTGTTCCAATTTGAACGGATCTATTTTGTATTCGATAAAACAGGTAATTTTCATAGTGTTTGGCGCCATTGACTTGTGTGCTAAAGGTTTTAGTTGCATTGTAATTACCTGAAAACTTAATGCTTCGATGGTTATCGAACTGTTCCCGAATGAGATTACAAGCATGGAACCTAACATTGCCTTTATTGCCAACTTGATTGGTGACGCCGCCCGCTCACGTATGTTGATTGCTCTTATGGGCGGACAGGCATTGACGGCGACAGAACTGGCTCTTGAAGCAGATATCACACCGCAGACTGCTAGCAGCCATTTAACTAAGTTGGTTGAAGGTGAACTATTGCTCGTGCGTAAGCAGGGGAGGCATAAGTATTTTCAGCTCCAGAGCCGCCAAGTGGCCGAACTGTTGGAAAGTTTGCTCAACATGAGCGCAGCCATTACGAACTCTAAGGTCATTCATGGACCTGCGGACCCTAGATTGAGACTGGCTCGTGTTTGTTATGACCATCTCGCGGGTGAATTGGGGGTGGCGCTTTACGACAGCTTAAGTCGGCAGAATTTGATCGCCCATGAAGAGGGCGAAACAAAAATCACCGCGGCAGGGATGACCTTTTTTGCCAAACGTGGCGTAGAACACTCGTTGCTGGGTACACCAGATGATGTATTCGATGTGCCGAAAAGTCGTCAATCTCGCCGTCCTTTATGTAAGTCATGCCTCGATTGGAGCGAACGTCGCAGCCATCTAGCTGGTGTTCTAGGTCAATGGGTTCTTAAGGATATTTTGGCTAAAGGCTGGGCAGAGAAAGCCCTCGACACCCGTGCCCTACAATTTTCAAGCCGAGGGTTAAAATCCTTTCGTGCTGACTATGGCATTGCGACAAAATAGACAAGGTAAATTGGTCTATTTTACCAATGATACATAGCGTCTTGGCCTTGTTTAACAGAGCGCCGCCAGTCCGATGGTTTGAAGAAATTTATCAATAAAAATGTGTGATCTGAAGGTTTTTATAAAATGTCTTTAGGACGAAATTTAAATACATGATCGTTAAAATTTGTGAAGCACTTTTGCCTAGTCTGGTTTACGTACAGAACTCAGCCATTTGGGATTAGCTGTTAGTTAACGCGCTTTGCCCAAAAGCGTGTTTTGAGCAAATGAGAGTACTAGTCTGCCTCCTATTTATAGCCCCAATTTAACCAATGGTGCACAGGGTCCATTATTACAGGGTCAGATCAAGCTATTCTCGCTTTCTCTTACCCAAAGATTGTTGAATCCTGAATTTTTATGGCCTTAACCTACTGATATTAATTAGTTATTTAATGTCTCTCACGCTTTGATTCCTTGTGTCTAATAGGGTTTAAACGAGAAGTCAGAGTAAAACGATGTTAACTTTTTTATCAACGATATGGAGATCATTATGTATCCAAAGGAATTTTACATCCTACCCGAAGAGCTTTTCGTCTAGGAAATGCCTCAAGTCCACGTTTATCTAATGTGTGAGCTAGCTATGTGACAACCATTAATGGAATTATCGCGAACGGAAAAGAAATCAGCGTGTTTGACAGGGAAGGCATCAACAACGCTCCTATGACTGATTGGATTTGGATGTTTCCGCCGAATACCCAGCCTCTACATGGATTAAAAATGGTTCAGCATAAGCCTCACCATTATTATATTTCTCCCGTTCAGAACATGCCGGTGGACAAGTTCAAGGTATTACTCGAAGAAATGTCTTTGAAAGCATCTCTTGTCTTCAAGAAAGAAGGAAAAGTTGTATGAGCCAGTTCAAGCTTGAGCTTGCAGAATCAGAATTGAAGTACATGCTTGAGGGCCTTATGGCGCTTGAGCTGCAAATGGCCGAAACCTGTGAAGCCTCAGATGATCCTGATGAGATTGCAGATATCGGCAATGATCTAATTGAACTGCGCTTGTTGCTCAACCCTCTAAAAGAAAAGGCTATCAGCCAGTTCGGATTAGGTATCACTGATTTTTCACGAGACGAGTTATAAGTTAACAAGGCAGTGAAGGGCGCTGGTGGCTACGACGCTGCTGTATAGATTACAGCAGCGTTAACCATAGATTCTATAATGACGGTTTAGTCTTAAATCGTGCCTGTCAATACTCTACCGTAGACTGATTCACGCCGCCGTTAAAAACTATTCCTTATTTTCTGTTTAAGTGCCATATAAGGAAATTTATTACCTCAAAATGAATCAAATCTCTTAAGAATTGATTCAATGCCAAATAATGGAAATTAAGTCGGCTTCTGGTCGTGAAAATTTGCGCCTAAAGGACAGAATGATTCATCCATTAAGAAATTTTGTGGATTAAAAAAATAAACTAAATAGGTACGCCGGAATTAACGGCATTAAGCACTGCCATGGAAGTGACCGTCCGTGGCATGGATGCCACGTTCGAGCATCCATGGGCGGACTGGCTGCGTGTCACTGTAATGGCAGTGCTTAATCGCAGACATATAATGATAAGTTACTGTTTTATAAGAGTATAATATCGTCATAGCCTTCTTTGCCAGTGAACCACCAGTCCAATTCTTCCCATGTTTAAAGCTTAAGATCTCTAAAAGCTGGATTCCCGCTCAGAAGTATTGCGGGAATGGCGACTAGAGACCGTCTCCAATAAAGCACAGTCTCTTTTACCTTCATCATTAAATCTATTAACAATTCATCAGTGTCCGTGTAGTTTAGGTAGCTTATAAAAACAACAATAGGTTATCGCTATGACTTTACCCTCTGTATCACCATCTGCTATTTCAAAATCAGCAATCCCAAAGGCATTTGAATTTAAATCCTTTGCAAATAAGTCCCATTTTTCCAAGACCTTACTCGCTTCGGCCTTAGCCTTGAGCTTTATGGGCGCGGGTTTGAGTTCGGCGCAAGCGGCGACCAGTGCTATGCCGGATGCGGCTAAGTTGGCGGCGGGTGTGGAACAAAAGGTGATCGACTGGCGCCGCGATTTGCATCAACACCCTGAGTTGTCAAATCGTGAGTTTCGCACCAGCAAGATTATTGAAAAGCATCTGAAATCATTAGGATTGGAAGTACAAACGGGTGTGGCGCATACAGGCGTTGTGGCCATTTTGAAAGGCGGAAAGCTGTCTGGTCCGTTGATTGCAATTCGGGCGGATATGGATGCTTTACCTGTGACTGAGGTGGTCGATTTGCCCTTTGCCTCTAAAGCGACCGATACCTATCGTGATCAAAAGGTGGGGGTGATGCATGCCTGTGGGCACGATACCCATGTGGCCATGTTGATGGGCGTGGCTGAAAACCTCGTTAAAGTGAAAGATAGCCTCGAGGGTGATGTGATGTTTATCTTCCAACCTGCCGAAGAAGGCGCGCCAGACGGGGAAGAAGGCGGCGCGGAGTTAATGCTTAAAGAAGGGCTGTTTGCTAAGCGTAAACCTGACCAAGTGTTTGGTATGCATGTTACCTCTAGCATGCCGAGTGGCATGATTGGTGTGCGCAGTGGTCCGGCGATGGCGAGTGAAGATTCCTTTACGATCAAAGTGAAAGGCCGCCAAACCCACGGTTCGCGTCCTTGGAATGGGGTCGATCCTATTGTCGCTGCGGCGCAAATTATTACCAATGTGCAAACGATCGTCAGCCGTCAGGTGGATATCACTAAAGCCCCTGCCGTGGTGAGCTTTGGTGCGGTTAATGGTGGCATTCGCTCTAACATTATTCCCGATGAAGTCGAGCTGATTGGCACGATTCGCACCTTCGACCAGCCCATGCGCGCCGATATCAAACTGCGTTTAGCTGAAATGGCCGAGTTATCGGCGAAAACGTTGGGGGCGAGTGCGACAACAGAGATCCACCCAGGTTATCCTGTTGTGGTTAATAATCCTGAATTAGTCGCTAGCATGCGTCCTGTGCTCGCCAGTGTGGTGGGCGATAAGATGCTGATTGAACCTGGGTTAATTACAGGTGCCGAAGATTTTTCTTATTACGCCTTAGAAGCGCCGGGGATGTTTTTCTTCCTTGGGGTGACGCCAAAGGGAACTGACCCTGAAACCGCTGCCAGCAATCATTCTCCGGCATTTTATGTGGATGAAAGTGCGCTAAAAGTGGGAGTTGAGGCCATGACTAAAGTGGCGTTGACTGCGCTTAAGGCGCAATAAGTCGGACAGACGTTATTCCGTAAGCTCTTCGGTATAACTTGAGCTTACAAAAAATCGGCGCGGGATACGCTTTCTGCGCTTGATTTGTTAAACAATTTACCTCTATATGTGGATATTTACAGCAAGGAGCGAACAAGATGAAGCGCACGCTATCGGCTCTTGTGTTGGCCATGGGACTTTTGAATCCCCTAAGCCAAGCACAGGCCACCACGGCAGAAGACATTAAGAGTTTCACGCTAGATAACGGCATGAAAATCATGGTGCTAGAAGATGCCTCTATTCCCAATGCCAACATGTATTTGTTTTGGAAAGTCGGTTCACGTAACGAAGTGCCCGGCATTACCGGTATTTCGCACTTTTTCGAACACATGATGTTTAACGGTTCGAAAAAGTACGGTCCAAAAATGTTCGACCGCACTATGGAAGCCGCAGGTGGCGCGAATAATGCGTATACCACTGAAGACATGACGGTTTATACCGATTGGTTCCCCGCCAATGCGCTCGAAACTATGTTCGATCTCGAAGCCGACCGTATCGCAAACTTAGATATCAACCAAACTATGGTCGATAGCGAACGTGGCGTAGTGCAGTCGGAGCGCTCCACTGGCTTAGAAAACTCTAACTGGAATGCCCTTGAAGGCGAAATCAAAGGCGTGGCATTTTTAGCTCACCCTTATTCGTGGTCGGTGATCGGCCATGAGTCGGATATTGCCGCTTGGACGCTGGAAGATCTCGTGCAGTACCACAAAACCTATTACGCGCCGAACAATGCCGTGGTCGTGATTGCGGGTGATGTAAAGGTTGCCCAAGTTAAAGCCTTGGCCGACAAATACTTTGCGCCTATTCCGGCACAAACTCCGCCTAAAGCGATTCGCACCGTAGAACCTGAGCAAAAGGGCGAGCGTCGTACCTTTGTGCAGAAGGCATCGGTGAGCACACCTAATGTGATGCTGGCATACCATATTCCGGCGGCGACTCACGCAGATTTTTATGCGCTGGATTTATTAAGCTCGATTTTAAGCCAAGGTAATAGCTCGCGTTTATATCAATCACTGGTTGATAAACAAGTAGCCTTAGAGGCGCAAACCTACATGCCGATGTCGGTCGACCCGAACCTCTTCTACGTGATGGGTGTTGCCACACCTGAGGTAAAAGCCTCGACGCTGGAGCATGCGCTGATTGAACAAATCGATGCGATTGCGACAACGGGTGTTACTCAGCAAGAACTGGATAAAGTTAAAAATATCAAGTTGATGGATTTCTATCGTTCGATGGAAACCATTAATGGTAAGGCTAATACCATAGGCACCTATGAGATGTATTTTGGCAGTTACGACAAGCTATTTAATGCGCCAGAAGCCTATAACAAGGTGACGCCAGCGGATATTCAACGTGTTGCCCAAACCTACTTACGTAAATCGAATCGCACTGTAGCTGTGCTGGCGGCAAACGAGGAGATATCTCAATGAAATCAACGGCAGCGAAATCGATGGCAATGAAATCGACAGCAATGAAATCACTTAAGATGGCATCACCTGGGAAACCTTCTAAGTTAATGGCCGCATTAGCCCTAGGCACAAGTTTAGCCTTAGCGGGTTGTGCTACGACATCGGCGCCAAAACGCGTTGAAACTGGCAGCTTTGTGATGCCAAGTTACGACAAGTTTGTACTGGATAACGGCTTAACTGTGTATTTAATGCCGCAGCGCGAAGTGCCTTTAGTCACCTTAAATGCCGTGGTACGTGCGGGGGCTGTCAATGACACCACCGCAGGCGTGGCGCAAATGACAGCAGAAGGTTTGTTGTTAGGGGCGGCGGGTAAATCTAAGGCGGATATCGAGCAGCAAGTGGATTTTCTCGGTGCAAGTTTAGGCGCTGAAGCGGATAAAGAAGGCAGCTATCTCAGCGCCGATTTTATGGCGAAAGACACTGACGTCATGCTGGGCTTATTTAGCGCGGCGATGTTAACGCCGGACTTTGACGCCGCCGAGTTCGATAAACTCAAGCAACGCGCGATTGCGGGTTTGCAGCAAGATAAAGAAAGCCCACGGGCTGTGATTGGTCGTTACTTCGATAAGTTGGTATTTGGTGCCCATCCTTATGGTAATGCGGCTTCGGGTAACAGCGATTCGCTTGAACAAGTGACAGTGTCGCAACTGCGCGCTTTCCATAAGAGTTACTACCAACCGGCCAATACTGCGATTACCGTCGTGGGTGACTTTGATGTTGCCGCCATGAAGGCCAAGCTGACACAAACCTTTGGTCAGTGGAAAGGCAGCGAGAAACTGGTGCAGCCTGACTTAAACCAAGGTTTACCTCAGTTAACTGCGGCTAAAGTTTTGCTGGTGGATAAACCCGATGCCATCGAGACAACCTTTGTTATCGGCGGTTTAGGCATTAGTCGTGACAATCCAGACTATGTCGGTTTAACAGTAGTGAACACTATTTTAGGTGGTCGTTTTACCTCTTGGCTTAACGACGAGCTGCGGGTAAACGCGGGCTTAACCTATGGCGCACGCTCAGGTTTTAGTCCTTATACTGACTCGGGTGTGTTCACTATCAGCACTTTCACTAAGACGGAAACCACTCAAGAAGCGATTGATCTCGCACTGAAAACCTATGCTCGTTTATGGGAGAAAGGCGTAGATCAAGCGACCTTAGATTCGGCTAAAGCCTATGTGAAGGGCCAGTTCCCACCTAAGTTTGAAACCTCAGGCCAACTGGCGGGATTATTGTCAGGCATGTATCTGTATGGCTTCGATGATAAGTTTATCAATGAGTTCCAAGCAAAGGTGGATGGTTTGACCTTAGCTGAAACCCAAAGACTCGTGAAAACGTATTTCCCGCAAAAAGATCTGCAATTTGTGCTGATTGGCAACGCGGCTAAGATTGCACCTATCGCCGCTAAGTATGGCAAAGTGCAAACCGTGGATATTAAAGCCACGGGATTTGGCCAATAAGCCAAGTCATTTTAAATCAAGTTATTTTAAGTTAAGTCTTAAAAAATAAGATGTTAGTTTAGGTTCTGGTTTAAGTTAACCCATTAAAAAGGTCTGCATTGCAGACCTTTTTTGTCTCTTATGGCTGACGTTTAACGCGCGCCAGGTTCGGTAAAGTGGGTCATCCACTTCTTCACTTCGTTATACCAGTAGACTGAGTTATTAGGCTTCATAATCCAGTGATTTTCATCGGGGAAATAAATCATCCGCGATTCAACATTTCGACTTTGCAGGGTGTGAAACAGCTCGAACCCTTGGGTCGCCGGCACTAAGTAATCGAGTTGGCCATGACTGACTAAGGTTGGAGTGTTGAAGTTAGCCGCAAAGTAATGGGGCGAAATGGCTTTATACAGTTCTGGGTTATCCCAATAGTTGCCAAATCGGGTGCTGTGCACGGCAAAGTCCGACGCCATTTGTGCATACATGTCATAAACCGCAGCATGGATCAACAGGGCTTTAAAGGGATGCGGCTGACCCAAAATAATCGAGGTCAGGTAACCACCATAACTAGCGCCGCCCGCCACCATGCGATCACTGTCTATCCAGCTTTGTTGTTTAAACCAGTCTGCCGCCTTGAGCACATCCTCAAGGGGTTTTGTCTTCCAATCGGGATTGATGGCATCGGCAAATTCCTGACCAAAGCCGCTCGAACCGTGGAAGTTTGGCCACGCAGTGACATAACCCCAAGAAGCAAAGGTTTGCGCGTTCCAACGATAATGGAAACCGTCGGTAATGGCATTGTGTGGCCCGCCGTGGACGAGCATAAACAATGGGTATTTTTTGCTGCGATCAAATCCTGCGGGGTAGTGGACCCACATTTGAATATCTTTACCTTGATAGCCTTTGTAGGTGACTGATTCATAAGTACCTAGGTCGACATCTTTGAGAATATCGTCGTTAAAGTTTTCTAGGCGTTCAATCTTACCGTTGCGAGGATTGATGCTAACCAAGCGAGCGGGATACAAGAAGCTCTGATTGGTGGCAATCAGTTCGCCGTCTTTGCCTATGGCGGGTTGGCTAAAATCGGTTGCCTCTGTGATGGCTTTTACTTTGCCGTTCTTGGCATCGATAGAGTAAATGCGGTTTGTGGCGGCGTCTTCCACAGTGGCATAAAAGCCCTTGTTGTCGGGTGTCCAACTGAATTGAGAGACAGAACGGTCCCAGTCTGATGTGAGTGTTGTGAGTTTACGGCTGTCGATATCCAGCAGCATCAGCCTTGAGGTATCGGCGTAGAAACCGGGGATTTTCTGGCGGGTAAAGGCGAGCGTTTTACCGTTAGGGCTAAAGCTCGGATTCAGATCCGGCGCTTGATTATCAGCGGTGAGATTTTCGGCCTTGTTGTCTCCAATCGTGGCGAGAAAGAGATCAATTTTAGGATCGACTTTATTCTCTGAACCATAGGCGTTGAAGGCAATCCAGCGCTCATTGGGGGAAACATCATAGCTTGTACTGCTTTGGTCTGAGCGTGGTAATTCATGGCCCGCAGGCTGGGTGATATTTTCGACATTACCGCCTTTGGCCGGAATTCTAAATACATGGGCTTGGCGACGTTCATCTAACCAGTGATCAAATTGGGAATAGGGCAAGGCGTTCCATTGATGGGCAGAAACCTTATTGTCGGTATCTGTGGCAAGCTGGGTTTTCATTTCCTCCCAGCTTTGATTAGGAAAGATATTGCTGATGAAATACAGATGCTTGCCAACCCACTTAATACTGTTAACGCCTGTGGGAATATCGGTTAAGCGCTGCGCTTCACCCGGACCGTCCATCGGCAGCAGGTAAATTTGGCTCGCCTCGTCTTCATTGCGCTTACTCACAAATGCCAAGGTTTTGCCGTCGGGGGAAAACACGGGCTCGCTCACCCTTAAACCTTTGGCTGTGATGGCTCGGTTTTGCTTGCCATCGAAACGCCACAGCTGGGTTGAGCCTTTATCCGTTTTGAGATCGTACTCTGTGACTGGCGCGATAATGTGCTCGCCCGTGGGGGAGACAATCGGGCTACCGATACGTTTGAGTTGCCAAAGCAATTCTGCTGAGAGTGGTTTGCCCTGTTCTGCAAATGCCGAGCTAAAGGGCAGTAGTAAACAGAGTAATAAAATGCCTGTCTTCTTCACTATGAGTCTCCTTGTGATACAAACAGTTACTAGAATTATGATGTTGCGTATTTTTGCTAAGTGGCAAGTTAGCATGAAAACCCGCCATGCCTGAATAAGCTGTTATGTAAGCAACTGTGAATCTTTGTTGGGCATCTCAGCTCAAAAGCGGCGGATGTAGGCGGTAAACTGTCAGGCTAACTGCAATACCAAAGCGCTCATTCCGTCGTTAAAGGAATCGTTTGTGATGGGGAATTTGTCGATTGATACTTTTAACGCTAATGTATTGATCTGTTTCGGGTAGGTGCTAGAGATATGCCGCTTAAAATCGACCGTTTAAACCTTATGCTGGGTCTTGCCATTGTGCTGAGCGTGTTTTCGTCCTCCTCAGTCATGGCCGCTAAGGTCAGTTTCAAGGAATTTTGTCCACAATTGGTGGGGCAATGGGCGGGTGATGCTGCCAAGGCGGGGGAGATTCCGAAAAAAGTGGCTGTAACGGGCTTTTGCTCCCACGATCAGCGCCAGTTGATCTTATCTGTGAGTATCGGCACGCGGGCGCCTTTTAGTGAAACCTGGTGGTTTAGGGAGCAGGGCGATCAAGTATTACTGACCTATTACGACGGTGTGGCGGAAGATAAACAACAAGTCTTTAGTTTATATCGACAAAATGGAGATTATTCCCTACTAGGGGAAGGCGTTGTTAATGCGAGACCTGCGTTGATCCAGTTACTCTTTGATGCTCAGACTCAGACTCAGACTCAGACTCAGACTCAGGCTCGGGCTCAAAATCAAGCGGGGGGATGGCAATGGACGCAGAATATTCAATATTTAGACGATGATGTTGATCGCTATCAGCTGTTTCGTGGGATAGAGATGACGCCTGTCGCGCCATCTCCTTAGCCGCCCCTTAGCCACAAATCAGCGATTTAGCTTCGACAGCGTTTAAAGTGCGCCAGCAAAATCCAGTTGGCGCCACGCTTCATAGCTGATAATCGCCACCGCATTTGACAGATTCAAACTACGACTGGTGGCCGCCATTGGAATACGTAATCGCTGCTCAGTCGGGATAGATTCGATAATCGACATCGGCAGACCACGGGTTTCAGGGCCAAATAACAGCACATCATCTTTCGCAAAAGTCAGCTCAGTATGCGGGCGACTGCCTTTAGTGGTACAAGCCATAATGCGCTTGCCTGCCATGGCTTCGAGGAAGGCATCGAAGTCTTTGTGGCGAGTCACATTGGTTAAATCAGCATAGTCTAAGCCCGCGCGGCGCAGTTTTTTCTCTTCAAAATCAAACCCGAGTGGTTCAATTAGATGAAGTTGGCTGCCGTTGTTGGCGCATAAGCGAATGATATTACCTGTGTTGGGTGCGATTTCTGGCTCATAGAGTGCGATATGGAACATGCTGGCCCGCCTATAGAAAAATGACGGCTGATTATACGGCAAACAAGGCTTAAGCGCAGTGACTGAGTGATGCTTTATCACGTTCTCATTTGGATGCGAGGAATGAACGCCACAATCGTTGTCCTCTGCTAAGCTTGAGAAAGCCACCGAGGGACCACCCATGTTCAGTCACTTTATTACCTTGTGTATTTTTTCTGTGCTTTTCCTTCAGAGCATTTTCACCCCAGCCTATGCCGCGGATGATGCTGTCACTAATGCTGGCGGCAAGCGGCAGATGACGGCTTATTTAGGGGAGATCCCTGGATTAATTAATGCCGATGGCACAGGGCCATTTGTGGAACTGGTTAAAGCAATTGATAGGGCAGATCCTGAGGTTGAAATTGAGATTAAGGTTTTTCCGCTTTCACGGGCTATGCTAGGCGTGACGCTTGGTCGTGCTGATTTTGGTTTGCCCGCCATCCGTAATAATGCCGCGTTAGATGCCTTATCTTACCGTTTTAGCACTGTTTCATTTGGGCAAGTCACCCATGTGCTTTATACCAATGTGGATAAGCCGATTACGAAGGCCATGTTATTTGATCAACAGCAAACGGGGCGCGTATTTACCGTGGAGGCGATTCCAGATTACATGCCTATCCCTGCGGAACCTTCGATAACCATTAAACGTTCTTTGCTAAAACTTTCCCATGGCCGTATCGATGCCTTCGTTTGGGCGCAGGAAGAGGCCGATATGATGCTGAAACAGTTGAAATTGCATAATATCCACCGTGAAGACTTTGGCGATTTTGAAGATGTGTTTGTGATTGCCAAGGGCCCCGAAGGGGATGCCGTGGATGCATATTTGACTCGCATGATTGAATTACTGCGGCAGACTGGAGAATTAAGCCAGATTTATCAAACTATCCATCTGTCCTACAATGACTGGCAACCTTAGTTTTTAAATCAAATAGTTAACCTAACTAACTCCCGCCGATAACGAGATATTCATAAACTTCACTTGCTAGGAGTGAAGACTGAGAATAATATATCTTCACATCAAGATACTTTTTAAAGAGTTATTATGCCTTTTGTCATCGCCTTACTCGCCCCTGTATTTTGGGGGACGACCTATGCGTTAGTGAGTCTCTACTTACATGATATGTCGCCCTACTGGGTGGCGGTGTGGCGCGCGCTGCCTGCGGGAATACTGATGTTGATGCTGCGTCCACGTTTACCAACGCTGGCTTGGTCTAAATTAAGCTTGCTGGCGTTTTGTAATATTGGCGCCTTCTTTGCGCTGCTGTTTATCGGTGCGTATCGTTTGCCGGGCGCTGTGGCGGGTACCTTAGGGGCGACGCTGCCGTTAATTTTCTTAATCTTAGCTTGGGTGATAGATAAAAAACGCCCTGGGATGAAGTGGTTGCTATTAGGTTTGATGGGATTAGGAGGAGTGATTTTACTGCTAAACCCGTCGGCGGATCTCGATCCTATCGGCGTGTTGTGCATGTTGAGTGCCACGACGTTAATTGCTTTCTCTTCTCGCTGGATGCAAAAGTGGGATGTGGGTGACTTTTTAGTGCTCACAGCATGGCAACTGTTTTTGGGCGGCTTGATGTTAATTCCGCTGGCATGGTTTATGGCGGGCCCGCCGCAGTTACCTAGCCTGACAGTGGTGCCGTCGTTACTATGGTTAGTGATTGCCAACACCGCCATCGCTTATTGGGCTTGGCTGTGGTCGATGCGAAATTTAGGACCAGAAATCATGGGCATGGTCGCTTTAGTCAATCCCGTGGTTGCCGTATCATTAGGCGTATTGATTGTGGGTGAGACCTTAGACATGCGTCAGTGGGCGGGGATAGGTGTGATATTACTGTCGCTGTTATTGATGAAATTGCCACAGAATTTAAGGTTAAACCCATTTAAAAAAGTGCAGCCCTAGTCAGTATTTTGGGGTAAATGAGGGATAGATGCTAAAACGTTTGGATCTGAATTTACTACCCGTACTGGAAATCCTGCTTGAGGAGCAAAGTGTGACCGCCGCTGCGGCGCGTTTGCATTTGAGCCAGTCGGCGGTGAGTAAACAACTGACGCGCTTGAGGGAAGTATTTGATGATCCTCTGTTTGAGCGCACCGCCTACGGCCTAAAACCGACGCCTAAAGCCTTGTCGCTCGCGCCTGAGTTGCGCCAATGTTTACAGCAATTGGCGCAATTTACCCGGCCCGATACCTTTGAGCCCGCCTTAAGTCAGCGGCAGTTTAGAATGCATTTGGTTGAGACCACATACTCGCTCACTTTTCCGCATTTTATGCCCTCGCTGCTCGCCCAAGCGCCCGGTGTGAGTCTCAATTGCCAAACTTGGCGGCTCGATACTATGGACAGATTACTGCGCTGCGACATCGACTTAGCCATAGGTTGCCGCGAGTGGGACGAGCGTTCGCCTATGCATGTGAATCATATTCCCGACGACTTGTGCCATGTCGAGCTAGTGCAGGATTATACTGTGTGCTTGATGCGCCGCGATCATCCGGCGTTAGCACAAGAGTGGAATTTAGACACCTTCTTGAGCTATCGCCATCTGCAAGTGGCTTTTGGTGGCATAGAGCATTGGTTGCTGGATGATGTGCTGCAACTTGAGGGCCGTCAGCGCGATATCGCCGTGAACATGACCGACTTTCAGAGCGCTCTTGCTCTGTGTGAACAAAGCGATTTAATTCTTTGCGCGCCGTCCCGTTATGCATTTGCTGTGATGAAATCCTTCGAGCTTCAGTCTTTACCATCGCCTATCAAGCTGATCCCCGGCGCGTATTTATTGATGTGGCATAAACACTTCGAGCACGACTTGAGCCATAAATGGCTACGTGAGTTGATTATCAGTCAAGTGCTGCCGTCGATTACGCCTCGGGTTTAGGCTCTTTTGGCGCTGCTAACCAAGCGGTTAATGCGGGTAAGACTGTTTTCCCATCCGCTAGCCCTTGTTGATAGACGGCGGTCACTTTATCGATATTGCGATCGAGCCTGGATAAATTAAGTGGCTGCGCTGGGCGGATCACAAAGGCATCATCAGATGCAACTGCTTGGTCTAACTCGGTTAATGCGTGATTATAAACTCGGTGCCGCTCACTTAACGCATGGGCAACCGCGGGGTAGCGTTTGTAGGCTTTGCGGGCTAACCAATTCATTTTCATCGCGGATTTTTGGTAATGCTGATCTTGAGTCAAGATCACCACTTGGCGTGAGTAACCATCTTTGCGTGATTGCGCTAACGGTATCGGTTCGCCTATGCCGCCATCGAGGTAATGATGTTGGTTAATCACGCTGGGTTTAGACATAAAAGGCAGGCTAGAGGAGGCGATGAGCACGTCGAGTAATTTATCGTGGTCATTAAAATCGGCCATACCGAAGTAATCGGTTTTCCCTGTATTGCAGTTAAAGGCGCCGACCTTAAATTCGGTATGACTATTTAAAAATGTATCAAAATCAAATGGCAGTAACTCATAGGCCATGCGGCGATAGGTAAAGTCTGTGTTGACATAGTTGCCTGTCGCCAACCAATGGCGCAGGCCCATATAGCGTTTATCGTTGAGATATTGCTGCTGAATTTGAAGATTGCGACCGAATTGACGGGACACATAGGACGCGGGATAAATGGCACCCGCAGACACCCCAATCACATAGTTGAAGTTGAGCGACTGCTGCAAAAACGCGTCTAACACACCTGCGGTATAAATGGCTCGAAGGCCGCCACCTTCCAACACTAAGGCCACATCTTTCATCGAGTTACATCTTTTTTATTGGTTTATCCCAGCAGAATACCCCAGCTTAGCGCAGAAATGAATGCGCAAAAGGCACACTTAAGATGCGTGATCGACGTTGGTGTGATGGGACGCTTGCTTGGGCTTTATGGGTAAAATATTGGTCACGCAATCCTTTGTGCCACCATTTTGAACAGGCTGTTTAGATTGAACGGCAGGGGTAAAATCCGCCTGACTGAAGTATTGGCTAAGTGTATTGAGCGCTTCTTTTACTTTTGCGGGCTGCTTATCCCGCGCCGAAGTGACGCTGTAAACGCTGTAAGTATTGAGTGACCATTCGGGTAAGAGGGTCACAAGCTGGCCGCTTTCGAGGTATTTACGAATTTCTGGTTCGGGCAGAGCGGCAAACCCGAGACCATCGAGAGTGAGTTGGATTAATGCCTGCATATTGTTGACCGTAATGCGCTGGCTTGTCAGTTCGAAGCATTCTTTGCTGCGGCTGTGAGTTAAGGTTTCACTGTTAGCGCTGGGGTGATTAATGCGATTAAAGACAGCTAATTCAGCGGGATGCAGAATAGTTTTGTGCATTGGCAGATAATCGGGCGAGGCGCACAGCAACATGCGCCAATCGGCTAAGTGGCGGGCAATTAAGTTGGAATCGGATAAAGGCCCGATGCAAATCGCCAGATCAATCCCCTCGTTGACTATATCTATTGGGCCATCCTGCAGCAGTAAATTCAAACTTATCTGCGGATGCGCCGCCAATAGGTAGTTAAAGGGCTCGCTCAACAAGCCGCCGCCAAAACCTATGGGCGCGGCAATCTTTAATTCCCCCGAAGGAATCCCTTTCAAGTTATTGAGTTTCTGCTCAGTGCTTTCGACTATCGCAATGACTTTGCAGCAATTCTCATAGAACAAGCTGCCCGCCTCTGTAAGGGTAAGATTGCGAGTATTGCGATGGAATAGACTGATCCCCATGTCCATTTCGAGCTTAGTTACTTGTTGACTCACCGCCGACGAGCTGAGATTTAATTGCTGCGCTGCGGCGCTCATTGAGCCCTTTTCAGCTATTGCCGCAAAAACGATCATGCCTTTGATCATGTTTTTATTCATTTTTAAGTAACTCTTACAAGTGAATACCTAAAGTCTAACTTGAGCTGATTGTAACATAGGGATACATTGCCGTATTGAAAATTGTTCTCATTTACAATCTGTACCCAATGGAGACTTGTCGGTTATGTTGTTAAGTCGTAAGAAGTACCTCGCTCAAGTGATCACCGCTTTATGTTTGTTGCCCGCAGTATCTGCGACAAATGTCCTTGCGGATACCGCGCCTGATAAAGAAAAGATGATGGAAAGAATCGTGGTAACCGCATCGGGATTTGAACAGCAAATTCGCGATGCGCCAGCTTCTATCAGCGTGATCACCCGTGAGGATTTGGATAACCGCTTCTACCGCGACTTAACCGATGCCATGTTAGAAGTGCCCGGCGTGGTGATTACGGGCGGTGCAGACCGTCAGGATATCAGTCTGCGGGGCATGGGTAGCCAATACACGTTAATTTTAGTGGATGGTAAACGCCAATCCTCGCGCGAGACACGCACCAACAGTGACGGCCCAGGCGTTGAAGGCGCTTGGACGCCACCATTGGCTGCTATCGATAGAATTGAGATCGTTCGCGGGCCTATGTCATCACTTTATGGTTCGGATGCTATTGGCGGCGTGATCAACATTATCACCCGTAAAGTGCCGAACGAGTGGCAGGGTGAAGTGCGACTCGACACGACATTGCAGGAAAAGTCGACCTCGGGAAATGTGTATCAAGGCAACTTTTTCGTCAACGGTGGTTTGATTAAAGATCTGCTGGGGATGCAACTCTACGGTCAATACACTCAGCGTGAAGAAGATAATATCTATGGCGGTTACCGTGGCCGCGATGCGACGAATCTGACCGCGCGGTTTGCGCTCACCCCCAATGATAACCACGACATCATGCTCGAAGTTGGCACTTCTAACCAAGAACTCGACAGTAGTTTAGGTAAAACCGTTACACCGCTAGCGCCGGGCGAAGCTTGTGGTCGTCGCGGTTGTCCTCAATCTTCAACGACAGAATACGAAAACAGCACTATTTCGCTGTCACACACAGGGCGCTGGGACTTTGGTACCTCGGATTCTTATATCAAGCATGAAGTATTTGATAACAAAACCCGCAAGATGAAGATCACTAACACGGATGCGCAATCTAGCCTGATCACCACCTTAGGCCAAAGCCATACGGCGACTTTTGGTGCGGCATTTAACCATCAAGATTTAACCGACGAAACAGGTAACCAAGTAAGTGACTTAACTGATATTAGTCGCAAACAATGGTCGGTATTTTCTGAGGATGAATGGCGCATAGTCGATAACTTTGCCCTGACCATGGGGCTGCGTTTGGATGACGATGAAAACTTTGGTCACCATGTCAGCCCGCGTGTTTACGGCGTGTGGGGATTAACCGACAGCACCACCTTAAAGGGCGGCGTGTCGACGGGCTTTAGGGCGCCGAGTTTGCGCCAGACAGTGCCCGATTGGGGACAAGTGAGCCGTGGCGGCAACATGTACGGTAATCCAGATTTACAGCCCGAAACCTCAGTGAACTATGAGTTAGGTGTGTATTCGGATCTGACCGAGAGCATTACCGCCAGTGCGGGCGTGTTCTATAACGAGTTTAAAGATAAGATCACCCGTGTGGCCTGTCCTGCGACTCAATGTACCGATGGCCCCAATCAATTTGGTTCTGACCCAACCACTTACGTGAATATCGACGATGCTGTGACTCAAGGGATTGAGCTGAGTATCGACTATCGGATTCGCTCAAACCTGAGCTTTACGGGTAACTACACTTACACGGATTCAGAGCAAAAGACGGGAGCTTACAAAGGTAGCCCATTGAATCAATTGCCTAAGCATTTGATCCAAGCGTCGTTCAACTACGAGCCTATTGATAACTTAAGCACTTGGTTGAGAGTCAACTACCGTGGCGAAGAGAGCCAACCGACGACGGGACCGTCATCGAGCAGTTTAATCGCCCCTTCTTACACTCTGCTAGATTTGGGCGCTAACTATCAGTTGAACGATAGCCTGAAATTTAGCGCGGGTATTTACAACGCCTTCGATAAGGACATTACCCAAGAGGAATACGGTTATATCGAAGACGGCCGCCGCTATTGGTTAGGTATGACCTACAGTTTTTAAATTAAAAACATATCTCGTCCTGAAAGAAGCCAGCACTTAGCTGGCTTCTTTTTTGATTATTCAATATTCGGTTTACGAATAAACAGTATGCTGAGATCTTGCTTTGGCGTGAACTGTTTTTGTTGGAATTCAAAGGTGAGTGGATCGGTTTTTTTAAGCTCGCCATCAAAACACAAGCTGATGAGATCTGTGGGTTGGGATTTTTTCAGGGTGAGTTTGAAGTCCTTAATCGCCCCTTGCCAGTTATTGGCCGTCACCAAAATATAGCTAAGGTGGCTCCATTCGACACCAATCTCCTGATCTTCACCGTCTTGTTTAACGATAAGGTTGCGCTTCCTAATGCCTTGTTTGGCGCTTTCATCTAAACAGGCCAGTTCAGTATGAGTATCGATAATTTCGCTGGCGGGATAGGGAACACCCGTTGAAATACTCGGGCTGTAGCTATGGCTGATTGCGACAGATTGGCCCGCGGGAAAGGTTTGTTGCCACACAAAGTAATCACTTAGGGTAAAGGCGATTTGCTGGTTCTCATCCAACCATTGCTGTGGGAGTGCAGACTTACCCTTGGGAATTTCGGCATATTCGGCAAAGTAAGCGACTTCATCTACCCCCCAACCAAGCTGTTTCAGCTCGGTTGAAATATCGGTTTTATCGGCAAGTTGGGCAACAAGCCTGTGCTGAGTTGGCTGGGTTTTGCCATTCACTTTAAGGGTGAAGTTATCAATGCTGCTGTGATCGGCGGAGCCAAAAAACATCGGTGGCATGGGGAAGGCGATGGGGACGATAAGATCCTGCGAACTGGTGTTGGTAAACACATAATCGACCCTGACTTCGGTCTCGCTGATAAAGAGCGACTCTTTGTCCATATTGATATGCGGCTGATATTTAAGAGTGATTGAACCATTAGCATCGCCAAAACTGCTGTCGTTGGCAAAAGCCGGTGTGCTAAATAACAGCGCGGTTATCGTGCAAGTTAAGATGCGAAAATAAGATGGCATAAACATCTCGAGGGGAAGAAATATCAGACTAGCTGCGGCGAGCAAGCTCAATAGCCGCGGCGATGGCGTTTCGCGCTTGGGGACTGTTTTTCCAACACGTGGTGCGTAGCATGCTGGCGACTAAGTTCGCGATATCATCCACTTCGTGTTGGGCGAGTTGTTGCAGTGAACTGATACCTATTTCTTCGAAGCGCTTTATCACAGTGGGGCCAACGCCTTTGAGTGCCAATAAAGCATGTTTTTCTTGTTCATTAAAACCCATAACGAATACTCCTTTATTGTTGGGATTGTGCTCAATTAATAGCACTGGGCAAGACTACCTTTAAACCGAGTTAACAAAAAGGCCCTCGAAGGGCCTGTTTAGTCTTTATGAATCAATAATCATCAATAAGTGTTACATATCACAGGGTTTGAGCGGTTTACGCAATTGGGCGCGTACGTTATCCATACCGGCGTAAAACTCTTTCATCATCAATAGACCCATCATCTTGCCGTTATCGGTGACGATCAGCTTGTCGGGATCGGTTGGATCATTTTTAATCGCGCCAATCAGTTTCATCGAGGTCATTTCTTTAAACAAGGCGGTATCTAAGTTGACGCCAAAGGTATCGCGGAAATATTTACGCGATAAACGGCCGGAGAACATGCCCAGCAAAAAGCGATATTGCATCACATCTTTTTTGCTGTAGTTCTTTTGCTGCTCGACGCCCATGTGGCCGGCTGCAATGCGTTCTTGGTACTTGCGCAGCGAGAAAGTGTTCACATAAAGCGTGTCATTTAAGAAGCTAAATGAGCCCGAACCTACCCCTAAATATTCGTCGTAGTCGATAACGTATTCGTCAAATCCTTCGTCATCGGTTTTACCAAATGCCCATGCAGATAATTGATTATATTGGCCATTCAGGCTGTTTAAGATCTGGCGATATTGGTTAGCCATATCCGCCTGCGGCGCCGCTAACTTGCCTTTCACGCTCTTGCGAGTCTGGTGGGTGATCATCAGCGGATAAGTGGTAATTTGTCTTGGATCCAAACGCGATGCCATGTCGAGATCGTGTTGGATCACTTCATCGGTTTGGCCGCGGAAACCAAAAATCAGATCGACGTTGATGATCGGGAACAGCTCTTTGGCGCCCATGATCTTGTCGAAGGTTTGTTGACCCGTACCGAACTTATCGAGTCGGTCAGTCATTTTTAAAATATCGTCATTAAAACTTTGTACGCCGATGGACATGCGATCCACTAGGCCTTTGAGTTGCTTAAAGCCTGGGCTGTCTAAATGCTGCGGATCGGACTCGCAGGAGACTTCTTTAATGCTCGGGAATAGGGTTTTCGCGTGTTCGATAGTACGGGCTAATTCATCTTCTAATACTGTGGTGGTGCCGCCGCCAATGTACATAGATTCAAAGTCATAGCCGAGGGCTTTGACCATTTCCATCTCTTTACGCAATGAGATGAAATAGGCGCGCGCCTTGTCTTCCTTAAACATAAAGCGGTGGAAGGTGCAGTAAGAACACAGGGTATGGCAGAAGGGGATATGCGCGTACAGCATATACTTTTTGCCTTCTACGGGCGCTGGCATCATTTCCGCGGAAAGGGTATCGAGGCGAAGATTCTTATCGACGTAGTACTGCATGACTCGTTCCATCGAGCCGAGCATCCAGTTAGGGACGGTAATATTCGCTTGATAAGGCGTTGCGATAGCGCCGTTGAGCGTTTGAATAACTGAAGACATAACGATTCCTATCTGTGAGTGCTAACCGTAAACACCGAAATTGCTTTAGGTAATTCACGACCACCTAGCGCAATAAGACTACATCGTATGTAATTGTTAAAACGTGAACTGGTTATAAGTTACGGTTTCCTAACAAGGAAATCACGGGCTTTTTGTTAAGCAGATCATGTTTTAGCGATCGAGAATGCATTTTTATCCTGCGCTTTGGGGCGGAATCTACTGTGAATTTGAGGAGTTAACTTAAGGTGTCAGTCTAAATGTGGAGATTAAAATATCACCATTAAAGGCTTTTATTGCTGACGGATTAGCGCTTGTCTATCCAATGCTCGACTGTCATCATCCGAGCGATGAAATAACCTCATGATCTAAAGGGCTAGCTATGTTGGTAAACGTAAACCGCTTCTTCCCGCTGTTGGCACTGATAGGCGCAGTGACAGCTTATCTGATGCCAAGTTGGTTTACTGAGCTTAAATCCGCCATAGTGCCGCTGTTGGTGATCATCATGCTCTCTATGGGGCTCACCTTAGATCTGCAGGATTTTGCTAATGCATTCAAACAGAAACGTGCAGTACTTACGGGACTCGTGCTGCAATTTTCGGTCATGCCGCTCAGCGCATTATTGATCAGTCAGTTATTGGGATTAGATAGGGAACTCACCATTGGCATGGTGTTGGTGGGTAGCGTTGCAGGTGGCACTGCTTCAAACGTGGTCTGTTATTTAGCGAAAGGTGACGTGGCTTTATCGATAACCATGACGGCGCTGTCGACCTTAGCGGGCGTAGTGTTAACGCCACTGATTATTAAGTTATTGATTGGCGAAATGATCGATATCCCCTTCGCTGACATGCTACTGAGTTTAGTGAAAATTGTGCTGTTTCCTGTCAGCGCAGGCGTGATCATCAATCATTTCTTTAAATCGCTGGTGGCCAAAGTTGCGCCTGCATTGCCGTTGATTTCAATCTTGGCAATCGTGATGGCGATTACCATTATCGTGGCGTTAAATGCCAATCAGTTTGATAAAGTTGGCCCCATTATTTTGCTGGCAGTGTTCTTACACAATGGTTTTGGCCTCGCATTAGGCTATTTCTGCTGCCGTTTATTAGGCTTTAACCATACCGTCTGCAAAACCATCTCCATCGAAGTCGGCTTACAAAACTCAGGTCTCGCTACCGCTTTGTGTATTAAGTTTTTTAGCCCTATTTCTGCCATCCCCAGCGCGATATTTTCGATATGGCATAACCTATCAGGCGCCATGTTGGCAGGATATTGGGCGAGGGAATAATAAGATGTTGCTATCGAAAATAGACAATGCCTGTGGTCTAGCAAGCGCGGCCACAGGCTTAGATTGCTGTGACTAATCAACCGGTAATGGGGTCTCGACGGGCATAAGTGTCAGCTGCAAGATATTTTCTTGCTGGCTTAATGCCAGTGGCAGTGTGTAGTTGGGAAAGCGCAATCCGAATACGGCACCTTGTTGTAATAAGCGATACAGCTGATCTGTCATGACAATCGTTAAGCTGGCACAGCCATGTTCGTCGACTCTGCCTTCAAGTGGTAAAGCGATTTTGTCAGCTAAGGTGAGATACGCCGCCATACGCCAGTGCGAGTTTTCTCCAATATTGTATGTGCTGCCATGCAATTGGTTGTAGCCTAAATCACAGGCTTGCAAGCTTAATTGGATTTTGGCCGCTGTGGGTAGCGAAAGAGTCTGTTGCCGCTGCTGTGCCAGAAACGTGCCCCACGCCAGCCGATTTATAACTGAGTCCAGTGAGATGGGAACATACTGTTCTTGCTGTTTTAGTGCATTAAAGCGGGCAATGCCTTGTTCCAATTTAGTGAGATCGTCTTCATATTCCAGTTGTGCCTTAAGCAGTTCATAAGCGGGAGCCTTCGCTTCTTCCATGCCCGCTAACGCCGCTTTCTCGTAGTATGCCAGTGCTTGCACTTTATCGGCTTCTGCGCCCAAACCGCGCTCTTCCATGCTGCCTAAATGATAATTAGCGATGGCAACTTGACGCTTAGCACCTTGTAAAAATGCGGCTTTCGCACCGCTGTAGTTATTTTCGTTCAACAGTAGGGCGCCGTAGTTTGTCCACGCCGTACCGTCATCTGCTGCCATACCCAATTCTAGCCACTTTATGGCTTGCTGGCGTAACTGCGGGAGGTCGAGACTTTCTCTTTCGCTGCCGACACTTTGCATTGCTATTAAGTAAGCGCGCAGATACTCGCGTGAGGCATTATCCAGATAGAGGTTATCGGGTTGAAGTTCAAAGGCTTGTCCAAAGTAACTCCCCGCTCGCTGCGCCGCTGCGATTGCTTTCGTTAGATAGAACCTTGAGCTGGGATCTGCCGGACTGTGTGCTCGCCCTAGGTTATATAAGGTCGGTAGTTTAAGACCCCGCGCCAGCGCTTCTTCTAACAGGGGGATGGCCAGCATTTTTCGATCATTATCCAGCGCCATACTGCCTAGGTTATGGCTGGCACGGGCCGAACCTAAGGCTCTGGCCTGTTCATAGTATTGGCTGGCGGTGGCATTGTCTTGGGTGACGCCGCGGCCGAGATGGTAGGCTTTACCCAGTAGAAATAACGCCTCAGCATTGTTTTCTGCGGCTTGCTGCTGTGCTTGTTGTAAGAAAGCGTTGTATTGTTGTTGCTCAAATAACTGTTCCAGCGCGGATTTTTCCGCCGTTGCTGCAAAGCTTAGGGTCAGCAGTAATAGGAGAGTCGCAATCGTGAATATCTTCATAACATCCTTGTAGTTAAGCGGGTACTTGCAAGCGGTAGTGCGAGTGAAGTTGGCTAACATAGTGGCTTGTTATGCTACAAGCAAGTCTTGCTGTTTGCCACTGTGTTATGACTGGCGGATGAGTTGCAGCGATAGCACTGCCGTGACTATTGTGTGGCATTGCCAGTTTGAAGGGGCTACCGACATTTTCCTTGTTACCTAGTTTACCTACCAAAATAGCCGTTTTGCGGCTTTATGCCTTATACCAATCACATTAAATATCTAATCAGTTCAGAGCCTCACAGGCATTTCAATCCAAGGCGCATTGACGCAGAAATGGTTATTCCCTTTTAAGTCAATGCAACACGGGAGTGGGATGCCTGTGAGGCTCCCGAAGGGCGGCTGATGTTAACGGCATGGCAACGCGCTTTATACTGCGTTCAAGGCTTTCGACAGAGCACCACTATGCCTTCAAGCCTTCGCCTTGTCTAAAGCGCGTTGAACTCCCGCTGAATGAACAGATATTTAATACGATTGGTATTAGTGTTAACGACGCTGATTTGTGTGTCGTTATTGACTGCAAAAATTGGGTGTTGCTGCATAGATAAAAGCAGTTTTAGTCAGTGAACTCGTTGAGTTCCACGCACTCATTTGCGCCATAGCGTCGAAAGCCTGCTTGGCTCTTTGCACGACTTTGGCGGTGTAATTGCCATTGGGATCTTTATATTTAAAGGATACTTCGGCAATCACGGGTTGCTGCGAGGCACTTGGGGAGCAGGTGTACCACAGCGTGAGTTCGAGTGAGGCGTCTATGCTGCCTAAATCGATTTCACTGCCTTCAAACACATATTCATTAATCGTAAGGCCACCGACTTTGGCGAGTGTGAGATTGTTACTTAAACCGTAAGCATCGGCAAAGCCTGAAAAGTGACTATTTACATCGGCCATATCATTTAAGGTGCGAGTGTTTGGCGTGGTGGTTGAATGGCTATACACGATGCGGATGCCATTATTGATATCGGTACTAATATCGGCTTCGAGTTTAGTGTCGGCTTGATTATCGGGTGAGCTGAGATCTTCAAAGTCAGCAATAAATCGATCAGGGCTGCGAAATTTAAGGGTTACTTCACTTTTGCCATCGCTCGTTCGGTTACGAAAGATATAACCTAATTGCTTTAACTGACAACTGGTTGGGGTGTCATAGAAGGCTACTTGACGTGTTTTGGTTAATGCCCAAGAGCCTGTGACATTGCGACTAATTACGTTGCTAATGGCTTGTTTAGCATCCGTTAGATAGCTATTGGCGGTTGTGCTTTGAGTAGCATAATTAAAGTGGCTTGGGTCGAGCAGCAGCTTATATTCCCTTGATGTTTCGACTGGATTTGCTTGTGCTGCACATGAGGCGAGCAGGGCACTTGAGACTAACGTGAATGACATCATCGCCTGTGAAGCAGTTTTCATCGGTTAATCCTTAAGTGATGTGCTGATGCAAGGTAGTTTATGTTTTCGCGATAACGACTTCTATTACAACTTGAGTGTGTTATGAGCCACCACTATAAGACAGTGATGGCTCATGTGGCTGAATGCTTAATGGTTATTTATCAGCCGATAAGGATAAGTCGTCAACGATATACAAAGTGTTGCTGTCGATATCACTTTGCGCACTATCGAGATATTTCTGTTCTAAGGTGTTGTTATTGCTCCAAGTGGCAAAGTCATCGTCATTTAGCACACCCAAACGCTTATTATCAATGAGCCACAAACCTTCCATTTTGTCATGGGGATATTGTGTTTTGGCGGCCATATCTAGCACCAGTGATTTTGTCGCGGGTATGATGCCATTGGCTGCAAGTACCTCCCAGCCATCGCTTAGAGCTACCTGTTCTAAGGTTTTACCTTTAAGGGTTAAACCTAACGCCGCATCTTGGGCGATATCAGCTTGTGCAGTGACGGTCTCGAGATCCGTCGCGCCGCTTATATCTATCTTGTATACATGCTTCATCACATCAGTGTCGATATTAAAAAACTTGCCATCACGTTCTAACACTAAAAATTGGCTGTTACTTAAGGCAACGATCGCTGAGTTAGAGTTCTGGGCAATTTCTTGCTGATACAAATATTGGCCAATAGCGCCGGTCGACAAGTTGATAGTCACGATTCGAGTCAGGGTATTATTGTTAACACTCTTATCGGGATTAGAAATGGTCGATTGCATTATGCCCACAAGTGTCGACTGATCGGGCGTGATGGTCAGCCCTTCCATCCCGCGGTTGGCACGGCGATGAGCAAATTCTGCCGGTAGGCTATATAAGTTGCGTGCATCGTCTGCGAAAGGATTAATCCGCGCTATTTCTACCCCTTCAGCCGAGTAATGCACTATATGTGGACCATACTCGTCGCTGACCCAAAAACTGCCATCATCCATGGCGGCGAGACCTTCAGAATCTAACCCATAATCATCGAGTTTGATGGGGTTGGTCTGGGCATTATAAGGCTGGCTCATGTCTTGACGAATGACTTCACCTGCTGCGTCATAGGGGATTTCTCCTGTGCCGCCAAGGCTACTGCTATTAGGCAGTCCAGTGATCAAGCTGCCATCAGGGCGTTTAAATAAGATGTCTTTGACCTTAGTGATAGTGCCATTGGTTTGCAGTTCAAACAAACCGATACGTGGCGTGTAGTTAGGCGTTGGAAACATTTTTCCTTTGCCTAAACTACCGCTGTAATCTGCATTCGGGCCGCGATCGGTGAGGGCATAAAATTGAATAGGGTTATTGGGGTTGGGCGCTGCATCAGAGCCATAGCCGCCGTTACGAATTTCAAATTTAGTACCAGGCATAGCGCCATTGTCTAAATCATCGCGCAGCACAGTGAAAGGTAAATGCACCGCTTTGTCCGTAAACAGGTCGGCGTTACATGCATAGCTGCTATCAACCACTTCATTACTGTCGAGCTTGCCGTTATCGTTGTTATCAAGACCCGAATCTGTGCGAGTGCCGCCCATCCAGCAGTGGTTATCACCGCCAATTAAGGTGGTTTGTGTGGTCAGGCTATTGATGTCTTTATTATCCGAATTACAAGCACTCAGTAGCAAAACTGACAGGCACAAGCCTGAGGTGACGAGCACATTTTTCATCTTAATATATCCCGATTCTTAAAGTGATTAGCTATGTTGTTGGCAGGTAATATAAAGTTAGGCTGTGAACTAAATGTGACAAGTGTGCCGCTTAACGTATCGAGCACGAATACTGTGTGTTGGCGTGAGTGGGAAGCTGATTATGGTGTAGTTGAGTGGCTGAGTGAGACGTTTTATTGATGTTTAATATAATATAAACAATTGATTATCATGATTATATTTTCTAAATCACTTAGGTTTCCTGACAGCGATTTATATTGGAGGTGTGATTCTTTTTGTTTTTCATCAAAAAAATCTGCGGCCTAATAATTTTTGTTATTAGGCCGCAGGTTTAAAAGCTTAGTTCAGTAAACTTAAAGCTTAAAGTGCGAGACCACGCCGACGAGTTGTTCCTTCGTCGCGGCCAAAGAGGTTGCGCTATTAAGGGTGGCTTTACCGCTTTGATTCAGTTCATCGACCATTTCACGAATGGTGGTCAGATTACGGTTTATTTCTTCGGTCACGGCGCTTTGCTCTTCGGCGGCAGTGGCGATTTGATTGCTAAGCCCATTAATATCGAACACATAAGCGGTCAGGGTATCGAGGTTTTCCGTTACCAGAGTGGTTGTGTCAGCGGCTTGTTGGCAACTGTGTTTGGTTTGCTCCATTGCGGTCACGGCTGCATCGGCACCGCGGCGTAAACGTTCAAGCATCTGATTAATCTCGGATGTACTGGCTTGAGTACGAGCGGCCAATGTACGCACTTCATCGGCGACAACGGCAAAGCCCCGACCCTGTTCACCGGCACGGGCAGCTTCGATAGCCGCATTGAGCGCGAGCAGATTGGTTTGATCGGCAATATCCCCAATCACATCTAAGATAGTAGCGATATGGCGGGTGTTTTCATTCATATCATTAATCGCATCGGCAGCGACATCCACTTTAGTCACTAAGGCAATCACAGTGTTGGCGGCCTGTTCAACGGATTTCTTCGATCTATCTGCTTGTTCATTGGCTTGCTGAGTAAACTGGGCGGCAGATGCAGCATCGCCTGCGACATTGTGGGCAGTCGCGCTCATTTCTGTCATGGCCGTAACGACTTGGTCGGTTTCTACCGCGTGGGTCTGCAATGCATGGGTATTGGCATTAGACTGCACGTTCAGTTGGCCAATTTGATCTGAGATATGGTCTGAGGCTTGGGTAATATCCGAGATGATATGGCGTAGATTATCGATAACGCGATCGAGATCTGTGGCGAGTGAGCAGAGTTCGTTGTCACCTTTGATATTTGTCTTATGTGTCAGATCGCCATTGGCTAGGCGTTCCATTACCCGCTTAATGTCATTGACTATCCTGACTAAGCGTTTGCTCATAAAGAGTGCACTAAGGAGTGAGGCGACGATGGCAATTAGGATTAGGCCAAGGAGCAATGCCTCGGTGGCGTTCACTTTGTCTTCGGCTTGTTTGCCAAGATCATGGTTTCGCTGAGTGATCAACTTAACTAATTGATTAATCTCATTGCTTACTTTGGGTCCAAGGGCCTTGCGCTCGAGTGTTAGTTCAGGCTCTGCGCCAGTTTGTTTGGCGTAGTTGATTTCTTGCTGATACAGACGCACATATTGCTCAATTTGCGGCAACAGCGTACGGATCGTTCTGGCATCTGGCCCCATAAAATCGGTGTTGAAGTTTGCGAGTTTCTCTATGAGCCGCTGCACATTTCGTTGTTGTGAGCTGATGGCGTCAGTGTTATGGACTAATGTTGCTAAACGCAGTTCAAAGAAGGATTCACGTACACTAGTGAAGGTTTCGGCGAGCTGGGTATTGTTGACCAGTTTGCTGCTGGTGTCATTGAGTTCGGCAAAGCCTCGATAGGAGAAAATACCGATAATGATCAATAGAATACTAGAAAATACTGAAGGCAGCGCCGTCAATGTGCTGGTTTTTGCATTGTTAAACATGGTGGCCTACTGAGGTATAAATCAAGAGATGTGTAATTAAATTACATATGGCAGCCATTTTAACGCTTGGAATTACACAGTCGCAAGGTGATATTCTGAGACTTTTTGACGTAAATTTATGTTTTTAAAAGGTTTGTTATTATTTTGTTGGTTTGAAATAACCTCCTGGTTGTTATATGTTGTGTAATTAAAATTCAATAATATCTCAGTTAATTGATTTTTAAGGGTAAAAATAAAGCAGGGTTAGCCGCCATTCTACAGCTTATTAACAGTGCAAAAGGCGATTGTGACGCAGATCGCAAAACACGCAAACGCTGCCCAAAGGGTTTGTCTGGCAAGCTCCTGCTCGTACTATCAATTACACGATCTGCTCCTCATTTGGGAGGAATAACGGCACTTCACTCTTTGTTTCGCGATCACGAGCTTGTCAGGGCGAACAAAATTTAATCTCAAAACGTCAACAAGCTCTAGTCCCTGTCAACGTAAGTCGCACTTATTCCCGGTTCACTCTTTTACTTATCATCACACGCAAATTTGCGGTCAGTCACAAAGCCATAAACTTAATGTAAATGATATTGGTTATCATTTGGATTTAAGATTGTTTTAATGTAGATTGTCGGCATTTCAAGCTAACACCGTTTAATCAATGATCGCTGTCGAGGTTTTTATGGAATGCAGGGCGTTTAAAAAAAGTGCAATTGCCGCAATAGTTTCGAGTTTGTTGATATCTTCAGCTTATGCAGGCGTAGATGCTGAATCTTCTGAACCTATTGAGAAGATTACTGTTTATGGTGAAAAGATTGAACGTAGTCTTAAGGATACAACCTCTTCTATTTCGGTGATCGACAAGGAAGCGCTCGACAGCGGTCAATATCAATCCACCTCGAGTGCTTTATCTGAAGTACCTAACGTGGTGGTGCTATCGGGTTCTGTGCCGGATATCCGTGGGGTTTCAGGTAACGGCTCTGCCTCTGGATTTAACTCTTTTACCGGTGGCGCTCGGGCGCGGGTATCCACCTTAGTCGATGGGGTTGCTGAGCCTTTTGTTGCCGATCTTACTGGTGACACTGGCCTATGGGATATCCAACAAATTGAGGTGTATCGCGGCCCACAATCGACTATTAACGGCCGTAACAGCATTGGCGGCACAGTGTTTATTAAAACCGAAGATCCGACCTTCGATTGGCAAGGCGCGGCTCGTGTCGGTTATCGTAATCAAGATAACTTTATCGACAGTGCTGTGATGCTCTCAGGCCCGATCCTCGATGATGAGTTGGCATTTAGGGTGAGCGGACAAAATGTGACAGGGGATACCTACAATAAAGGCTTGGAATACGAGACGAATCCCGCCACTTTTGATCAAAATGAACTGATCACCAATCGCTGGCGCGGTAAATTCCTGTGGCAGCCGAGTGCGATTGAAGATCTCAAAGTGCTCTACAGCTTTTCATACAATGATGAGAAAGGTGACTCTGGACGTAACTATTTTACCGGTGATGATCCTTGGGCGTTTAAGCCTATTTTCCAGCGATATATCGAGACTAAATCCACGACTCACTCAGTGAAAGTTGATTATGACCTCGGTGAAGGGCGCGCCTTAGATCTCATCGTGGCTTATATGGATTATGACTGGGGCTTTGAATCCTATGAACCCCTTGTCACGGCGCAGCAATATGTCGATATGAGCGACCAGAGTTACACTGTCGATGGTAAATACAGTTTTGGCCTTAAAGATAAAGACTTCAACGGCTTTGTGGGTTTAGCGTATTTTAAACGCAGCCAAGATTTTGGCAGTACTGGCAGTTCCGTTTACAGTGGTGATGACAGCACTAAGTCCACCTCCATTTACGGTGAAATAACCTATGGGCTTGCCGAGTCACTCTGGGTTACTGTCGGCGGCCGCGTGATGCGTGACGAGCAATTACGTAACTTCAATATGCTCTATCAGGGCAGCCAATTGCAGGAAAAACTCGACGATGCCAATACCGTCACCCTGCCGAAGCTGGTGTTGCAATATGCGCTGAATGACAGCACGACCTTGGCGGCCAGTGTTCGCCGGGGTTATAACTCGGGCGGCGGTGCGCTGTCGCTAGCCGAAAGTGAGTATTACTATTACGACGAAGAGTACGTCAATACCTATGAACTCAGCAGTCGCAGCTCATTTGCCAATGGCGATGTTAACTTGAGTGCCAACCTCTTCTACAACGATTTTGATGGTTATCAGGCGTCTAATAGCGCCCGCAAAATTACCAATATCGATAAAGCGGTCAGCTACGGTATTGAGGCTGAATTTAGTGCCATGTTAACCGAAAACCTGCAATTTATTTCGGGCGTAGGGTTACTCGATAGTGAGATCAAACAAGCGGATCCTAGCTATGGTGACATTATCGGCAATCAGCTGAACTCGGCGCCGCACATGACCGCCAATGCGGGCTTAAAATATTGGTTGGGCGATGCGTTTTCTTTCGGTTTTTCAGGCAACTATGTGGGTGAGTATTTTGCGGATATCAATAATACCGAATCACGGGTGGCTGGTGACTATGTGGTGGCTCGCTTAAGCCTCGATTATCAAACCGATAGCTGGAGAGTCAGCGGTTTTATAAACAACCTGTTTGATGAGCAAGCATTGACGGTAAATGAACCCGCCAGCCGCAGTTACCCCGATGGTTATGCAGCGATTATCGACCCCAGAAATCTGGGTGTCTCTGTGATGTACCGCTTTTAAGCGCTCGATTTAACGCACTTATTTTACCCATAAAAAAACCTCCATAGCATGCTGTGGAGGTTTTGTATTTTCAGCGACTTTTACTCTTTATATGTCAAAGTGCCGTTGGCTTTGATTTCGTCGTACCACAGGTTGTGGTGTTGAGTTGCCCAGTTTTCATCACAATAACCAGACACCATACACTCCATACCGCCTTCAGACATTACCGTTGCCATGAAGATGTGCACGATAGAGAAAGCACAGATCACTATGGCGCTCAATGAGTGCAGCACGAGTGCGATCAAGCTTAATGTACGGCTTGGTTCGAAAAGATTTGGGAACAGCAACAACATGCCCGAGGCCGAAATCACTAATCCAAATAGGGCAAAGGCCCAGAACCACATTTTCTCACCGGCGTTCGCAAAACCTGCGTCTGGGTGCTTACCTTTAAATGGGCCAAAGTTAATGTAACCGCCCACGACTAAGAACCATTTTACGTCGTACATTTTTGGCAGCTGGTTTTTCGCCCATAGGGTGGTCATTAATGCCCAACCTATCATGAAGGGAATCGCCATCACGTCATGGATTTGCTTCGCACCGTAGACGATGGCTTCCCAGATACCTTCGCCCAACCAAGGTTGGAAGAAGAAGCGACCTGCCAGCAAGGTTAAGCCCGTTAAAATCAACAGTAAGCACGGGATCGCGCCTAACCAGTGGATTGAAACATCAAACTTAGACCAGCGATGCACTAACTTGCCTGAAAAACCATGGTGCAGCTTGGAGATGCCGTTCACCTTGATAAATAAGACAAAGATAATAATCATGCCGAATAGTGCCGCCATTAAGGCCGGCGCTAACCAGTCGCTACGCAGCTCTAATACCCGTAGATCATAGGTATTGATGGGTTGAGCATGAAACTCACTTTGGGAGGTAGTGTATCCCGTGGCACCATCCTTCAGTTGTGCCCAAATTTGGGCATCAGACTGCTGAACTTGATTCGCCAGTTCATCACCACCATTGGCTATACACACGGCACTAAATAGCAGTGCTATGGCTAAACCTATGTGTTTGAACCATTTGTTCATCATACATCCTCTCTCACTTAGTCGCGCCCACTTGAGCAGGCGCTAAGCTAAGTCTGTGGACAGATCCTGTTGACCTGAATTAATTCCAAGCCGCGTTTTTAGCACCACGGTAAGCCACACGTTCACGGAAGATGTTTGAAACAATTTCAGCATCACCCGCTAACAGGGCCTTAGTGGCACACAGTTCTGCACACATAGGCAGTTTGCCTTCGGCAATACGGTTTGAACCGTATTTTTGGCGCTCTGCCTCTGAGTGGTTTTCTTCTGGGCCGCCAGCGCAGAAGGTACATTTATCCATCTTGCCACGGCTACCAAAGGCCCCTTTTTTCGGGAACTGTGGTGCACCAAACGGACAGGCGTACAAGCAGTAACCGCAACCAATACAGGCATCTTTGTTGTGTAGCACTATGCCGTCGTCGGTTCTGTAGAAGCAATTTGCTGGGCAAACAGCCATACAAGGTGCATCGCTGCAATGCATACAGGCGACAGAGATAGAGGCTTCTCCACGTTGACCATCGTTAATGGTCACTACGCGGCGGCGTTGGATCCCCCACTCGAGAGCGGAGTCGTTTTCGTTTTTACAGGCAGTGACACAACCGTTACATTCGATGCAGCGCTTGGTATCACACAAAAATTTCATTGTAGCCATAATGGCAATTCTCCTAGCTTAAGCTGCACTTACGCTTTAACGATCTGACACAGTGATGCCTTGGTTTCCTGCATTTGCGTCACAGGGTCATAACCATAGGTCAGCGCAGTGTTAGCAGATTCACCGATAACGTAAGGCACTGTGCCCTCTGGATAATTAGGCGCTAAACTTTCGCCGTGCATCACACCCGCAAAGTGATATGGCATAAAGGTCACGCCAGGTTTAACGCGTGGCGTCACCATAGCTTGTACCTTAATACGGCCACCTTCGGCGCCTTCTAGCCAGACGTCTTCACCGTTACGAATGCCGCGATCGGCAGCATCGGCAGGGCTTATCTCAACAAACATTTCCTGTTGAAGTTCAGCTAACCAAGGGTTACAACGAGATTCTTCACCACCACCCTCGTATTCAACCAGACGCCCTGAGGTCAGTACCAGTGGGTACTTGCCGCTCATGTCTTTGTCTTGGATTGACTTATACAGCGTAGGCAGACGGTGCACTTGCATGTCGGCATAGGTGGGGTATTTGGCCACTAAGTCACGGCGCGGCGTGTATAACGGTTCGCGGTGAACTGGCGCTTGGTCTGGGAAAGTCCAAACAATACAACGGGCTTTAGCGTTACCGAAAGGAATACAGCCATGCTTGATCGCTACGCGCACTATGCCGCCGGATAAGTCTGTCTTCCAGTTGCGGCCTTCGGCTTCGGCTTTTTCTGCCGCAGTCAGATCATCCCACCAACCGAGTTGTTTGAGCAGCTTATCGGAGAACTCTGGGTAACCGTCTTGGATTTCAGCACCTTTAGAGAAAGAGCCTTCGGCCAACAGATTTTTGCCATTGTATTCAACACCATAACGGGCGCGGAAGTTACCACCACCGTCTTTAACGTGTTTCGATTGGTTATACAGAATTTGAGTACCAGGGTGTTTCGCTTCTGGCGTGCCCCAACATGGCCAAGGTAAACCGTAGGTTTCGCCTTTCGCTGGGCCGCCTGCGGCTTCCAACGTCTTGTTGCTGAAAGTGCCCCAGTTTTGGGTGTGTAACTTGATACGCTCAGGGCTTTGACCCGTCATACCGATAGTCCACATGCCGCGGTTGATTTCGCGGGTGATGTCTTCAATCACAGGCAAATCATTTTCTTTAGCGATGCGTTTAGTGTACTGCTCAGCAAAACCGAGTTTTTGCGCTAAGCGATACATGATTTCGATATCGGTTTTAGATTCAAACAATGGCTCTATAACTTTCTCGCGCCATTGTTGACTACGGCCAGAGTTAGAAACTGAGCCTTCAGTTTCAAATTGTGTCGCTGCTGGTAGCAAGTAAACACCATTCTTACGGCGATGCATCACACCTGCCATAGTTGGGAATGGATCGACTACCACCACTGTGTCCATCTTGTCTAAAGCATCACGTACATCACGTTGACGGGTTTCGGTGTTGACCGATTGTCCCCAGAAAAACGCCATACGGATGTTATCTTGCTGCGCGAGTTTGCCTTTTTCTTCTAACACACCATCGTGCCAGCGAGAGCAAGGGATACCGGGCGTAGTCATAGGTTCACGGCCAAGATAAGTGCCTTGATCGAAACGGCTCTTCATCCATTCCATGTCCAGATCCCACACGTGGGTCCAGTGGGTCCAAGCACCCGTTGTTAAGCCGTAGTAACCCGGTAAGTTATCGAATAACAAACCTAAGTCAGTCGCGCCTTGCACGTTATCGTGACCACGGAAAATGTTAGTACCGCCGCCTGACACGCCCATGTTACCTAGCGCTAATTGCAGAATACAGTAAGCGCGGGTGTTGGCGTTACCGACGTGGTGTTGAGTACCACCCATACACCAAATCACAGTACCGGGGCGGTTATCAGCCATGAGTTTTGCGGCTTGATAAACCTCGGCTTCGCTCACGCCTGTGATGTTTTCCACTTCTTTAGGTGGGAATTTTTTCGCTTCGGCGCGAATGGTATCCATCTCAAAAACACGTTGTTGGATAAAGGTTTTATCTTCCCAACCGTTTTCAAAAATGTGCCATAACATACCGTAAATAAAGGGAATATCTGTACCTGGACGCAATGCGCAGTGCAGATCTGAATGCGCTGCAGTACGAGAGAAACGTGGATCAACCACGATCAACTTAGCGTTGTTTCTTTCTTTCGCGATCAGAATATGTTGCATCGCCACTGGGTGGGCTTCTGCAGGGTTGGCACCGATAAAGAAAATCGCATTCGCGTTTTGGATATCGTTAAAGGAGTTAGTTTGCGCACCGTAGCCCCAAGTGTTAGCAACACCGGCTACCGTGGTTGAGTGACAAATACGAGCTGAATGGTCGACGTTGTTTGTGCCCCACATGGCCGCTAGTTTGCGGTACATGTAACAACCTTCGTTTGAGAATTTAGCGCTACCCATGAAGTACACTGAGTCTGGGCCGGATTCTTTTCGAATGTTGAGCATTTGGTCGCCCACTTCGTTAATCGCATTTTCCCAAGATATTTTTTTCCACTTGCCATCAACCAATTTCATTGGGTATTTCAGGCGTTTTTCACCATGGCCATGTTCACGCAGTGCCGCACCTTTAGCACAGTGACCGCCGGCGTTGAAGGGATGATCGAATGCGGGTTCTTGACCCGTCCACACGCCATTTTGTACTTCAGCATACAGACCACAACCGACGGCGCAGGCACTACAAATAGTACGTTTGACTTCGATAGGGGCATCATGTGGCACTTCTTTGGCTTCGACGCGACGCATCATGCCTGTGCCCATCAGAGATGCTGCGGCAATACCACCTGTGGCAATACCTGCGTGCTTCATAAATTGACGACGGCTAATGCCTAACGCCGGTTTGTCTGCCACTGGGGCGACACTAGACTTGCGAGTTAACTTCATCGCTGACTTCTCCTAGATTAGCTGCGCAAGCTATTGTAATAGCTGCTGATGTGCGCAGTTTCGTGGTAACCCTTTGACGCTTTGGTGGTTACCTTGCTGCTCTCGCTGGCCTGTGCCACGCTCATGCCGGTTGCGGCAATCGCGGCACCCGCTACGCTGCCGACGGTGAGCGCTTTGAGCAAAGATCGGCGAGATAAATCGCTGGGTTGCTGCTTCATGCTGACTCCTGAAATTAGGGTTTAGTTTTGAGATCGCACGGCTTTTTGTGGGGTTTATCTTGTTATCAAAAAGTGAAGATTAGCGGTGGGAAAGATAATGAAATCATCTTGTTTGCCATCAATCATCGCGCGTGACGGCAATATAGTAGGAAAGGGTTGAGTAGGAATTGATCTAGGACAGTTTGCAGTGTTGAAATCGGCAGCCGTTATCTTAAAGCGTTAACTCGCTCATAGTTTCGAAACTCCCTTGGGAGCAGGGCGCTGGCGGCTTTTTGTATCACGGAGTTTCAGGTGTTAAGTTTTTGTATTATCTAATGAAGTGCAGATAAAAGAACACCCCGCATGGCGGGGTGTTCTAAGGACCTAAAAGCTGCGGTTTAACTTAGTCTTTATACTTTAAGTTGCCGTTGGCTTTGATTTCGTCATACCAGAGATTGTGGTGCTGGATTGCCCAGTTTTCATCACAATAGCCTGACTTCATACACTCCATACCGCCTTCGCTGAGTACGGTCGCCATCCAAATATGCACTATGGTAAAGGCAATCAGGATAATGGCGCTGATAGAGTGGATCAGTAACGCGCCCATGGAGGCTTCGCGCGGCAAGTCTAAGCCAGGTAATACCAACATGATGCCTGAAACACTGATGAATAAACCAAATAACATCAGGGTCCAGAACCACATTTTTTCACCGGCGTTAGCAAAACCACTGTCAGGGTGTTTACCTTTGAATGGACCAAAGTTGATATAACCACCGACCACTAAAAACCATTTCAAATCATACATCTTGAAGGTTTGTAGTGGCATCCATTTCACCACACAGACAGCCCAAGCCGCGATAAAGATGGGACCTGCCCAATCGTGGATGGTTTTGCTGCCGTAGATCAATGGTGCCCACAGATCAGGCCCTAACATTGGCTGAACAACATGCTTACCTAACATTATGGTTAAACCGGTAAACATCAGTGTCAGGCAGCTACTCGCCATGATCCAGTGGATCCACAGATCCGCCTTTGACCAACGCGCCACTAACTTGCCTGAAAAGCCCTTGCTGAGTTTTGATGGACCATTCACCAGATAAAACAATAAGAAAGCCCCAAACACACCGACAACGGCTAAAGCCATAATCGGGGTTAGATATTGATTTCTCAGTTCTTTACCTTGGTTACCGGCAACGTTAATCAACACCCCAGTTTCGACCCCTTTAGCCGTGGTATAGCCGGCATCGCCTGCTTTTACCGCGCGCCAAAGATCGGCCTCGCTGGTTTGCGCTTTCGCCTGTTGTTGACTCGATTGCTGATCACTTGCGTGTACTGGGCTTGCGCTCATTACTGAACCTAATCCCAATCCCATGACGAGCACCAACAGAGCAAACAGACTGCGCAGTGATTTGTTTAACTGTTTGTTTAACATTTTCACTCCTTGCCAGAGGTTAGGGATGACTCCCTAACCCTCGCTCTGCTTAGTTAATCTCACCTGTCTTGGGGTTGTAACCCCAAATCACGTTAGGATTGCCACGAGAGGCCATACGTTGACGGTAGATATTGGATACCACTTCCGCATCACCCGCGAGCAGGGCTTTTGTCGAACAAAGCTCAGCACACATAGGCAACTTGCCCTCAGCAATACGGTTGGCGCCGTATTTTTTACGCTCGGCTTCGGAGAAGGTTTCTTCTGGGCCACCGGCGCAGAAAGTACACTTGTCCATCTTGCCACGACTACCAAACGCAGTCTTTTTCGGGAATTGCGGTGCACCAAATGGACAAGCATAGAAGCAATAACCACAACCGATACAGGTATCTTTGTTGTGCAGCACTATGCCATCGTCGGTACGGTAGAAACAATCTGCCGGACATACGGCCATGCAGGGAGCGTCAGTACAGTGCATACATGCCACTGAAATCGATGCTTCACCCGGTTGACCATCGTTAATTGTCACCACGCGGCGACGTTGGATTCCCCACTCGAGAGCGGAGTCGTTTTCGTTCTTACATGCAGTGACACAACCGTTACACTCGATGCAGCGCTTGGTGTCACACAGAAATTTCATGACTGCCATAATGGCTTATCTCCTCATCAAGTAGGTTAGGCTTTGCTGATTTGGCATAGGCTGGACTTAGTTTCTTGCATCTGAGTCACAACGTCGTAGCCATAAGTTAAAATGGTGTTTGCCGATTCGCCTATCACGTAAGGCACTGTGCCTTCAGGATAGTTTTTCGCTAGGCTTTCGCCCTCAAACACACCAGCAAAGTGGTATGGCATAAAACATTCACCCGGAACAACCCGTGGTGTCACCATAGCCTTAACCGTGATCTTGGCGCCTTCTGGGCCATGTACAAAGACATTGTCACCGTCACGCACGCCGCGATCCGCAGCATCCGCAGGGTTCATCTCGATGAACATTTCTTGTTGTAGCTCAGCAAGCCAAGGGTTAGAACGGGATTCTTCACCACCGCCTTCGTATTCCACTAGACGACCAGAGGTCAGTGTCAGTGGGAAGCCTTGGGTAAAGTCCTTATCTTGAATTGACTTATACAAGGTCGGCAGACGCGCAACCATACGGTCTTCGTAGGTTGGGTACTTAGCGACTAAGTCACGACGAGGAGTGTAAAGTGGTTCACGATGTTTCGGGATATCATCTGGGAAAGTCCAAACGATACAACGGGCTTTCGCATTACCAAATGGAATACAGCCATGCTTGATCGCAACACGTTGGATGCCACCAGAGATATCTGTCTTCCAGTTTTTGCCTTCGGCGCGTTTTTTCTCCGCATCAGTAAGTTCATCCCACCAACCCAATTGCTTGAGCATGTCGGCGGTAAATTCAGGATAACCATCTTGAATTTCACTGCCTTTAGAGAATGAACCTTCGGCGAGAATGTTGACGCCATCGTGCTCTACACCGTAACGGGCACGGAAGTTACCGCCACCGTCTTTTACGTGTTTTGATTGGTCATACAGGATCTGGGTACCAGGATGTTTCATCTCTGGAGTGCCCCAACATGGCCAAGGTAAGCCATAGGTTTCACCCTTAGCTGGGCCGCCGGGAGCTTGTAAGCTGTTGACGTCGAAAGTACCCCAGTTTTCTTGGTGCATCTTTAAACGCTCAGGACTTTGCCCCGTGTAACCTACAGTCCACATACCGGTATTGAATTCGCGGGTCACATCTTCAATTAAAGGCTCGTCGCCATTCACTTGAATGTGCTTACAGAATTCTTTTTCAACGCCCCATTTTTTGGCGAACTTATACATGATCACATGATCTGGCAGAGATTCGAACAGCGGCTCGATGACCTTAGTGCGCCATTGGATTGAGCGGTTGGTCGCTGAAACTGAACCATAGGTTTCGAACTGGGTCGCCGCAGGCAACAGATATACACCGTCTTTACGTTGGTGCATCACCCCTGCCATGGTTGGGAACGGATCGACCACCACCACAGTATCCATCTTGTTCAATGCTTCACGCACTTCGCGACCACGGGTTTCAGTGTTCACCGATTGTCCCCAGAAGAACGCCAGACGGATATTGTCTTTCTGCGCAATTTTGGTTTTATCTTCTAACACCCCATCGTGCCAGCGAGAGCAAGGAATACCAGTTGAGGTTTGTGGTGTTTGGCCTAGGTATTCACCTTGGTCGAAACGACTGGCTACCCATTTTGGATCTAAGTCCCATACATTCGACCAGTGAGCCCAAGCGCCAGAGGTTAAACCGTAGTAACCGGGTAAGTTGTCGAATAACAGACCGAAGTCCGTTGCACCTTGTACGTTATCGTGACCACGGAAGATGTTAGTTCCACCACCAGAAACCCCCATGTTGCCAAGGGCTAACTGTAAAATACAGTATGAACGGGTATTGGCATTACCAACGTGATGCTGAGTACCGCCCATACACCAAACGATAGTGCCGGGTTTGGTTTCGGCCATCATCTTGGCAACGCGGTACATTTGCGCCTTAGGCACGCCTGCAACCAACTCAACTTCTTCTGGAGTGTATTTTTTGGCTTCTTCGCGGATACGTTCCATACCGTATACACGTTGTTTTAAGAAGTCTTTATCTTCCCAGCCGTTTTCAAAAATGTGCCATAACAGGCCATAAATGAAGGGGATATCTGTACCTGGGCGGATATGCACGTACTCGTCAGATTTCGCTGCAGTACGGGTGAAACGAGGATCTACTACGATAATTTTGGCGCCGCGTTCTTTAGCCACCAAAATGTGTTGCATTGCGACTGGGTGGGCTTCACTTGGGTTTGAACCCACAAACATGACGCACTTAGAGTTGCGGATATCGTTTAACGAGTTGGTTTGCGCACCGTAGCCCCAAGTGTTAGCAACACCGGCTACCGTGGTAGAGTGACAAATACGGGCTGAGTGGTCGACGTTGTTCGTGCCCCACAGTGCCGCTAATTTGCGATATAAATAAGCTTGTTCGTTAGAAAACTTGGCGCTACCCATAAAGTAAACGGAATCTGGACCCGACTCTTGACGAATCGCTGCCATCTTGTCGCCGACTTCATTAATCGCTTGATCCCAAGAGATCTTTTTCCACTTGCCGCCTTCTAACTTCATTGGGTATTTCAGGCGTTTTTCACCGTGGCCGTGCTCACGCAGTGCCGCACCTTTCGCGCAGTGTCCGCCTTGGTTAAAGGGATGGTCAAATGCCGGTTCTTGACCTGTCCACACGCCATTTTGTACTTCTGCATATACACCACAACCGACGGCGCAGTGAGAACAGATGGTACGTTTAACTTCGGTGGGAACATTGTGGCCTATGTCTTCTTGGGCTTGAGCTTTACGCATCATGCCTGTACCTAGCATGGACGCCGCAGCGATGCCACCTGTGGCAAGACCTGCCGATTTCAAGAACTGACGACGATTGAGACCCAGTGCTGGCGCTTTAGATTCGACAACCTGGTCTGTTTTGCGGGTTAATCGCATCACACACTCTCCTCTGGTTAGTTGTTCAACGACGCATAATAGTTACGGATATGGTCGGTTTCGCGGTAGTTCTCACTCTTAGGCTCTGTGGTTGCAGCCGTTTTTGTCGAAGCTAACGCCTGACTGCTCACGGTTACCACTGCGCCTGCCGCACTGCCGAGTGCCAATGCTTTGAGCAATTGACGACGGCCCATGTCGGAAGCTGGCTTCTTCATAGTGTCTCCTTGTGTTGCGGGATTAAGGTGGCACAAACGGCGACCACCTCGGTTATTGTGAAAGCTTAAGCTTTCGTTATTGTTGCGAAGGTGCGTGTGACTTCACCTTCGCGGTTTGAGCTCATCTAGCATTGACATCTAGCACGCACAGGTCGCGCTTTCATTCAGTTTAGTCTCAGTTCATTAACTCTACTGGTTTTGCTAAATCGCTGGTGGCCGGCTGTAGGTCGGCGCTGCCTGGGCAATTGACGGGAATATCTAAACTCAATTGTTCAAAGGCACTGGCTTCCATTTCAAAGAAGGCTTTTGCCAGCTGGGCGACGGTTGCGTAAAACGCAGCGCTGGGTGCCTTGGCTAAGCTGTCACAGAAGCGGCCAATCCAGCTGCCGATATGGCGTTGGTAAAAAGCCAGTTGGCGATAGCTCGGCGCTTCTAAAATCAGGGTTCCCATCACTTCACACAGGGCGGCTACGTGATCTTCGGGTTCTTTAACGTTGTCTTCGCGCTCAAATCCGAGTTGCATTAGGTCTTGGCGCAGTAATGCCAGCGGTTTATCCATTAAAGAGCCGGTCATAAACCAGCTGCCGTAGGGCAAGATCTCGCCAGAACCTACACCGAGGAATAGCGCAAAATACTCGTCTTCGAGCTGTTCATTGTTGAACTGCTGGGCGGCGAGCTGCACGGATAACCAAGCCTTGGTCATCTCGTTGTCTTCATTGGCATCGATTTCAAGATTGGCCAAAAATTGCAGCAGTTCAGGGCTCGGCTGACGGCGCAATAGGGCGGCTAACAGTTGATAGATATCGGCTCTCAACTGATCGTTTTCTGAAACTTGTCTTACTGATTCGGTCATAGCGGATCTCTTATCGCAGTTGCTTTTCAGGATCTTGAAGAATGTCTTCAAACATGTCTTTTACCCGGCAGTCGCCACACATTTTCAAGCGCTCAATATTGGCAGAAAATGCGCTGTGCGCGCCGACCATATCCAGCATCCGATGCACCATAGATTGGGTCGCAAAAGGAGAGCCGCAGCGAATACATTCGAAGGGGGCTTCTTCTTTCAGGGTGTGTTGTTGCTGACGAGCAGCTTTATCAAAATTAATTTGTGGCGTTAGGCTAATCACTTTTTCAGGACAGGCCGCTTCACATAAACCGCATTGCACGCAGTTTTGCTCAATAAAGTGTAGTGCAGGTTTGTCGCCGCCATCTTGCAATGCCACGGTTGGGCAAATTGCCACGCAGGACATACACATAGTGCACTTTTCGACATTCACGCTGACTTTGCCAAAGGGAATGTTGTTGAGGCTAAGGCAAGTATCGATTTCACCCGCTTGGCTATTGAGGTGATCTATCGCTTCAAATAGCGTGTTGCGTTTAGTGGTCGAGGCAAATGCAGCGGGCACGATCACGGGCCAATCTAAGCTGATATCGAGCATCGCATCTAAATCGGCAAGCATGCTTGGGTCGATGAGGCTGATACGTTGCGGCTGACCCATCTCATCTAAAATACTGTTGGCTAACGAAAGTTCGCCTTTAAGCATTTGCGTGAGGGTTGGCGCTGTGGCGTCGGTATTGAGGATCAGCACTTGGCGTGCGCCCCATGCGAGTACCGACAGCCAATGATCTAAGCTGGCAACCGTAATTTCTTCTAAGGCGACGGGGATAATATCACCCGCTAGATCATCGGTAATAAAGTCGGCGCCGACGGCATTGTCGTGGAACAAAATTACCGGTGCGGTTTGGGCTTGCTCGCGGAAACGACTAACGACTTTGTTCAGGTATGAATGCAAAGCCTGCGGCGTCGGTAAATCGTAACTGATGGCACCCGTTGGGCAAGCACTAGTACAACTGCCCGCGCCGTGGCAAAGGTATGGGTCGATTTCAATTTTCTTCGCCACGCTACTAATTGCATCGGCTGGGCAAAAGTTAAGGCAACGATTACAACCATTGATGCCATTGCGGTCATGGGCACAAATATCTGGGTTGATTTTGACGTAGCGAGGCTTGTCGAATTGGCCGACGAGATCGGGAATTTGCGCGAGGGCATCTTCGAGTTTTTCAGCGTCTTGACCGACATAGAAATAACCGGGTGGCAGCATTTCTAAGTTCAAACAAGCTGTGCTGCTCAAATCGAGCACGATATCGAAATGGGGTTTACGAATCGACACTAAACTGAGTTCGGCCGCGCCATCTTGATGTTCAACACTGACTTGGAATTGGCCTAAAAAGCCTTTTACGCCAATGAGTTTGTTGTAGTAACTTTCGACATCGGTTGCCGCCGCCATCACACGCTCAAGGTGCGCTTCATCTTGGCTGGTAATGGCTTCATTGGCTAAAATCACGCGATGGGCCATAGTGGACAATTTGTCCGCGGCAAGGCGAGCCAGATCTTCTGGGCCGATAATGAGGACATTGCCTTCGGTGGTGTAGCTGACGGTTGGCGGGATCAGATTCTGCAACATCTGAGTTTGCGCTAACACCTGTTGCCGCGCTTGTTTTAACGCTTCTTGGGTTTGATTGGTCATCAAATGAGTGCTCACATTGCGTTCCTGAACAGTACTTTGGCTGTTTCTTGTTTTACTGTATCTGGGCAGATTTAGGCGGCTGGTAATAAGTAAGTCATTGCCTTTTCTGCTTTTATCTAAGCTTTTTTTATGTCTTAGTACAGCAATTCACATACCAAAGTTACGGACATTAAAATTAGCTAAACTGACGTTAAACAACTCGGGTTTGGGCCTGAGCCGAGGGCTCTGGTGCATTTTGGGGTAGGTCATCAGTCTCCCCATCCAAATTGTCCGCTATCGGCTCTGCTGCCAATTCGGTGTCGACTTCTTGAGTCGTGGTTTCGCTTACATCAAGACTAGCGGATGGATTAGTTTCTGCAGCTTGTTTGGCTAAGGCTGACTCTTCATCCGGCGTTTCGCTGTCTTTGGTGATGTAGCGGAAGACTTTTTGTGCTAATTCTGCTGAAACTTCGGCGCTGAGTTTGGGCTGATTACTGTAATCGAGCGCATATTCTAAAAGCCCATCTATCTCGTTGAAATGTGGTTGTTTCCACAGTGCTCGCAGCGCCGCAGATTTCGCCGCCGGATCGACATTCGCGCCCATAAAACTCGCAAAGCTGCCGCCAATTTCAATTTCGTCAGGATTCGGTAAATCCGCCGCCGTGAGCATGCGATTCGGATCGTCATGTTCGGCAGTATTGGACTCTGTTACTGGCTCTGTCGGTTGAAGCGGCTCAACTGCCACAGTGGCTTCGGTCGCGATCGGCGCTTGAGGCGCGGCTTCTTCTTGAGTTTCTCGCGCTTGTTCAGCGGCAACTTGTTCGCGACGCTGGTTCCAGCGACTCAGTAGCCCAGCCGTTTTTTGCGTGGATTCAGCCATTAGTCCCTCCGAAGTGGATCGTGACTCGGGCCTTGATTCTTACGGCCATCGACATGCTTACGGCGATGGGCGGCGATTTCGACTTCGCCATGCTGGGTGATAAAGGCTTCAATCCAACAAGCGATGGCTTCTGGCATCAATAGGTTGATAACAGGGGTATTACCCTCAAGACAACCTGCGGCGACGTTTTGGTCTGCCGACAGTGCTGCGGGTATCCAAGTGCCATCGGCCGTTTCATCGCACACTAAATACAGCATAGCGTTATCGACATCGAGATTGAGGCGATAGCTGGCGCGTTCGTCTTTGTGCAGTTCGAGGAGCACTAAGGTCGCGTCGTCAGGGGCTTGATGGGTGGCGGGAAGTAAGTGTTCAATTTCCCATTGTACTGAGGTCCAGCGGCCAACTTGTTTCTCTACTTTTTTAAGTGAAACGTACATGGGCCAAACATTCGTTGTATGTTGCATTGTCTCTCCGTCTCAGCCGTGTTGATGGACGAACCGTAGATCGAACGGATCGGTTTTACCAACAAATTGCGATAAAAGGTCACTGCAATATTGGTGCCAGTAAACATGGGGTATTAGTTTGAACTAGATCATCAAAAACCCCCTAAAAAGTGGACATTTTGTCCAGTGCTGGGTTTTGTTTGGGACATAAAAGGGCTAATGAAAAATCAGCATTGCGGCAGATCACGCATTTAAACCCGAGTTTTATACCTAGGTATAAATATTGCTATGCTCAGGCCATGACTCGTTAAGCGGTAGCATTATGATTTCGGAAAACAGCATGGGCACAGATAAAGAAGTAGCGGCAGCTAACCCCACTCAGAAGCCTCATCATCAGTGTTCTTTTGTGAGAACCCAAGCGGAAGTACCTTTAACCATTGCCGTAAAAGCAGTGAATGAAGCTGGGGAAGTGCTAGATAAATTTGTCGCCTGCGAACGTCCACTTACCGTTTATTTAAACTGGCGTCCGATAGTGACGCTGATGACACTAGGGGCAAAACCTGAGTCTCTGGCGTTAGGTTATCTTAAGAACCAAGGCTTTATTTCGGATGTGAGCCTGCTGGACTCTGTTATCGTCGATTGGGATGTGAGTTCTGCGGCTGTGATTACCCGCGAACAAATCGCCGATCTCGACGAGAAACTCTCCGAAAAAACCGTGACGTCAGGCTGTGGTCAAGGCACGGTTTATGGCAGCTTTATGCAGGATCTCGATAACATCAATTTACCTACACCGAGTTTGAAGCAAAGCACCTTGTATAGCTTATTGAAAAATATCAACGACTATAACGAAACCTATAAGAATGCTGGCGCTGTGCATGGCTGTGGTTTGTGCGAAGACGATAGAATTATGGCCTTCGTTGAAGATGTCGGCCGTCACAACGCCGTTGATACCTTGGCAGGGGATATGTGGCTGACGCAGGATCGTGGTGATAACAAGATTTTTTATACCACAGGCCGCTTAACCTCTGAAATGGTGATTAAAGTCGCCAAGATGGGGATCCCCATTTTACTATCACGCAGCGGCGTGACTCAGATGGGCTTAGCACTGGCGCAGCAGTTAGGCATTACTATTATCGCCCGCGCCAAAGGTCGTCACTTTTTGGTGTATCACGGCAGTGAAAATCTGCAATTTGATGCCAATACCACTCCTTAGTCCCTAATTAGCTAAGATAGTAATGCTAAGACTTACATGCAGTAATAAAGAATAAGACAAGGAAACAAGATGACGTCTGCCAGTGAATTGGTTTACATGAGCGCGAAGCAAGTGGCCGAGTATCTAGATCTGAACGAGAAAAAAGTCTACGCCATGGCCAACGACAGAATTCTCCCCGCCACTAAAATCACCGGTAAATGGCTATTCCCGAAAGTGCTAATCGACCGTTGGGTGATGGATTCATGCCACAGTGGCATGCTCACCGACCGTTTATTGATCACCGGCAGTGACGATCCACTCTTATCTATGCTGGTGGCGCGCTTGATGGCACAAGTCGGTAGTCGTGAGTTGATAAGCTACAGCGCGACAGGTTCGCGCTTAGGATTAGAGTTACTCGCTAAAGGTTATGCCGATGTGTGTACCTTGCACTGGGGCAGTATGGAGGATCGCAATATCCGCCATCCCGCCTTACTTAAAGGGTATAACAATCACCAACAATGGATCATGGTGCACGGTTACTCCCGCCAGCAAGGATTGATCATGCGTGCTGATATGCACCACAGATGCCAAGAGGAAGATAAAGTCGTGAACTTACCTTGGCGTTGGGTGAGTCGTCAGGGCGGCGCGGGTAGCCAGCAACATTTAGAACATTGGTTGTTAAAGCAAGGCGCTCGCTTAGATCAGCTTAATGTCGTGCTGACGGCCTATAGTGAACGCGAGCTGGCAGGTTATATCGCCCGTGGTGATGCAGATATAGGTTTTGGCTGTCAATCTGTGGCATTGGAGAGTGGTTTGAGTTTTGTGCCACTGATTAAAGAGTCCTTCGATTTCGTTATGCCGCAAAGCATTTACTTCCGTCGTCAGCTTCAACAACTCTTTACTATGTTGGCGAGCGGCCACTCGAGGCAAATGGCGGCGCTACTGGGTGGCTATGATCTTACCGACTGCGGACAATTACTTTGGAGTGCGAGCTAATCCGCTCACTCGGAAATAGATGAAGCTGAATAGAGTCGAATGATCTCTGCACTACTTATGACAGTTACTTATGCTGCTACTTAATATAGCGAGTTACCAAATAAGGATTAAAGAGATCTCTCCCTGTCCCTGATTAAGTTATTTCGGCTCGAGTAGCCGTTATCCTTATCTAAACTTTATAGAATCTATGCGTAAATCTCTTCGCCTTGATGCAGTACATCCTCAAAATATGAGGTAGAACTGCAGAGAAAATGCTATTTTGTGGATAACTTTGGGGGTAAGTAGTGGGTATCTTGTGGCTAGTTTAGGTAATCAGAATTAACTGCAAATTTCCTTAAAATAGGGGTTGCACAAAATCTCCTGCTCCCTATAATGCGCATCCACTGACACGGCAGACAGCGAAAGCAAGCTGACGAGTTAGGTTGAATTGAATGGCTTACTCTCTGTTGAGAATGGCACTTAATTAAACCGCAGCAAGAAGTTGAAAAATACTCCTTGACGCGAAACGGGAAATGCGTAGAATACGCAGCCCTAGCCAACTGGAAGCGTTCGACGCTCAGTGTGGTACTCAAGTCCTCTTACGGATATTGAGTTGCTCTTTAACAAGATAAAACAAGAAATCTGTGTGGACACTCACAGGTGTTGAGTTAATCGAAACTGCTTAACCTTAGGGTTGGCAGTCAAAAATTTAAATCAACCAATTCTTTCACGAGAGTGATGAGTGTTCATAGCAATATGTACAAAGACTTACTTAGTAAGTCGAACAGAATTTGTTGAGCCGTTTGACGTAAGTCAAACAACAAAACTTTAATTGAAGAGTTTGATCATGGCTCAGATTGAACGCTGGCGGCAGGCCTAACACATGCAAGTCGAGCGGCAGCGGGAAG
>NZ_JAUOER010000008.1:0-171759 GCF_031932025.1 Shewanella sp. SP2S2-4
GCAATGAACTCTTCTCAAAATCGCTATCGAATGTCTTGCAAACCGGATGGGTCCATATATGCTGCCTAAGCTTTACCGCTTGCAGCTTGTTAAAGGCAAAGCCGATGGCGAACATCAACAGGCTCGCTATCGCGAAGCGATAAAAAATCGAGACTTCCGTCGCCACCTCACCGTGCTGCCACTTAATGGCAATCCACGAAAAACCCCATACAAAAATCATCAGCAAATACATCACAGCAGCCATAATGAGCCCCCCTCACCTTCATAAAATACTTAATTAGGCGAACTATACAGCGATGGCTTTCGTCCTTATGTCACCATCTTGTGGGTCATAACACGATATTGCGGTTTTAATCGCGAGCGAACGTTGAGCCGCATTAATAAGTGCGATAATTTGGACAGACAAAACACTTAGCCAGTGAGATAACAAGGACCCCATGGAGCCCAAATACACCAGTTTTGATAAATCTGCTAAAACCTGTCTTCGCCAACAAGTGATTACGGAGGATTTATCTTGGGCCCATTATCAAAATGCGGGCGAGCGTTTGTATTACCAAAACGATACACAACACACGCTGAGCATGTATCTGGATGGCGGCTACGAAACCCACAGAACCGATATCAAAGCCGACTATGGTGCGCCCAGCAAGTTTTGCCTTATGCCCCAAGGCTGTCAAAGCCATTGGCAACTGGGACAACCGCAGCAGTTTATGCATTTGTATTTTAGCGATGAACATCTGAAGAAACTGGCGGTGCGAGTCTTTGATAAAGATCCACGCCAAGTGCGTTTACCTGAGCTGACCTTTGTCGATAATCCGAGGTTAGAGGCGCTATTTCGGCATCAAGTTGCCGGGCTCAATTGGCAGATCAGTGATAACCATCTAATGATGGAACAGGTAACCGACACTGTGCTGGTGACGTTACTACAAAGTTCCGGCTTTAATTTGTCGGTGGGGCCAATCAAGGGCGGGTTAGCACCTAAAGTGGCGAAAGCGATCAAAGAGTTTATTTATTGCCATTCACATCGGCAGATTTACTTGTCTGAACTGGCCGAGATTGCCCAGCTTAGCGAGTACCATTTTTGCCGCATGTTTAAATGCCAATTTGCGATGACGCCGCAGGAGTATTTGCTGCAAGTGCGCATCGAAAAGGTCAAACAAAGCTTGAGCCATTCAACGCAATCCTTGACCGATATAGCCCTCAATAATGGCTTCGCTAATCAAAGCCACATGGGCCGCTACTTTAAAAAACTCAGCGGCATGTCTCCGGGCGAATATCAAAAACATCATCAAGGCCGCTAAGGTACTCAAGCGATTTCCCTGCTCGATTCGATTCAATCCTGCGTTAATCTTTGCCCACAGCCTGAGTTAAGGCACGCTGGTTAAACTCGGCATTAAAGGGATTATTTTTCAGTGGTATAAGAAGCTGCAATATAGATGAATCAAACGGTTCATTGGCATTATGAGCGTAAAATGTAAGTACAGAGAACATGCTCGCACTGGAAATGACTCAGTAAAGTTCACACTTTCGCGCCTTTCAAAACCGCCACACCAGTCTGTGTTATAGTCATCCCTTAGCCGCTACTGACGTGAGTACTCTGTGAAGAAAATCGCTTTATTTGTGGATGTACAAAACATCTATTACACCTGCCGTGAAGCCTATGGCCGCCAATTTAATTACCGTAAATTATGGCAACACTTAGGTTACGAGGGGGACATAGCGTTGGCCGTAGCTTATGCCATCCACAAGGGGGACGATGGGCAGTTAAAATTCCAGGACGCGTTAAAGCACATAGGCTTTGAAGTGAAGTTAAAACCTTTCATTCAGCGCAGCGATGGCTCGGCCAAAGGCGACTGGGATGTGGGGATCACTATCGATATTATGGAAGCGGCGAGTGAAGTGGATACTGTGATCTTATTGTCTGGTGATGGCGATTTCGATTTATTGCTGCAAAAAATCCATCAAAAATATGGCGTTGAAACCCAAGTCTATGGCGTCCCTACCCTGACGGCTAAATCCTTAAGGGATGCAGCGTCTCAATTTCACCCCATCGATGAAGCGCTCTTGCTCTAGCGCAAATAAAAAATGCTGCTATCCATCACGACAGCAGCATCTGAAGTTCACTATTTTAGCCATCAAAGTTACAACACATCTAATGATAGGTAATGTCCGAATACATAGGTGCGAGACGTTTTAGGAGGGCATTGCGGGTCGATAATGGTATGTGTTGCTCCTTCATCGATTCAATTAAATGGCCCACTAAGGCATCAAAATCCGCCTGAGTAATATTCAACCCTTGATGACTCAGTGCCATATTTTCACCGTGATACACACAACCGCCATCAGCAACCAGACAAAAATGCTCAATGGCGCGCTCACGAAATAACGCAATATCCGTCTCTTGGAAGTGATGCACTATGCGTGGATCGGTTGCTATACGGGCAAGTAAGCCATCGACAATCGCCGATAAACCAGCTTCACCACCTAGCTCTTGGTATAAGGTTTGCTGGCTGGAGGTGTTTCTATTTGAGTTAACCTGTGGCGCCGATGTTTCAGCCGTTTGCACTGCGCAGCCAGTGAAAAAAACCAAAGCGGCGACAGGTAATAGCTTCAGCAATAAACGACTCATAGTGTTCCCTCCACCGACACATACCAACCTTGCTGATCGGCAAAACCCGCAATACTGCCTAAATTCGCATAAGCCGTGACCACGGAAAGATGCTTATTGATAAACCACGCTAAAAACACATCCTGCCAATCATCTTCACGGGCAAAAGCTAACTCATTGGGTTTCTGGCGATATTCGATACCCAGCGCCACATTATCCGTCAACAATACCGCCGCAGACGCTTCGAGCACAAACTGGTAATCATTACTGGCTTGGGTACCAAAACCCAATAAACCCGTTTGATTCGCCTTGGTCGCGCGCACGGTACCATTAAGTAATAAATTGCGCCCCGCCACCGCATCGAAAAAAACTTTGCTGGCCGCAATATACACATCTACCCCCCAATCATCCCGCGCCCCAACCGCCTGAGGAATCGCAAAGTCATCGACTCTTTTATACTGGGCACCTAAGGTGATTTGCGGCATAGCCGTATAAAGTAACTCGCCAGCAAGCTTGTATTTTACCCCAAAGATATCTTGGCCTAACTCGCCGCCCATAGTATCTAAATCAAAGGTTTGCCGCGCAACGCTGAGCTCGAATCGATTATCAAAACTCAAGGAAGCGCCAATCACTTTCAGCGTAAAGTCATCGACATAAACGCCTGTCGCCATCGCCGTAGCGGACCATTCATCGCTACTGCCATAACCGTTGATCACCGCCCACGGCACTATGCCACCGCCAGCACTGCCCTCAATCGTCGTCCCGCCGCCAGTCGCAACCACGCGGCTACCTTCGGCAAACGCAGGAACTGTGCCCAATAGTAAACACAGGCAAGGCAAAGCCTTCACATAATTCCAAGCTAATGAATTCAACTTCAATGCATTCATGGCAATGTTCACTCGCTACTCCGCTTTATTCTTTCGAAGACGTCTAATTTTAACGCCTTTTGTGCGCTTTCTTGGGTAAATTAACTTATGTGTCTGCGGGATTTGCATGGTTAAACGCTTCGAACCACAGATCAAATTCAGCCGCTTTTAAGGGTTTTGAAAACACATAGCCTTGGATGATGTCGCAATTGAGGTTACGCAGGATTTCAACGCCTTCTGGTTCTTCAACCCCTTCAGCCACGACGGTAAACCCTAGGCCGTGGATCAACTGAATGCTCGTGTTTACTATCATCACATCTTGGCTATTCGTGAGCATGTCTTTGATAAAACTACGATCAATTTTCACTTCATTGACGGGCAAAATTTTCAAATAAGCTAAGGATGAATGCCCTGTGCCAAAGTCATCGATGGCGACCGACACGCCCATGTCACGGAATCGCTGCAATACGCTCACCACTGTCTGTGCATCTTTCATCACAGCGCCTTCGGTGACTTCGATGCAGAGTGCGCCGCTTGGCAGATTATTATCTTTTAATAAACTAGCAATTTGATTCGGCAAACGAGTATCGACTAAATCATGGGCCGACAGGTTAATGGCCAGTTTTAGCAGCATACCCCGCTGCTGCCATGCGACTAATTGTTTAATCGCCTGCTGCAACACCCATTGGCTGACGATATCAATGTTGCCAGAGTTTTCAGCGAGTTGAATAAACTCATCGGGCGGAATAAACCCTAAGGTCGGATGCTGCCAGCGGATCAGTGCCTCGGCACCCGTACACTGATTTAAGTGTAAATCCACCTTAGGTTGAAACACGAGATAGAGTTGGTTTTGCGCCAAACCTATAGGCAAATCACGGATAATAGTCAGCTCACGCTGATACTTTTCATCGGCGCCCTGACGATAACTGACAATACGTTGCTCTTCGAGACAGGCTTGATTGAGGGCAATTTCGGCGCGGCGTACTAACACATCGATATCGGCACCATTGCCATCGATTTCAAGTAATCCCGCCCGTACGGTAAGAGAGATATTTGAGCCTTGGATTGGAAATGGCGACTCCAACATATCCAATGATTTCAGCAAGTGCTCGGGACGAATACCTTGGCTATACAGGAGTAAAAATGAGTCGCCGTCTAATCGCGCGAGTAAATCTGGAGTGGGGGCTAATTGCTCTAAACGGCGGGCAAAAAGCACCAATAAGGTATCGGCGTTAGCAAAACCGATAATGTCGTTGATATGGCGAAAATGTTTAATATCCAGCAATACCATAGCGCCTGCTAGCTCATGTTTAAGATCCGCTAAATGCTGTTTTGCCGCAAAACGATTGAGCAATCCCGTCAAACTGTCGTGGCGGGATTGATAGACTAAATCCTTTTCCCGCGCTTCAATATCGTCGCGCATCAAGGACAAACTTTTAGCCAACACCCGCAGTTCTGCTGGCGCACCTTGAATACTGCCAGGCTGCTTACCTTGACCAATTTTACGGGCATAAGTTACCAGTTGATGCACAGGCTCAGTCAAACTGCCCGACAACCAAATCGCAATCACAATCGCCAGCGCTAAGGTCAAGGCAAAAATCAGCAACATATTATTGCGTAGATGCTGATAACTTTGCTGCCACTTGAGGTTTGACTGATGCAGTAGGGCTAATTGGCTGCCGTTATGATCATAAAGTTTGATCGCCATGGACAGATAATCCACGGGAATGTTCTCACTGGGCATTTTCAGTAGGCTGGGGAATAGGCTCGCTTGCTCTACCACACTGCGTTTTTCATCGTCGGATAAGGTTGACGCGATTTCGGTACGACCCGTGGCTTGATTGACAAAGCTCACATCGATACCGGTAATGGCTTTAGCTTGTTGGGCGACTTTCTCATCCAATAGGAACCCCATTCCGACCCAAGCAATCAAGGTCGGCGCCTTCACGGGCTGCAACACAAACTGATAGCTAGCATGATCAAAATTAAGGATAGCTAAAGCATTGTTATTGCTGGTGGTCATATCGAATAAGGATTGAATGTCATCCTGAGTGAGTCCGGGTAGACTCGAGGTCAACAGCTCTCCTTTTGGAGACAACAATACTGCAGCGTCGGCGCCGATACGAGAGCCGTGATTAGATAACACTGACTCAATGGTTTCTTGCTCGCCGGTGGCAATCGCGCGCTTAAAACCAAAATCGGCACTGAGCACGGACAAACTTTGGCTGAGCTGAATACCGCGATTAGAAAGGACTTCGAGAAACACATTGGCACCAATATCGAGGCTTTTCTGTTGCTGTAAAAAGTTGTCCCTTTCGGTCGCCGTCAATACGGAAAATGCCGTGGCAAACTGCACTAGAGTCAGCACAATAAAGAAAACTAAAATCAGCCGTGCGCGAAAACTATTTAGCATGTAATGGCTTGCCTTGAGCATCGTAGTGGCCAAATCCCGACGGAGGGGCTGACGGTTTAGCTTGGCGCTCAATGTCTAAGGACAAACTGAGTTGATTCGCGCCAGTGGTTAGCATTAGCTCAGTCGGCTCGGAGGCCGCCTTCTGCCATGGATGCCAGAGTTTGACTTTATATTGACCGGCCGCAAGATCCTTAAACAGGATCTCACCTTTTTCGTCCGTCACCGCAACAATGGGGCTATCCGCCACATAGATAAATGCCTGCATATAATCGTGAATATTGCAGCCAAGTGCGACTAAGCCGGGTTTATCGAACAGGATCGGCGCTTCGGCTTGACCCACATACAATTTAAGTTCGAAAGGTTTCGCCTCGGAAAAGGAATACACATGGTGACGAGTGCGATCTAGGTTAGGAAAATCCACCTTGGCGCCCTTAGGGACTGCCAACACAAAAGGGATAAAGGTTCGATTTTTTTGTGACATTTCATAATGTCCAACAGGCATAGCCTTATCGGGCATCACTGCTGGGATCAACTCCACGACAGTATCGGCAATCGCCTGCTGCTGTAGATCCACCAGCTTAATATTGAGCTCAGCGGCCATGACTTGAGGCGTCAGAGAGGCAGAAACACTCAGAACTAGAGCAAATAAAGCGCGATTTAAGATCATCAGTTACCTCGGGCATAGTGATGCAAGGTCAACAAGTACCTTAGCTGAGTACGGCGTAAAACAAACTATTTTTATTCGTCTAGCATTGTACATCACTAATATATCGAATATTCCATTGGAACCTATAGAAGAGCGCCAAAACAGTAATCATTCTAATCGTCCAACTGCCATTACGCACGAAAGTGACCACAAATAATGGATAAACAACATCATACACACATTTAAAGCACGGATAACCACAAGCGTTTAAATCGACTATGGCGCTTACTGAGATCAAATATCACTGCGAGCTCATTGGCTGAATAAAACAGTTGAATCTAGTCAACATAGGCCTGCCATGCATAATAAGCAATATAACTAACACACTGATCTGGCAAATGACTTTGTGTTGTTCATCGGCAATTAAAACAAGCCCATATGCTTCTGGCTCTATCCATCTTTGACTGTAACTTTGCCGGCAATCTAATCTCAACTTATCCCAACTAAAGATAGTCAGGTTTCATATTTTTCGCCGTGAACACACAAAAAAGGCCTACTTTATGTAGGCCTTTTGTACACATTTATCCATCGCGGGAAACAAGCTTAACTGACGGTTAGCTCTTTTTGCTCTTCGGCTTTTTTACTGCCTCGCTTTGCCAGTGCGTAGTAGAACAATGGCGTTAGGATAAGACCAAACACAGTCACCCCAATCATACCGGCGAATACTGCTACGCCCATGGCTTGACGCATCTCGGCGCCAGCGCCAGTGGAGAACACCATAGGCACGACTCCCATAATAAAGGCGATAGATGTCATCAAGATAGGACGTAAACGTAATCTTGCGGCCTCTAATATCGCATCCATAGGTGCCATACCGTGATCTTGTTTCTCCTTGGCGAACTCGACAATCAAGATAGCGTTCTTAGTCGCGAGTCCCACCAGCACTATCAGGCCAATTTGGGTGAAGATATTGTTGTCGCCACCGTAAATTAACACTCCACTGAGGGCTGAGAGCAAGGTCATTGGAATGATTAAGATAATCGCCAATGGCAAGCTTAAGCTCTCATACTGGGCTGCGAGCACCATGAACACCAGCAAGATCACCAGCGGGAAGACTAACAAGCCCGTATTGCCTGCTAAGATTTGCTGATAGGTCAACTCAGTCCACTCGTAGGTCATACCATTTGGCAGCGTCTCGGCGAGGATTTTCTCAATCGCTGCCTGCGCTTGGCCGGTACTCACACCTGCTGCTGGGCCACCGTTGATTTCAGCGGTCGTAAAGCCGTTATAGTGCATCACTCTGTCTGGGCCTGAGCTTTGGCTGACGTTGATGAACGACCCTAGCGGGATCATGTCACCATTCAGATTCGGCACCTTCAGCTGACTTATCTGCTGCGGGCTTTGACGGAACGCCTCATCGGCTTGCATATTCACCTGATAGGTTCGACCGAAACGATTGAAATCGTTGACATAGGTCGAGCCCATATAGGTTTGTAATGTCTGGAAGATTTGATCGAGCGACACTGCCTGCTGTTTCGCTTTAGTTCGATCAATATCCAGTTCAAGTTGAGGCACGTTCACCTGATAGCTAGAGAAAATTCCGGCTAATTGAGGATCGGCCCACGCCTTGTACATCACTTGTTGGGTCACCTGATACAAGGCCTCATAACCAAGGTTGGCTCTGTCTTGAATTTGCAGACGGAACCCTCCTATAGTGCCGAGGCCTTGCACAGGTGGCGGCGGGAAGATGGCAATAAATGCGTCTTGAATACCAGCAAACTCTTGATTCAATTGCCCAGCAATGGCATTCGCCGACAGCTCTGGACTCTTACGCAATTCAAAATCATCAAGCGCGACAAACACCACGCCTGAGTTAGGACTATTAGTAAAACCGTTGATGCTAAGGCCTGGGAAGGCAATCGAGTGCGCCACACCCGGGTGATTAAGCGCAATCTCAGACATCTTTTTGATCACGGTATCGGTGCGTTCAAGGGACGCCGCATCGGGCAACTGGGCAAAGGCCACTAAATACTGTTTATCTTGCCCCGGCACATAACCCGTTGGTGTATGAGCAAATTGCACACCCGTTAGCGCGACCATGCCTAAATACACTAGGCCGATAATGCCGCCAAAACGGATAACTTTACGCACTAAGTAACCATAGCCATCGGAGGCACGGCTAAATAAACGGTTAAAAGGCGTGAACAACCAAGCACCGAACAACTTGTCCATTAGACGAGTTAAACCATCCTTTGGCGCATCATGGCTCTTGAGTAATAACGCCGATAACGCTGGGCTCAAAGTCAGTGAGTTAATCGCCGAGATAAAGGTCGAGATTGTAATAGTTAAAGCAAACTGTTTATAAAACTGCCCAGTTAAGCCACTCATAAACGCCGTCGGAATAAACACCGCCGCCAGCACTAAGGTGGTTGCCACAATTGGGCCTGTCACTTCTTTCATCGCCTTTTGCGTTGCCGTAACAGGGTTTAAGCCAGCGGCAATATTACGCTCGACGTTTTCAACCACGACTATGGCATCATCCACCACAATGCCGATGGCGAGTACCAGCCCGAATAACGACAAGGCGTTAAGTGAGAAGCCGAGCAGATGCATAAAGGCAAAGGTACCAACTAACGATACAGGCACAGCCACCAGCGGAATAATCGAGGCGCGCCAGGTTTGCAAAAACAGCACTACCACTAACACCACCAACAACACGGCTTCGAGCAAGGTTTTGATCACAGCCTCAATCGAGCCACGCACGAAGACGGTTGGATCGTATACGATTTCGTATTCGAGTCCTTCAGGGAAAGACTGTGACAATTCCGCCATTTTGGCGCGCACATCATCGGAAATCTGAATCGCATTCGACCCCGATGCTTGGAACACTGGGATCGCCACGGCATCTTTATTATCCAGCAGTGAGCGCAGCGCATAACTGGTCGCACCTAGCTCGATACGAGCCACATCCTTCAGACGATTCACTTCACCGTTTTGGCCAACTTTGACAATGATATCTTCAAATTCAGACAGTTCAGTTAAACGGCCTTTCACGTTAATTAAGAGTTGGAAGTCAGCATTGCCACTGGGCTGAGCACCTAAACTGCCCGCTGCCGCCTGTTGGTTTTGCTCGCGCACGGCGGCAATAATGTCCGCTGGCGATAAACCCAGCGCCGAGACTTTATTCGGGTCAAGCCAAATACGCAGGCTGTATTCCCCCGCGCCAAACAAGCGTACCGCGCCCACACCCTTGATACGTGCTAACTCATCTTTTACGTTGAGCGCCGCATAGTTAGACAAATACAGCATGTCATAACGGTTATCTGGCGACAGCAAATGCACCACCATGGTTAAGTCTGGCGATGATTTCTCAGTCACAATCCCGAGGCGTTGAACCTCCTGTGGCAAACGTGGCATAGCGCGATCGACACGGCTCTGTACTTGGTTTTGCGCCCTGTCTACATCTGTGCCAATCGCAAAGGTGATGGTCAAGGTCATGCGCCCATCTGATGTCGCCTGCGATGACATATACAGCATGTCTTCGACGCCGTTAATTTCCTGCTCCAGCGGCGAGGCCACGGTTTCGGCAATCACTTTAGGATTAGCGCCTGGGTAGTTAGCGGTCACCACGACTGTGGGCGGCACAACTTCAGGGTATTCAGTGATCGGCAACTGCCAAACGGCAATCGCCCCTGTGATAAAAAACAGCAGTGAGAGTACGGCTGCAAATATTGGTCTTTTAATGAAAAACTGCGACAACATGGTGTTCTATTCCTTAACCGCGGCTAGCCGTTTCGACCGCTTGCGCCGTCAAAGTATCTTGGTTTTTATCGAGCAATAACTGGGCTTGGCGTAATGCTTCAAGCTTGTCGCTGTCAACCATTTCAACCATATGCGGATCAATTTGCATCTTAGGCCGCACACGCTGCATACCGTTGACGACAATCTTGTCTTCGGCTTCTAAACCTTGAGTGACTATACGCAGCCCTTGGACTTTCTCGCCTAAGGTCACGCCGCGATATTCGACTAAACCATCGGCACCGACGACCAACACAAACTTATTGTTCAGATCTGTGCCAACGGCTTTATCGTCAATCAAGATACCTTCATAAGCGCCGCTGCCTGCGGTGCGAAGGCGGGCAAATAAGCCAGGCAATAAGCTATTGTCTTCATTGTCAAAGGTGGCTCTCACGCGAATGGTGCCGGTTTGCTTATCCATCGCATTATCCACAAAGTCCACCATGCCGATATGCTGATAATCACGCTCATTGGCTAAGGCCATGTACACAGGATTGTCGCCTGCGCGGGGATCGTTGCGTTTCTTCTCGGCCGTTAATTTCACGTATTTAAGGTAGGTTTGCTCATCCACATCAAAATAGGCATACATGCTGGCGGTAGAGACTAAGCTGGTCAGCACACTCTGCCCTGCGGTGACATAGTTACCCGCAGTGACGTTGGCGTAGGACACGCGGCCATCAATCGGCGCTTGTACTTGGGTATAAGCTAAATCAAGCTCGGCGCGCATCAGCGCCGCTTTCACCGAAGCCACTGCTGCCGCGGTCTGACGTTTGTTCGACTCACGGGTATCGAGTAACTCGGCGGATACCGCTTTTTGGTCAAACAATTTATGGGCTCGTTCGAAGTCATTGGTGGCCAGTTGCTCAGCAGAGAGTGCGCTAGCAAGATCTGCTTTTAACCGGGCCACTTCCGCTTCAAAAACACTGGGATCGATGCGGAATAACACCTCGCCTTTTTTCACTAAGGCGCCTTCTTTAAAATTCACTGAGTCAATATATCCAGATACACGTGGGATAAGGGTGACACTTTCTGGCGCCTGTAAACGGCCGGTAAACTCGTCCCATTCGGTCACTCGCTCATGTAATACTTGGGCGACATCCACCATAGGCGCACTTGGTGCTGGTCCCTGCTGCGCTGTTTGCTCACCACAAGCTGACAGAACGAAAGCGGCCACAGCCGTTAACATCATTATTCGTAAGGGTTTATTGCTCTTCATATTACTATCCTCAAAGTGGCGGGCATGTCACGCTGTTCGAACCACACACATTTAAATACCGACTGGTAAAAAATATTATGTACTGGACGGTAATATATAGCGTAAAATGACTCTGTCAACAAATTTATGTACCGATTGGTATTAAATTAAAAGCGCGCACTGACCTTTACTTTGCAATGCGCCCTTAGGCGGAAAGCCACAAGTTTGATCTTCAAAGCATTTTTATGAATATTGAGGCGAACGCTGACTGACACGGATTGAATGCTGAACTTAGGTGACAGCTTGAATGACTAAGTAACCTGAGCTCGGGATAAGTAGACAAATCCCCTTAGTCGGTCATCAGTCAGCAAGTGTGGCTGGACATGGACTAAACCCATGTCTATCCTAGGGGCAACTGAGAATTGAGGAGCCTAATGATGTCAACCGTCACCCAGACGCCCTGTGTAGGTCGCCCACGTGCCTTCGACACTGACGATGCATTAGCCAAAGCCTTAGAAGTCTTCTGGCGCAAAGGTTTTGAAGGTACATCGTTAACCGATTTAACCCAAGCTATGGGCATTAATAAGCCAAGCCTTTATGCCGCCTTCGGCAATAAAGAGCAGTTATTTCTCAAAGCGATAGAATTATATGAACAACGCCCCTGTGCGTTTTTCTATCCCGCACTTGAGCAGAAAACCGCCTATCTGGTGGTCGAGTCGATGCTGCTCGGGGCCGCGAGCTCTTTTGTGGATAAAAGCCATCCGCAGGGATGTTTGATTGTTCAAGGGGCATTAACCTGCAGTGAAGCAGGGCAAGCGATTAAAGATACCTTGATTAATCGTCGCCGCGACGGTGAAATCGCCCTGTGCGAACGACTGCAACGCGCCAAAGATGAAGGGGATTTGCCCTATGACGCCGATCCCTTGCTGCTTGCCCGTTATGTCGGCACTGTATTGCAAGGCATGGCGGTACAAGCAACCAGTGGGATTTGTCCGGATGAATTGCGCAAAGTGGCCGAGCTAGTGCTGGCTAACTTTCCGCGCAATGATGAGTCCTGAACCATAAATCCTAATGCATAAATCCTGATGTGCACAAACAATAACCCCAGTCGAGTCCTCACTTACTGGGGTTTTATTTATGCTTTGCTTTATTTCTGCCCAGCCATTTACTTCTGCACAACCAAGAGTTCTCTAAACAGTTGTCTGAGTCGTTTCAATAATGGCAGGCTGCTTTTATCTTGATGCTGGATCACATCGACGTTTGCATACCAGCCTATCTGCTCAAATTCTATGGGGACCCGAGTTAAGTTACCCGATGAAACTGAGCTGGATGCCATATGCTCTGGCAACAGACACCAACCATGGCCCTGTAATGCGAGCTCCAATAACACATAATAGTTATCGGCATACCAAACATCAGGACTGAACGCCTGCTGAAAACTGCTGGTTTTAGTATTACGTGAGCGGATGCATAATTGTCGATACAGTCGCAATGAGTCCATGTTCGGTGCAACTGATTTCGCTAAGGGATGCGAACTCGCCACATAAAGATCGAATTTAATCACACCAATACTCTCAAAATCTATACTACTTGGCATAGATAATTCGCTAAAAATCAGTCCTGTAGATGCTCTTCCAGAATGTACCATGTCGATAATATCTATACTTGAGGCACTGAGAAACTCGAGTTCGATGTTAGGGAAATCACTTTCTAACAACTGAATAATTTCCGATATTCTCTGTATAGGAATGCCTTCATCCATCGCAAGGCACACTTCTGAAGATTGACGACTAAAAAGCGATAAGGCGGTATGTTTAAGTCTTCTATGTTGAAGAATCGTCGCTCTTGCGTAGGGCAGTAATTTACTGCCTTCGGCCGTTAATACCGGATAACGACCCGAACGGTCAAATAACTCAACTCCACAGTCAATTTCAAGATTCATCACATGCTGGCTAATCACGGACTGTGCTTTCTTAAGTTGCCTTGCGGCATTCGAAAATGAACCAGATTCTACGGTTTCCATAAAGGCTTCGAGTTGTTCGAGACTAAACATATCGCTTTTACCGATACTATCTAACTATTAGTTATCCCTATACTAGATAAAATTATGGCCATAGTCACATTGAATGAATGGGAAATAGCCATGAAAACGACAGAACGTATCTTTAACGCCTTACTCTTTGAAGCGATTGCACTCGCGATTATTATCCCGGTTTCTGCCCTCATATCAGGCAAGGGAACCAGTGAGCTTGTCATAGTCGGTATCGCTTTGAGTCTTTATACCGTGGTATGGAACTACTTCTACAACCTAGGATTCGACAGAGTATTTGGGGCAAATCGAGAGCAACGCACTTTAAAAACCCGAATACTGCATACCTTTGGATTTGAAGGGGGACTTATTTTCATTAGCATACCGACCATCGCTTGGTTTTTACAGATAGGCTGGTTGGCAGCCATGGGCTTAGAAGCGGTTTTTTTGATCTTTTTCTTCTTCTACAGCACCCTATTCCATTGGTGCTATGACAAGTATCAGCCCTATAAGACTTGGTTTACTATGCCAGCCACTAAGGTCAAATAGCATTGCTAACATCAACACACATCACCATCAAACGAACCTCACTAAGCACGTTAGCGGTTCGTTTGATGACAGTTTTGAGGTTTATCGATTTTATTTTATTCTATTCTATTTAACAGAATCCTAAGTCAATTCATTCGTTACCCAGCGCAAAATCTCACTTAAAAGCGGAGAATGGAGGTTGCTGAAATACCCTATAAACTTCACAAAAGTACTAACTATCTGTAATTAATATTCAAATCATTAGTCTAGATATAATTCTTTATGCTATAAAAGCCATATATTAAGCAGGGAGATGGAAGCAAAATGCGTGTAGGGAACAGAGTGAAGCTCAGGATGCAGCAGGCATTAAATTTGCCATCAGCATTGATACTTAGCATCGTTTTATTACTCGCATCCATGGCTTATAACATGGCATTCGCCCAAGAAAGCAATGCCGTGCCCGCAGAATCCCAACCTCAGACGATAACTTTAGCTGCAGAAGACAGTTGGCCGCCCTTTGCCAATCAGTTTGGCCAAGGTATTTCCCACCGTTTAATTCAAGCCGCCTTTAAGCAGTCGCATATTGAAGTAAATAGCTTAGTCGTGCCCTATTCTCGTGCCTTGATGATGGCAGAAAAAGGCGCAGTAGACGGGGTATTTAATGTCACCCGCGAGATCAGCACCGAGCAACGTTTTATCTTTGGCAAAACCCCACTACTTGTTGCTACCGCATCATTTTATCAAAAGAAACAAAAACCTATATTGGCTGACAACAAATGGGCACTACCAAAAGGCGCGGTTATTGGAGTAATTAAAAGCTATGAGTATGGCGATGAGTTTCCCAAATTAGTCAAACAGCAACAGCTCAATATCGTCACCGTCGCTAATCAGCAGCAATTAATTAATTTATTGTTGATTGGACGCATAGATGCCGCCTTAATGTTCGATTTAGTCGCGAAAGAAAACCTGAAAAAAATGGGCGTAGATGATGACGTCATTCCTGTATTTGCTAACCATAGCAGCGATATTTTTTTAGCCTTCTCGAAGGAAAATCCACAGGCGCAGACCTTAGCGACCCAACTCGATGCGGGCTTATCACAGCTAAAAGCCACAGGCCAATACGAAAAATTACTCTTAGTCGCTGACTAATCCCTATCGCTGCGAGCGAATGATCTCTTGATTCACCCAATATAATAGCTGCTTGATGGCCTTAGACAGGATCTGATTCTGGCGCACAATATAGCCCAAACTGGTTGTGGGGAATTGCGGCAAAGGGGTGACTTTAGTGGTCAAATTAGCCTTAGTATAAACCGAAAACTCCGGCACTATCGCCACCCCAAATCCCGCCTCGGCCCAATCGATTTGCGCGTCAACACTGCCCACCTCCATAATTCTGTAATTCGGCAAGTTCAGCGACGGCAGTGCGGGATCGAGCAATTCGCGAGTTCGCGTATCGTGACCCAGTAGAATTAACGTCGGTTGCTCGGCTAAGGGCGTATCCACAGAAGGCGTTGCCTGTTGCCATTGTTGTAAATTGTCCCCGATTGCACACCATTTAATCTGTTGTAGTTCAGTAAAATGCAGTGGCTGACTCTCCTTTTGCGCGATCACAAACCCTAAATCCGCCTCGGCATTGGTCACTAACTCAGAAGCTTGGGATGAGGTAGTATTGAGCAGCGAGAAATCAATCCCAGGGAACTCCGCCTTAAAGAGCTGAAACGGCTGGATCAACAATAACCGCGAGATAATGTCGCTGGCGGCGATGGTCAAGGTACCCTGACTAAGGTCGTTAATCGCATTGAGATCCGCCTGACAGATTTGTAGCTCCATCAAAGTCTTTTGACTCGTCTCCAACAGACGAAACCCTGCCTGCGTTAATCGAAAGGGATTACGATCAATCAACTTGACCCGAGTGCTTTGCTCTAACTGCTTAATATGCAAGCTAACATTGGGCTGCGTCATGTGCAGCGCCGTGGCCGCTTTGCCAAAATGCTTATGTTCAGCCAAAGTCACAAAAGTCTTTAACCAATTTATATCGAGCATAAAACCCCCTATTGCAGAGTATTAGCGTTAATTATCACCAATGATATATGAAATCCTTATTGAGATGATAACCATAATTAATTTCTCTTATTCAAATGACGGGTCTAGCATAGCGTCTTAATCAATGTGGAGATGATGTTATGCCGTCTATCGTGGTTGTGGGTGCAAATTGGGGTGATGAAGGCAAAGGCCGCATCGTAGATTATTTAGCCGCGGATGCCGCTGCCAGTATTCGCTTTCAAGGCGGTAACAACGCCGGACATACCGTAGTCAACGACTATGGCACCTTTAAATTACATCAATTACCGAGTGGCATTTTCAACCCTAACTGCATTGCAGTATTGGGCCCTGGCATGGTGATCAGCCCAGAAAAGCTCAGCGTTGAAATTGCTGAAGTACAAGCAACAGGTGTTGAAGTCAAATTATGCATTTCTGACCGTGCGACCCTGTGCTTACCTTTGCATGCATTAGAAGATACCTTAGAAGAACAACGTCTTGGCGATTTAGCCTATGGTTCAACCCGTCAAGGGATTGCACCTGCCTATGGTGATCGCGTGATGAAAAAAGGCATTTTAGTCGGTTGGTTAAACCAACCTGAAGTGCTGCAAGAACGTATTCAATTTATGCTCGACTGGAAAATGCCACAATTAAAGGCACTTTATCCAAGCTGTGATTTTAATCAAACTGCCGCTGAAATGACTGCATGGTTATTAGAAGTGACTGCGCCATGGCGTCCATTTATTTGCAATGTGACTGAGCCATTAAAAGCATTACAAAAACAAGATGCAAGCTTACTGTTTGAAGCGCAATTAGGTGCTGGCCGCGACTTAGTGTACGGCGAATACCCTTACACCACCTCATCAAACGTGACTGCGGCTTACGCAGGTATCGGTAGTGGTTTACCTGCGCTACGCCCAGAGCGCGTAATTGCGGTAGCGAAAGCCTTTAGCTCATCAGTAGGTACAGGCACGTTAGTGACGGCAATGGAAGAGCAAGACGCGTTCCGTGAAAACGCCAACGAGTTTGGTGCAACCACAGGCCGTCCACGTGACATGGGTTACTTTGACGCTGTTGCCACCCGTAATGGTGTTGAGCTGCAAGCGGCAACTGAAATTGCCCTGACTAAGATTGATTGCCTATCAGGCATGAAAGATCTGAAAATATGTGTTGCCTATGAAGGTGAGCACACTGAGAACCCAATTTGGCCACAAACTGCCGCGTTGAGCCCAGTGTATGAGCAAATGCCAAGCTGGAGCGAAGATATTACCGGTTGTCGCACCTTCGAGAGCCTGCCAGTGGCCGCACAACACTATGTTGAACGTATTGAAGCCCTAATGGGTGTGCGCGTTAGCATGGTTTCTGTTGGACCTGAGCGCGATCAAATGATCATCCGCTAGTCGCGAAGTTTACCCTACAAAAAAGCCATATTCGCTTCGGTGAATATGGCTTTTTACTTTTATATCGTTTGTCATTGAAGAATCTCTCAAGACCTTGGTAGCTGCGATTGGCATTTCTAGTACTAAGTATCTGATATTCAAATATCGCAGCGTAATGAAATGGCATTACTCTTCGAATACGTATTTATCTATCATACCGACCATACGGCCAATTTCGGGTTTAGTAATAGTGTCATTCGCCCCCAATGCCATCGCCTTTGTGCGGTTATCCTCGCTCATTAGGGAAGAAAACATCACAATCGGCATTTGTTGGTATGCCTTGGATTCTCTTAATCGTTTAACCAGATGCATCCCATCCATGCGAGGCATTTCAACATCCGTGATAACGGCACTGACAAAATCAGAAATAGAGGCATTATCTTGTTCAGCCAGACTCTCAAATTCCATTAGCATTTCAAGCGCATCACCACCATCTTTAGCAGTAATAATGTTATAACCTGCACTGCGGAGCGTATTTTCAATCATTTTGCGAATAAAAGCGGAGTCATCGACAACCAAAATGGTTTTCGCTTCACGTTTTGCCAGCATTTTGTCATTAATCAGCACGCTCCTGTCGAGGGTGACATCGTACTTATCCATACTCAGCTCGGGATTGATATCGGCAATAATTTTCTCAAAATCCAATATCATAATCAGCATGCCATCACGGCGAACCACGGCAACGACACAATCATTTTCACCCGCTTCTAAAAACTGACTCGGCGATTCAACTTGCTCCCACGACACCCGATGAATGCTGCGAACACTATCAATTAAGAAGCCATTAATCATCTTATTAAAATCAGTGACGATAACGACCTTATGGGTTAAATCCTCCGGTGTCGATATGCCAAGCCAACCGGCAAGATCGACTAAAGGGATCAGCTTTTCTCGCAACGAGAACACCCCCACCATATGCGGTTGTGCATTGGGATAGTCGGAGGTTTCTGGCACCCGAATCACTTCCCGCACTTTGGCGACATTGATCCCGTAATGACAGACTTTATGGCCGCCGTTAGGGAGAATCTTATGCAGATGAAACTCAATAATCTCGAGTTCATTTGTGCCACTTTCGGTCAATATTTCTGATTTTTTTATTTCGCTCATATGAAGCTCTCAACCTAGCAAATCAACATAAGAAAGGTATTCCAGCTATCAGTATAGGAAGGGATTAATGAGTTAGGCACGATAGTGCGATTTTACTGCCTGATTAGCGTGATATTTCTTGAATATGAGTTAATCACAGATTGATCACGGGCTTACTTTTGTTTAAAGAGATAAGCCGCTAAACTAATGCGCCATAATACTCCCTAGAATAACCTTAACCCCATGCCGCAATTTAGCCCGACCTTTTCCTTTCCAGTGCAAATCTACTATGAAGATACTGATTTTTCTGGCGTGGTGTATCACCCCAACTTTTTGAAATACTTCGAGCGTGCCCGTGAGCATGTAATTGGTGCGGAGCGTTTAAGTGCCTTGTGGCAACAAAACCAGCTGGGTTTCGCTGTGTATCGTAGCGATATGCTGTGCCATGAAGGGGTGGAGTTTGCCGATATTATCGATGTGCGCACTCAGTTTTACTTCGAAAGCAAGTACCGCACTGTGTGGCAGCAGGAGATTTGGCGTCCACAAGGTAAAAAGCCTGCCGTCACCGCCACAATTGAGATGGTATGTATGAATCAAGCTCGCCAATTAGCGCCTATGCCAGCGGAGTTAATCGCCGTTTTAAGCCAAGGTTTTGCCTCAAAGGTGCAAAACTAATACGGGCGATTTGACTAAAGCGATAATGAAGATCGTTAGAGCCCCATAGGAATGGGGCGAGCAACGACTCATTAAAGCTGCCCTAACGTTAATTGGTCCTAACGTTAATTGATGTCGGATTTACTGGGTCTAACATTACTCAGAGTTGGTTTAATGAATGGCTGATTTAAATGTGATGCAGCTTAGCCCAATTCATTTCAAGTTCGGCGGCACGCATAGGTTTAGCGTAATACATACCTTGTAGGGTATCGACGCCCATAGCGACCAGCCTATCTCTAATCTCAAGGGTTTCGATCCCTTCGACTGTGACTTCATAACCTAATTTTTTAGCAATATTAATACTGGCTTCGAGGATATATTCCGACGGTTTATCCTGCTCAAGATCCTTTAAAAAGGCTTTATCGATTTTGACTTCATTAACGGGTAGATGCTTCAAATAAGCCAATGAAGAATGACCGGTACCAAAATCATCAATTGCGAGCCTAACCCCTAACGCACGAATTTTATCTAAGGTTTCGACCGCCTTAGTTAAATCCGCCATTAAGGTACTTTCCGTAATTTCAATCATTAAGGATTCTGGCGGAAGTTTGTAATGCGCCAATCTCGCCGCAATTTCTTGGGGCAAGGTTTCACTGTCAAGATCCCGTGTTGATAGGTTGACTGCAACGCACAATTGTATCCCTGCAGCGCGCCATTTTGCCTGCTGCGCTAACACTTGGTCGAGTGCCCATTGGCTCACTAAATCAATCATGCCAGCATATTCGGCTAAGGGGATAAACTCGCCAGGAGAAATAACCCCAAGCTCGTCGTGCTCCCAGCGCATCAAGGCTTCAACCTGAAAACACCGTCCCGTCGCAATATCCTGTTTCGCTTGATACACCATATACACTTGATTGCGTTGTAAACCTTTGGGCAAGCTATCGATAATTCTCAGTTCTCTTAACTGTTGAATATCATCATTCTCGGCATAGTAAGCAATCGCGCTACGAGAGTGGCGGGCTTTCTTCAGCGCCAAATCGACGCGACGTAACATCTGGCTCGTGTCGGCGTGGTGTTCATGTAAATGCACACAACCGATTTGAAGTTTAACGCTGACAGGCGTGTTCTTAATGCTAAAAGGCACCTGCAAACGGCCTCTTAAATGAATGAGTTGCTCTTCAGTCAACGCTTGCTCGTAATATAGGCAGAACTCATCGCCATTGAGCCGTGCGATTAATCTTGGAGATAAACTTAAGCTGTTTAACCGTTCTGCAAATTGCTTTAGCAAGATATCGCCAAATACAAACCCAAAAAGATCATTTACATAGCGAAATCGATAAATATCAATCAGCACTAGCGTCCCTTGAGTCAGCGGCATCATAGAGGCCAGCGCACGTTTCAAGCCAACGCGATTCACCAGCCCGGTCAATTTATCCTTACCCACACTTGCGGGTAAGGCCTTCAATAACTCATCTAAGGTATGGTACAGAGGTGCAAACTCTTGGGGAACAATGCCAATGTCTAAAGCTTGGCGCTCAATCTTTTGTTGTTCTAATTGGGTACAAAGTTGTGCTAAAAACTTTTGCTGTGACCGTAGCGACCTATATTTTGCCTGCAATATATACAATGAAAATATCAATAAAATGAGCGAAGCAACGACTAACCCGATTTCGAACATACCTTGGCCTCTGCTTTACCGCGTAAGCTTATTATCAAATGGCACTGCAATTCAGTGTTCACGTGCCATTTGAGTTCCATTTAGGCCTAACGATTATTGGTAACTTTCTCTAATTGAATGGAATTTTTCCATAAACTCATCACTGGCTAAATCATCGGTTGTCACGGGTAAACCGCGGGCGACAAACACACCAAGACGTTGTTCTAACTCAGTGCCTGCACGTAATTCACCGGTATAGAAGGCCGCTGCACGGATAAAGTCGAGATAGGTGACGTGATCGGGCAGATAAGGTAAATCGGCCCAGCGCTCAACCACTTCCATCACTTCGGTAGAAAAATCCCAACTCTTTAACACAGCACGACCTAATGGCCCCTGCATTTTACGAACGAGCGCGCGTAATTGATCAATGCTCGTAAATAAATGCGGCTGCGCCTCAGCTTCGGTCAACACAGGTAAAGCGCCAATGTTATGTACGAGTCCGGCTAAGGTTAAGGTATCAAAATTTAATCGACTGGTTGAATGGCGTTTATTATACATCTGCAACATGGCACAGGCGGCTGCGGTCACATCGATTGAGGTGCGCCACACTTCATCCATCACTTCCCACACCATTTCATTGGTGGAAATGAATAATTGCTCCATCGCCACCGAAGTTGCGATGCTTTTAATTTGAATTAAACCAATGCGAGAAACCGCACTGTTAATGCTTTCAGCGGGTACGCCTCGGCTGTATAAGGCGCTATTGGCCACCTTAATGATACGGGCAGAAATCGCCGCATCTTGGCCGATCACTTCAGCCACTTGTTTAAGGCTCGCATCGGAGCGTCCGACCACTTCTTGCACCCGCATCGCCACTTCAGGCAACGTCGGTAGCACTAAAGCATCATCTTTTAGTTTTTTTAATAAACTGACTAACAGTAGATGTTCGGTAGACATCTTAGCTCCCATCAATCTGTAAACATGAACATTGGATAGTTGGAGTATATCAGCTGACCGTCATTAGATACGTAGAAAAAAGCAACGGACGTTAATAAATTGTATGATTGCGTTATCAATTTTGGCTTAATTATCGGCTTTAATCTTCTACAGTAATCATCACCAGAGCTGAAATGTTCCTCGCTGCTCGCTCACGCTAAACGCCCTATATTCGCAAAATGTGAAGTACCACTAAAGTTAGTGAAGGCAATTTGCATAACCCTACTTTCATTGTGTAAAATCCCGCCCCCGCGCACCGCGCCATTTATTCATCGATTAATTAACCAATTTGAGAGTGATTATGTTTAAACCTGAGTTGCTGTCTCCAGCTGGAACCCTGAAGAACATGCGCTACGCCTTTGCCTATGGCGCAGATGCTGTGTATGCCGGTCAGCCGAGATATAGCCTAAGGGTACGTAACAATGACTTCAAAATGGAAAACCTTGCCACAGGCATACAAGAAGCCCATGCGTTGGGTAAAAAACTCTATGTTGTGAGCAACATAGCACCCCACAATGCCAAGCTAAAAACCTATATCAAGGACATGGAACCCGTAGTGGCGATGAAGCCAGACGCGCTGATCATGTCCGATCCGGGTTTAATCATGATGGTGCGTGAAGCCTTTCCCGATCAGGTAGTGCATTTATCCGTACAGGCCAATGCCATCAACTGGGCCTCGGTCAAGTTTTGGCAAACCCAAGGGATCAAGCGCGTGATCCTGTCGCGCGAACTATCCTTAGATGAAATCGAAGAAATTCGTCAACGCTGCCCCGATATCGAACTCGAAGTCTTTGTGCATGGCGCCCTGTGTATGGCGTATTCAGGCCGTTGTTTGCTTTCGGGTTATATCAATAAACGCGATCCAAACCAAGGCACCTGCACCAATGCTTGTCGCTGGAAATACGATGTACACGAAGCGCAGCAAAACGACAGCGGCGACATCATTGCCATGCCTAATGCAGTGCAAATCGAAACGCCGACGACTTTAGGTGCAGGTGCACCTACAGATCAAATATTCCTACTGCAGGAAGCCAATCGTCCCGGCGAATACATGCCAGCCTTTGAAGATGAGCATGGTACTTATATCATGAACTCTAAGGACTTACGTGCGATTCAACACGTTGAGCGCCTAACAAAAATGGGCATAGACTCACTTAAAATTGAAGGCCGCACTAAGTCTTTTTATTATGTTGCCCGCACCGCACAGTTGTATCGCCGCGCGATTGAAGATGCTTCATTGGGTAAAGATTTCGACCGCAGCCTAATGAATCAATTAGAGGGACTCGCCCACCGTGGTTATACCGAAGGCTTTTTACGTCGCCATGTGCATGATGAATATCAAAATTATGACTATGGCTACTCAGTTAGTGACACCCAACAATTTGTAGGTGAACTGACGGGCAAACGTAATCTTGCAGGATTGGCCGAAATCGAAGTGAAGAACAAGTTTTCCGTTGGCGACAGTGTCGAGCTGATGACGCCGCAGGGTAATATCAGTCTAACGATCGAACAACTCGAGAATCGCAAGTCAGAAGCGGTTGAAGCGGGCTTAGGTTCGGGGCACACTGTGTATCTGCCCGTGCCGAAAGAGGTCGATTTGAGCCACGGTATTTTGCTGCGTAACCTGCCCCAAGGTCAGGATACGCGCAACCCACATGAACTAGGTTAAGGTATGGCATTACTGATCGACGATAGCTGCATCAACTGCGACATGTGTGAGCCTGAGTGTCCTAATCAGGCCATCACTATGGGCGAAGAGATCTATGAGATCGATCCCGACCGCTGCACCGAATGCGTGGGGCATTACGACAAACCCACTTGCGTGTCTGTCTGCCCTATTGATTGCATCGACCCAGATCCAAACCGCGTCGAATCCAACGACGAGTTGTTAGTGAAATTTGCCGTGCTAACGCAAAAAGCTTAATCACATCCCAGACCGAGTGGTAATCTAACCTCTCGGTCAAATCCGCCCTCATCCCCGCCTAAAACAATGCAACAGACATGCATATAAACAGTATGTAAAACCATTTAAGCGCATAAATCCGATCATTCATTACCTGCTTCATAAAAACACTACTTTAGACTGACACTGGTTTAGTTCTGCCTGTCAAAAAACGAACAGACGGTATTTATCCCTTCTTCACAATTTATAGTTCAAGACATAATGTCGCTTGATAAATCACCATTTTTGCAAGCTGTGTCACTTTAATGGATTGAGAGTTATTATTTTGACGCTTATTTGTTCGGCTCAATCATTATTCCTGTACAAACTCATTCACGCCTCAATTGTAAATCAAGTGTTACATTTTAATTTTATGAATGAGCTAAGCCTTAAGCATTAAACTGGGCAGGTTGAAAATACCTTCTACATTGGATTATGTCTCGAAGTCCGTGGAGACATAAAAAGAAAATGGAGTTCAACATGCATAAGAAACATTTAATAGCAGTCGCGGTCGCAACTGGACTTGCTTACTTCCCTGTTAACGCTAATGAATACCAAGCCACTATGGTCAATGTGCCGCAATCTAAAGCCATCAAAGATACTTACATCGTTGTATTCAATACCCCAAGTGTTCTTAATCTCAGTAATAACAATGCGATATCTGAGTTTGCTACTCAGCAGGCCGAGAGTTTAGTGAATCAATATGATGTCAGAGTGATGAGAAGCTTTGGCAGCGCCCTCAATGGCGTATTAGTCAATGCAAGCCCCCAACAGATTAAAGCCTTGCGTAGCGATCCTAAGGTGAAATACATAGAACAAGATCAAGTGATGTCAGTAACGCCCATGATGGAAGCCAATGCGGACCAACCGAGTCCGACCTGGGGCATAGACAGAATCGATCAACGCAACTTGCCATTGGATAGCAACTATCACACGGATTACGATGGCTCAGGTGTGACCGCCTTTGTTATCGATACTGGGGTGCTAAATACCCACAATGAGTTCGGCGGCCGCGCAAGCAGTGGCTATGACTTTATCGATAATGATTACGACGCGACTGACTGTAACGGCCATGGTACCCATGTGGCGGGGACGATTGGTGGCTCAACCTACGGTGTCGCAAAAAACGTCAATGTGGTGGGTGTCAGAGTGCTCAACTGTTCAGGTTCTGGCAGTAACTCTGGCGTGATTGCTGGGATAAACTGGGTGAAAAACAATGCTTCTGGTCCCGCCGTCGCGAACATGAGTTTAGGGGGCGGCGCCTCCCAAGCCACAGATGATGCCGTCAATGCCGCCGTAGCTGCGGGGATCACCTTCGTCGTCGCGGCCGGCAATGACAATAGTAACGCCTGTAATTATTCTCCAGCCCGCGCGGCGGATGCCATCACAGTTGGTTCAACCACCAGTAACGATTCCCGCTCGAGTTTTTCTAACTACGGGACTTGTTTAGATATTTATGCCCCCGGTTCGAGCATTACTTCCTCTTGGTATACCTCAAATTCGGCGACCAATACCATTAGTGGCACCTCAATGGCATCCCCCCATGTGGCAGGCGTCGCGGCATTATACTTAGATGAAAATCCTAACCTCTCACCCGCACAGGTGACTAACTTACTCGCGACGCGCGCCACTTCGGGCAAAGTCACAGATGCTAAGACAGGCTCACCGAATAAGTTACTGTTTTCACTTGCAAGCGATGATGGTGGCTGTAGTAGTAATTGCCCCGTTGACGAAACTCAGCTGCAAAATAATCTGGGTATCGCGATCAGTGGAGCCACAGGTTCAGCAACTTATTACTACATTGATGTCCCCGCAAATGCGGCCAGTTTAGGCATCAACCTCGCGGGGGGCTCTGGCGATGCGGATATTTATGTCAGCCAAGGACAAAAACCGACGACGACCAGCTATCAATGCCGCCCATATCAAAATGGTAACAATGAGAGCTGTAATTTCACCGCGCCAGCGGCGGGTCGTTGGTATGTGATGGTCCAAGGCTATAACAATTATGCTAACGCCCAGCTTACCGCCAGCTATAACCTTAATGGCGGCGGAAATTGTACCGATGCGAACTGCTTAACCAATGGCGTACCTGTCACGAATTTAAGCGGAGCAACGGGAACTGAAGCCCTGTATAAAATCGTCGTCCCAGCGAATAGCCAACTCAATATTACCACCAGTGGCGGGACTGGAGACGTGGATCTGTATGTCAAAGCAGGGACTGTCCCAACGACCACCAGCTATGATTGTCGTCCCTATAAAAACGGTAACAATGAAAGCTGTTCGATTACCGTCACTCAAGCGGGAACTTACCATGTGATGTTACGTGGTTATGCTAATTACTCGGGCGTTCAACTGAGTGCAAGCTACTAGCGAGTAAATCAGCTCAGTCAGTTTTGACTCACACTTAAGCCCACTAAGGTAACAACTTAGTGAGCTTTTTAGTGGTTTATTCAGAAGCCAATCTCGCGAAATGGCATTAATCACTTGATTAATAACTTGGAGACTTAGCGAGGATAACTGTTGGTTTTGCTTCGATTTGCAGACGCTCAATCACTGCGGCGAGTTTTGCAGTGCTGAGGCGAATTGGAGTCGGCATACTGGCAAATTCGATGCTGAGCAGCAGGTTTTTCACTTCGAGCCCTAATTCTGTATCGCCTTCAATACTCAACTTACGCTGGAAGAATAGCGTATCAGGATCTTCCTTTGCAGCTGCCACGAGTATGAGCTCGGCTGAATTGGCACTAAAGGTCACCTGCGCATCGGTTAATTTTCTGACTTGCCACTTGCCATTAAAACTCACCTCAAAGGCTAGGTTTAAGTCTTCCACTTGAATCGCGACCCATTTATCAGTCAAAAATCCGAGTTCATCGTCTGCCGCTTGTTCGGCGAGTAACAGCCCAAGTAATTGGCTGATGGCTTTCGCTTTGAAACTAAAAGGCATCTTAGCGAGGGGAAAGCCGATGGCTTTTGGGGTGAATTCTAAAAGTTGTTGAGCGATTTTTGCGGAAAAAACAGCGGACATGGCGGGAACCCTACAAGAATAAAACATATATCTCCCAGTTTATCGGGATTTTATGATCTTAAACCTGTTTTAAATCAATTCATCGCCATTCAATCTTACCTACACTCTGCGGCTATCATTTTATCGGGAGCATCACTATGGAGCTGTTGTGTCCAGCAGGAAATCTGGCCTCGCTAAAGTCGGCATTGCATGCCGGAGCCGACGCTGTGTATCTGGGACTAAAAGACGACACCAACGCGCGCTCGTTTGCAGGATTAAACTTCACCCCCGCAAAGTTGCAAGAAGCCACTGAGCTCACGCAAAAATACGGTAAGAAAATCTTCTTAACCTTAAATACCTTTCCAAAACCGGGCGAAGAACACCGTTGGTATCAAGCCATCGATCTCGCCGCTAAGCTGGGAATAGATGCGTTGATTGTCGCCGATCTTTCTTTGCTCAATTATGCCCATCAACATTACCCACACTTGCCGCTGCATTTGTCGGTACAGGCCAGTGCGACCAATCTGGGCGCGCTCAGCTTTTATAAAGAAACTTTTAACATCGCCCGAGTCGTGTTGCCGCGGGTATTATCGATGAAACAAGTGCGTGACCTTGCCAAGGTCAGCCCAGTGGATTTAGAAGTGTTCGCCTTCGGTAGCCTGTGCATTATGGCCGAAGGCCGTTGCCAGCTGTCATCCTATGTAACGGGACAATCGCCCAACACCGGCGGCTCTTGTTCACCGGCAAAACACGTGCGCTGGCAGGAAGAAGGTCAGAACCGATTAACGCTGCTCAATGATGTGTTGATTGATAAGTCGGCCCTCGATGAACAGATGGGTTATCCCGTGGTATGTAAAGGCCGTTACATCACGGAAGATCAAGATTCGCCGCAGTATTTGCTCGAATCACCAACCAGTTTGAATACCTTAAGTCTACTGCCAGAACTCGCCAAGGCGGGCATAGTGTCGCTAAAAATCGAAGGCCGCCAACGCAGCCCGGCCTATGTTGAGCAAGTTACGAGAGTTTGGCGCCAAGCCATAGACACCTATCGAGATAACCCCGAACTGTACTCAACAAGCCAAAACCAACCCCATTGGGAACAAGCCCTTGCAAAAGTTTCCGAGGGTCAAATCACCACACTTGGCGCCTACGAGCGTGATTGGCAATAAAGGTAAATGGACAGAGCGCCAGATTAACAAAGGATAAGTAATGCATATTTCCCTAGGCCCGCTGTTGTATTGCTGGCAAAAACAACAGGTCACAGATTTTTATCAGCAAGTCGCCGCCAGTCAAATTCCCTTAGTGTATTTAGGCGAGGCCGTTTGCAGCCGCAGACGTGAACTCAAGTGGGGCGATTATCTCGAACTGGCACAGATGCTTAAGCAGGCGGGTAAAGAAGTGGTGATTTCAACGCTGGCGTTAATCGAAGCGCCATCGGAATACACTGAGCTGAAACGCCAGGTCAATAACGGCGAATTTATGGTCGAAGCGAACGATATGGCGGCAGTCTATCTCGCCAACGAGCACAAGCTGCCCTTCGTCTGCGGCGCGAGTATCAATAACTACAATCGCGCCAGTTTAGACATTTTGCAGCGATTTGGGATGCAAAGGTTTGTGATGCCAGTGGAGCTATCAAAGGGTTGGCTTAGCCAAGTGATCCAACAAAAGCCGCCATTTGAAGTAGAGGTCCTCGGCCACGGCTATTTGCCCCTCGCCCATTCGGCGCGCTGCTTTACCGCTAGGCACAAACAGCTCACCAAAGATCATTGTGAAACAGTGTGCCGTGAATACAGCAAAGGGCTACTCGCGCAAACCCAAGAGCTGCAGCCTTTGCTCAGGCTCAATGGGATCCAAACTCAATCCGCCAGTTGTTTAGATTTACGCAGTGAAATAACGACAATGGCAAAGATGGGCGTGGATGTGTTTCGGGTATCACCCAGTAGTCTTGACTGCATCACCACAGCCAATACCTTGGTCGATGCGATTAACACGCCTGAAAATGCTCAAGATTTTGCGATAGGCAGCGACGCGAACCTAGAGACTACCCAGTGTAACGGCTATTGGTTTGGAGAAGCAGGCCTTGCTGTGCATGCCAATCCCTAGCCCGATTCAGAGCCTGAGCTTGGACCTAAACATGAGCCAGAGCTTAATCTAGCAAGGAATCTGAGCGGGAACCATAATCTGGATTTAAGCAAACGTCGACGTTAACTTAAGGAATGAGTTTAACCAGTACTATTTCGATCTTGGCTGGTTCGCTCTTGGTTGGAGTGTAACTGACTCAAAAGCAGCACAGTGGTCCAGCACAATAGACTCCCCAGCCCTATCCATTCCAGTAGGGCTGGCCACCACAAACTAGGACGCGGTAGCTGCAATACCATCTCCTGATAAAACGGCCTATCCCCTTCGGTCAAACCTAAATCCAATTGCGGCGCATACAGAAACGTCATCATGCTGCACAGCACAATGAGGGCTAACAACCCAGTCCAGCGACCAAAATGAGACTTGCCGAAAAAAACTAAAGCTAAGTAGAAAATCGCACTTAAACTTCCCAGATAGAAAAACCATTTCAGCCCTAAAACGTGCAAGTGATACACGTTCACCGGAAATAATCCCACGCTCGCTAAAGCTAAAAAAGTGCATGCCAGACTGATAAAAAAGGGATATCCCCAAAAAGATGTCACCTGTTGTAACGAAGACAAACAATAAAAGACGAGACTTAAGCTGCCAAAAAACAATCCCCCGTTGAGGATCACAGCAAAAGGTGAATGACCATAAGTCCCCAATTCGCTTAGGGTATGATTTAAAAAATTAAAGCGATGGGATTCGGCATCGTCGAATCCTAAAACAGTCATCACAATACCGATTAAAAGCCCAAAGATCCCCAGAAAACCAAACTTAATGGCCAGTGTCGAGCCGCCTTTAATCTTAACCTTCTCTACTTTTGCAGTCATGAATACTTGAGTTGGATAGGAATGATACTAACTTACATGGAAATGAGAAGATTTAAAGCGGCGGGTATCCGCTTTATGAATAATATTTTTACTTTCATCGTTATTAGCGACTTTTTAGTCAGCCTCCAAAACATCAAGATGCTGAGGAAGATCACTATTATCTCTAAGCAGATTTAACTGCTTGTCGCATAAAAATGTGCCGAGCAGCGAAATAGACTGAGCATCACAGTGGTATTCGTAAAGCGTGCTCACCCACGCCATATAGAAAGTGTTATCACGACAGTCCGCTTAAATCGCACAAAAAACCAACCAATAGGGCTATAAGGCTAAAGTTGATGATGTTTTTTCGTGCAAAAATAACATCTCAATCGTTTTAACTACATCATCACACAAGCGATTAACCCCTCAGAAACAACAATCCATAACGCCATGTTTATAATAATTTTTTATCTGAAACCATCCAGAAGTATCGACCTAATATCACCGACAACTTAAGTAAAATAACTATGCTGTTTTGCTGCTTATATCAAACTAACTAGCGAATCGTTTTACATAGACAAGCTAAGCGAGTAATCTTCCCCATTCTCGTTTTTGAGTTGAATTTAAATGCACCTTAATTGGCGTCAACAGCGCGTTATGTGCGGCTATTAATTCAAATTTACCATGTACGACTCGTACTTTAAGGTGTACAAAATTGACTACTGAAAATAAAAATCGAAACATTAAGACGATACTCACCTTTATCGTCCCTTCGCTGATCGGTCTGTTGTTATTTATGACCCCTATCAGCTACAACGATGCGATCACTATTCCTATCGCGATTATCTCTAAAGCACTGCAAGGCGCATTGAGCGGCGTGTTAACCCTCATAGTGACCATGATTATCGTGGCTACGGCGCTGGCCTCTTCGCTGTCAAAAGCATTTAAGCCTAAGTTTGTGGCCCAGAATCACTTCCTTAATGCCTTATTAAATGTCAGTCCTTTATGGTTGATCACGCGGATCATAGGTGCGGTGTTTGTCGTGCTGACCTATTTAGGCTTAGGCCCAGAGGCCATTAACTCCTCAAGCACAGGTGCATTAGTCTTAAACGACTTACTGCCCGTGTTGTTCTCCGTTTTTATCTTTGCGGGTATGTTGTTGCCGCTGCTGCTGAACTTCGGTCTACTCGAACTGTTTGGCACGCTGCTAACCAAAATCATGCGCCCCGTGTTCAATCTACCGGGTCGCAGTGCAATTGATTGTATGGCCTCATGGTTAGGTGATGGCAGTGTCGGTATTTTACTGACCAGCAAACAATACGAAGCACGTTTTTATACGCAAAGAGAAGCGGCGGTTATCGGCACCACATTCTCGGCAGTATCGATTACCTTCAGCCTAGTCGTGATCTCGCAAGTTAAGTTAGAGCACATGTTTGTGCCCTTCTATTTGACTGTGTGTCTCGCCGGTTTTGCTGCCGCTGTGATTGTGCCTAAGTTGCCACCGCTGTCGTGGAAGAAAGACAACTACATAGACGATACCCCACGCACGCCAGATGATGAGTTGATCCCTGCGGATCGCAATGCTTTCTCTTGGGGTTTTGATAAAGCCTTAGAAAAAGCTGCCAGTGCTGGTGGTATCAAAGGCGTATTGAATGAAGGCGTTAAAAACGTTGTCGATATGGTGTTTGGCATTCTCCCTGTCGTCATGGCCATTGGTACTTTGGCACTGATTATTGCCGAGCACACACCCATATTTAACTATCTGGGGATGCCGTTTATTCCATTACTCGAATTACTGCATATTCCAGAAGCCACTGAAGCCTCTAAAACAATCGTGGTCGGTTTTGCGGATATGTTTATTCCGTCAATCCTTGCCAGCTCAATTGAATCAGATATGACCCGCTTTGTAATTGCAGCCTTATCTGTGACTCAGTTGATCTATATGAGTGAAGTCGGTGCACTGCTTATCGGCAGTAAAATTCCCGTCAACTTCGTTGAGCTTTTCGTGGTGTTTATTCTACGTACCTTAGTGACTCTGCCTGTTATCGCGGGTGTAGCGCATTTATTGTTCTAACATTACGCTAGTTTGGGCCTAACGTAGGTTTTAATGTAAGTCCAACAAACGTTCTAAAAAAGGGGAGTCAGATTAACTGACTCCCCTTTTTGCACTAACTCATACACGAACTGGCTGTTTTGATTATATAGCGTGACTTAATCGTACAATCTCCACTCGACACCACACAACTCACTTTTGGACAGAAGGTGTAGGCAAATTGTACTGGGTGACCTGCTATTTCAGTCACAGGGATCTAAGTGTTGGCTGGTATTCAATCATATAGGCTTGCCATGGCATTCACTCTCCGACACGCAGCTAGTCCGTCCTTGGATGCTCGACCGCCCCATCCATGGGGCGGACGGTCGTCTCGCTAATCACCATGGCTCACCCTTTGGGCAATAGTGTAACCAGTCTGTATGAAGGAGATACCCAGCAAGCTTTGGGACAAAAACGCGTTAGTTTTTTTACTCTAATCAGTTGGTTTCGGATTAATATTTCTATGGGGTAACGCCGCGTTAAGGGGTGAATGCCGCCTAAATCAACTTTCCGCAGACGACCTTCACCATAAAACTCATCGCTTACAAAAAATGCCACGCGGCATGAATCCCTCTTAAACGCTTTGTTGAACGAAGCCGCTTTGCGGCAGGAACAAGATAAAACCATCCTTTTGCCCCTCATCCTAAATACTTGCTAGACGCGACCTGCTTCGGTCGCAAACCTAGGAGTATCATCATGGACATTCTCGAACAACAACGCTTTGATTTACTTTATGAACAACATCTTACCAACTTAACCTTGCAAGGCAAGCGGCCTGCAATCATTGATGCCTATAGCCGAGCGATACGCCGCATTGCGACTTATTTTAACTGATGCCCCTACACCCTGACTACCGATGATTTGAAGCGCTATTTTGTCGATTTGATTGCCTCCCATTCATGGAACACTGTCGAACTCGACCGCAACGGCTTGAAGTTTTTTCTACTTTCACGTCCTCAACAAATCTTGGCAATGGCTTAATATTGTTAAGCCACCACAGACTGAACCCCATATATGTCCGATGGTGTTAGACCAGAACATTATGTATTTTGTGGCTTTATCGCTTTCGGTCTATAATGTGAGTTACTATTTTCTTAAAAAAAATGGAAAAATTAGAAGAGTTTTACATAGCCGAACTAGCGAATATTCGACAAGATCCCATTATTTCCAAGTTACTTTCAAAGTTGCCGCCGGAGATAAGTGATAGCTATACGAATGAGCAACTAATGGGTATTAGAATTGCCTTAGGTGACCGTACTTGGGGTAAGCATTTTGTTGATAGTCGTGGTACTTTTTCGCTTCCATTTATTAAGTGGCGTTTTTACTATGTGTTTCTCTTAGGTAAAAATAAACGCGCTTATACTCGCCGTGAAAAGCGGTTTTCATTGCTGGCCTTCTCTACATTAGTGCTCGGTTTTATGCTACTGAGCGTACTGTTTGGACTGCTGCTCTTATATCTACTGAAATCATCCCTAGGTATTAATATTTTCCCCGAGATATCATTAGGAATTTGGGATTGGTTTAAAGACCTATTTAACTAATTTGTGTATTTAATGGAGACTTTAGTAAATTGCGGCGACAGATATAACGTTCAAGCAGCTCAAAGCAGTCTGAATGTTCATTCATTTCTTGCCAATAGAGTTTTTGTAATTGTGTATAGGCAAGATGTAACGTTTCTGTCTGTTTTTTTGATGTATTATTTTTTAATATGTTTATTAATTCTTCGAACCCATATGCAATTAGCCCAGCTTGTGGTAGACATTGACTATATTCGTAACAATTACGGCTATTTTTAATATAGCTTTCATGGTCGAAAAGGTAGAAAACTATAGGGATATTTAACGGTAATACATCAATAAATAAAGATGAATAATCCGTAAGTAACAGATCTACTTGATGTAAGATACCGTAGACATCCTCCCAACTGCTGATATCTCTTACATTAGGGTATGCACTAAAGTGTTTAGCATAATGTCTTTCATTCGGGTGTAATCTTAACAAAAACAAGCAGTCTGAATTGACTAAAAACTGGGATAACACACCCCAGTTGAAGGCTTTTTCGTAGGGGGATTGTACTGTTTCAGTATTACTTAAGTTGGCATCTCGCCAAGATGGGGCATACAGTATGACCTTTTTATAGCTTGTACCATCAGGTTTTGAATTGATACTTTGACATTTATCCGGATAGCGGCGATAAAAATCAGTTCTTGGATTACCGCAACTGAGCAATTGTTTTTTTTGTAATCTGAAGGCGCTGCAAAATAAACGGTCAACTAATGGACTTGGACTGAGCATCAACTGAGGTCGAACATATTCTTGGTGATACAGTAGGGAATGCCAAGTTTTTTGCCAATATGAATTGGATTGATACTTATGCGCTAGAGGTCCGTGGTCTATATCAAACTCAATCCTTTTCAACGGGGAACCATGCCAGAGATTGATTTTAATTGAACCACTAGCAAACCACTGATTGACGTCACCAATATAACTATTATATATGTAAAATCTTGCCGTTAGTGCATGATAAACACCTTCTAAACTCCATCGTTCATAGGCGATAAATCCTTTTTTCCTCAGCGCGTTAACTAGTGATGCATCACCACTAATCCAAATTACATGCATAAATTTATTTTTGTGCCAGTGCAGATATAAATATTTACTGTTATCCGCAAAAAGGTTTTTATAGCAACCAAATACAGCTTTATTTCCTTGCCGCGGAAAAAACCATGAAAGACCATAAATACATTTCTTTAATAATGAAGTAAATAAGTTTGTTTTCATGATGAACCTCACTTAATCAAGGCGGAGGATGGCAATCTGATGCAGTTTGAGCGAGGGACTGCCAAGTTGGTTTTGATTTCAGTGGTTGAAATAGCATCTGTTCTTTCCAAATAAATCACTTGGCAAAACTCTTTTAAATAATCAAATTTCCCCTGCCAATCAGAACCCATACCAAAGATATTCACATTGAGTTCTACAATATCTTTAGCTTTTTGCTGCCAGTGAGTTTCAGGTATCACTAAATCTACATATTTACAGGCACTTATCATCTCTATACGTTGCTGGTAATTAAAAAAAGCCACTTTTCCTTTGAGAGAATTAAACTCATCTGTTGATACACCAACAATAAGTTTATCTCCCATCGCTTTGAGTCTTTGAAATAATCTCACATGACCATAGTGGAACAGATCATAGGTACCATAAGTGATGATTGATTTCATGATTAATTCCTCTTGCTTGAGTGAGAGTCAATATGGGCTTGTATTGATTGTGTACCCAAGGCTGAATGTACAGCCCTAGAATTTTGTTTTAATAGTTGACGAACTTGATCACGTTTATTCTTTGTCTTGAAGTCTTGCTCTATAATGATTTTTTCTTCTTCTGGTATAGCATATGGTGCGAGTAATTGAACTGGGCCATAAACGCCATGCTTACTTGGTTCTTGTGCTGTATATGGTGATTGCTCTGTTTTTGCACTCAATCCCATTAGATGCAATTTTCCGAGGCACACATGGTAAAGCTGAGGTAATAATGCAAGACCTTGATATGGTATATTAAAGCGCCAACTGTTAAGCAATTTATTTTGATTACTTATTAATTGCATTTTGATAAAGCCATGCCATGAATGTATGACTCCCCAAGTAAACAGTATGGGCCAGAGTGGCAGGCTTAAACATAATAATAATAGGGAAATTAGCCGAATTAAAAAAGACTCAGTATGGGGTATCTGTTTATGACTTGTGGAAATTAATCTAGGATCATTGATTTTTATCGCGGATTTTAGCCCTACATTAATAAGTACATTCTGACTAATAATGCAGTTATCAATATTGAGACCTTCGCCAACAAAGCTATTATCTAAAATTAAGCAATCATTTAAATTACAATCTTTTTCAATCAGACACTTATTGCCAATAACAATTTTATTTTGCATGTTTACGTTAGGTGCAATCCATGTTTGTTCACCTATGGCTCCCCAAGCATGTAGTCGCGAAAGTAACCCTGTTCTTGTTTTGGCTCCTAAGTAAAAATATTTAGTCGGTTTGATACTGGCACTCGGACGTCCCGAGGCTGTCAGCCCGTAAAAGCTTGCATCTGCGATTGTCAAGTTGGCGTAAAGATAGGATTCAAAGCTATCGAGCATGGCGCATTGACCATGTAAAATTTCAGTTATAGCTTCCGCACATAATGTGGTGTTGTCTAATGGCCAATCGAGTAAATGTAAGTGATTTTGGGCCGCTGGCAGCATTAATAATCCTGGATTTAAATCAGCTAGCTTCGGGCGTACTAAGCGTAATTTTATGTTTTTGCTATAATTAACGAAGCAATTTATACAAGGAGAGCGCAATATATCGCCTCGAGCAACTAAGGTTTCCTCATTTAAATCCAGTTTCATTCGTGACATAACTTGAGTAACCGATTCCTGTACTTTAGTCAGGAAATATTCAATCTTTACACCCCAGCGGCTACCATCACCTAAATAAGCTTCTATCTTTTCAGCATGGCTTGAAATAACCAGCTTAACTTGAGTGATTCCTGCATCTGCAACATCTTCGAGCGTATACTCAATTAAGGCTCGATTTCCCACTGGTAGTAGCGCAGGGCAATATTGCTCATCCAATGGCGATAACTCATTTCCATGACGATTCGCGAAAATAATGGCTTGCATAGCATTCTCCTTAATAGGCACCGCGACTGAAGATAACTGCAGGGATTGTTTTAATTAACAAATAGATATCCTCAGTTAGAGACTGTTGATAGATGTAATCAACATCCAGCTCGACTTGCCTGTCAAAAGGAATATTTGAGCGTCCAGATACTTGCCATATACAAGTAATTCCAGGCTTTACTTGTAATCTACGGCGGTCACTGGGGCTATATTGAGCGACTTCTCTAGGTAATGCTGGGCGCGGTCCAACAAGGGACATATCGCCGAGTATGACATTCCAAAGTTGAGGTAACTCATCGATAGAGGTTTTTCGAATAAATTTACCGATGCGAGTGATTCTGGGGTCACATTTCATTTTAAAAATAACCCCACCTTGCATTTCGTTAGCCTTTTGTAGGCTTGCTAAGCGAGCCTCTGCATCCTGATACATAGATCGGAATTTCCACATAGTAAAAGTGTGATTGAACTTCCCAACCCTTTGTTGGCTAAAAAGGACCGCTCCTGGTGATTCGAGGCGAATGAATAACGCCACAAGCAGAAGTAAGGGCGCCAGTAACACCAATGCAAATGCTGCAACACTCACATCCAAACTGCGTTTGGCAATACGATTAAGTAATAAGCGCAGTTGAATACGGCCGCAGCGTTGCTGTGTGCTGGATTTACTCAAATTTGGATAGTTGATTACGTTGGTTTTTGTTTCAGATTGATGTGGTTTCTTATTATTAAGTTGGCGTACTTCTTTTCTTACTCTTAATAAAAACAAAGGATTACCAAATATGTAGCGACGCCACATGCGCCTAGGCTCTTGTATTAGGCGCCAAATCCATTCCATACCCATTTGTCTTAACCAGAGTGGTGCTCTGTTGATGCGATTAGAATAAAAGTCGAATAGACCACCTACACCAATACCAACGGCGGGGCTTAACTTAGAATGATATTTTGCAAGCCACAGTTCTTGTTTAGGTGCACCCATTGCAACAAGTAAAACTGCTGCACCTGATGAGTTAATGATTTTAAGAACCGATTTCGTGTCGGCTTCATGGAAAAAACCATGATGAGTTCCCGCAATCTTAAGCATAGGATGTGAAAGTTGTAATTGTTGCGCAGCTTGATGTGCCACTTCTGGTGCGCCGCCTAATAAAAACAGGGACAGTTCTTCTTTTATCAATTGCTCACAAAGTAGTGGGAGCATATCGGTGCCATTGAGATTAGCTTTTAATCCAACACCTAGCCAACGGCAAGCTATTCTAGCGCCGATTCCGTCGGCAAAAATCGCTTCACAGTTATTTAACTCACGATGGTACTGACTGTCTGTGTAAGCTTTATTGAGGCAGTCAGCATTAACAAAAGCAAATTGAGTTAGGCTTTTCGCCGGTGTTTTTGCTTTCGACACAATAAGATTTAGCATGCCATTCATCGTTGCATTGTGTAGTGACAACCCAAATAGTGAAATTCGCTCTGCTTGTGATGTCTTGTTAGAAGTTAATGCACTATTAATTGTGACTCTGACTAAAGCTAAAAGGTAATTCCACAGACTTGAATATGCTTTCCGTAAAGAGGGTAAACTGTCTTCAAAGTCGATGCCTATCCTGCGTTGCATCGATGAAATTGACACTAAGCCTGGACGGCAAAAAAGCACTGGTTTTGGTTCAAACGAAAAATGAACTTCATCACCCAGTAGACCTATATCACCTTTTATAATATTAATAATAACAGGTAGTTGATGAGTCCACCCTTGATAGGGGAATTGATATAAACCGACCAGATTATCGGTTCCATGAATATAAACGCGCTCTAGCTTAGTTTTATTCATGACTTTGAGATAAAGATAAATACATGAGATTAGAGGGAAGAAAAGCAGCAATGCAGCTAGTGCGATAATGCGATCTGCGAATTGTATTGACCAAAGAGTTGGTATACATGTTTTACTCAGGTTCAATGTGTTCATCATTAACTCCTAACTGACTTTATTGGTTGCTCAAGAGTTACTGCTACTTATTATTTAACTCAGAGCCTTTACCTAACAATGCACAATGTAGGCCATACTTTAAACTCATTGAAAATCATTAATTTAACTTATTTTTTAACAAAGAAAATTTCTTATTTGCAGTTTGCAATGCAAGCTGCAAATAAAAGTCGGAATAAATCAAACGAACTACAGTGATAAAGTTTAACGTTAGGGTTATTAACCCGCATGTGCATATGCGGGATAAGGTCGATAAAGATTACTTAAGATTTGATGACAATACTGAAGGCTTTACACCATCACGTTTAATCCGCATTTTTTGGCGGTATCCTATATAATACTGCCCCGCAGTTTCACAGATTTTGTAGATACTGCTGGGTAGTAACCACTGCAAATAAGCTGCAAATAGCGTTGTTAGTGTGCGACTCGTCTCTGTGATCAATATTGTCGGCGAGGTAATTAAAGCTTGATTAACTAGATTTTTTGCCATTTTCCCATCCCCAAGGCGAATAGCTTGCCGTGCTAAATAGCGAAGTTGATAGGCTCTAGCTGCATTTTCGTGAATCTTTAAGATTTTAGGCGCGAAACGGCGTGCTTTAGTTATCATTTGCTCCCAAGACGCGAGCTGCTTAGTTAAGTTTGACGATAAACCACCATGATTTAATCGGTAATAAGTTAAGGGTTCGGGAATACCTTCCATTTTCCACTGTGTGGTGGCCAAAATACGAAACCAGCATTCAATATCCTCTGACTGGCGAAAATTTTCATCAAAATAACAACTGTAGCTTTCGGTATGATTCAATGCTTGAAAACGGATTTCATTCAATGTTTCGCGGCGGATCACAGGGGCGGAACCATTACCAACTGGGTTTCTGCACAGTAGATGACCAGGATTTATGTTGGTTAATTGTGGCATTTGGAAAAAGTTAATAGGATTTCCATGGTAATCAATAAAACTAGACCGTGAAAAGCTGATCCCTACCTTTGGAGAGTTTTTCAGGTGCTCAACATGGAGCATTAATTTATCAGGATGCCAAAGGTCATCCGAGTCGATAAAAGCCACATAGCGACCAATTGCGTGGCGTATTCCAGTATTACGCGCCGCGGCCAGCCCTTTGTTAGCAGTATGGGTCACTATTCTTATGCGACTATCGGAGAAGTTCTGGCATTTAGCTAAACTGTTATCGGTTGCGCAATCATTCACTATGATGAGTTCAAAATCAGTATAACTTTGAGCTAACACGGACTGAATCGCCTTAGACACAAAGGCTTCAACATTGTAAACAGGCATAATGACTGAAACTGAAGGGATCATAATGAACCTCCTAATGAGGGAGATAGAGTGATTAAGCCAAGTTTTTTGGCCGTGGGTTTCATAACAAAATAAGCAAATAGTGGCATGTAAATCAGGTAGCAAACGAAGATATTCATGGCGACAGTTGTAAGTCCCCACAGTGATCCTAGGCTTATAGCAAGAGTGAGAAGCGCAACAAATCCAAAATTGCACAAGAGATTTAATTGATTTAGGCCGCTTGAGATGAGCAGTTGGCTTGCAGCTTCACCTAATGGGCGCGTTAAACCACTTAAGCACAGCAAAATAAATATAGGCAAAGCGCCAGCATCAAGCCAATGTTCGCCATAAACAATCGGTAAATACCAAGGTGCGAGTATGCTTTGCAAGCTAATAATGGGAAGTGTAACTAACATGATACTGAGCAGGGCGTGACGGTATTTCTGTAATGCGTTTTCACTATCGGGATGACAGAGGTGGGAGTAAAACGCGGTACCAAAACTTTGTACTAGGCCAAGGCTTACACCTAAACTGGCATTTACTGCAAAAAAATATACACCAAGTGCTTCTACGCCTAAAAAATAACCTACTAATAAATAATCGATATTCTGTCTTAATGCTAAACTAAAATCCCCAATACCTACCATAAGTCCGAAGTGCAATAAATTCCGGCATTTTTGTGCACAGGAATGTTTAATAAAATATTTCCCTTGTCTATCAAAAATTGATGTCGAACTGATGGTGAGATGATTGTGATAACGATGGATCCCTATCCAAATTAATACTACCAACACTTTGGGAATAACTATTCCCCATATTCCAAAACCACAAAGTACCAATATTGCAGTAAGAACACTATCAGCAATGGTTTGCCAAAGACTTGCTCTACCAACAACGCGCATTCTATTGTTTCTTAAGTTTGCTGTGGCATAGATCATACCAAAGGGGAGTAATAAGAAGCTTGTTGCCATGAGTATCATAGGCTTAACTATCGACATATCTTGATAGTAAATAGCGATGGGGCCACTGAGTAAGCTCAAGGCAACAAAAGACGATAAACACACAAACCAGTTAAGTCCGTTGGCACTGGCTAAATGGGATATGAAATCAGAGTCTTGCATTTTTATTAATGGTGCAGAGGTTATTCTGCGAATAAAAATACTTATAATTTCAAACGAAGTTAGAATAATTGCCACTTGGCCAAAGATATCTGGCGTGAGTAAACGCGCAAGAATAATACTGCTGCCTAAACGAACGACACGCCCTAATACCTGTGCTGAACCAAGCCAAAGCATATTAGTTGCAAGGCGTTTAGTGCCTTGTATGTGCCATATGGCACCTATCTGCGCTAACGTTTTCATCAAACAACCTATTCAACTGAGTTTGTCCTGATGAGGTAATACAGTTTCTGTGCCATAATTCAAAATTTTATTTATTTTATTAAATAACAATATCTTAGGCTTGCTTGTGATAATGAGTATAGTCGATGCTTTTGTTATAAACATTTGTTGGTTGCAAAATGCAAATCAAGATGCAAATAACACGTAAGAGGCCGGTATCGTAAAATAAGGCTTAATTGGTGGGGTATTTAGTTTGAGTATGAGCGGCGCCGAGAATAACTAATCCAGGCCAGAAAAGGTAAGCAAGGATCTCGAGATTTTCTCCAAAAGTATATAACAGTAGTATGAGTATAATTGCCATACCAACGGCAGAAAGCCGTGATTGCATAACAGAGGATAGTAGGCAGCAAACGCTTACTATCAGTGGTAATGCAAGCGCTATAGCACCGACAATACCTTTTACGAATAATAACCCATACCAAGTGTGATGTGAGCCTATTGGCATGTATTCAACCATATGGGGACCACGTTCAACTATGCCATGACCCCATATTACGGCCTCATTTGCCCAGCGTTCGACGGCAATATTCCCAAGAGCTTCGCGCACACGAGTTGAATCTGCTCTGGCAGCTTTGACGCTATGAATGCTTGATTCTATCGTGGATAGCACAGTCTCTCCGAGCACCCCGGCCAATAAAAAGACTGGGCTCAATAGCAGATAAAGCCAAGGATATTTAGCATAACGAATAAAATTGAAATAAACGATTAGTGCAAAACAGCAAAGTATCGCAAGTCTTGACTGGGAAATGAGTACCATGATTATGCTCCCAATGATCCCGTACAAACGATAGCGTTTATCCGTTTCCTGAAGAGCAAATAAAAAATACAGATTACCCACCATCCCAAGAGCAGGAGCCCATGGAGTAAATAGGCGCCAGCGTGGAATTCCGCTACCAGGGTCGATTTCATATAAGCTTACGCTGAAAAACTCAGGACCAGGACCACCAATAATACTTAACGGTGAGACATAGAGCGTACTTGGTAAACCTACTCTCCAAGCTAAAATGAATAATGGAAATAGTATTAATGTATGTTTACCGACCACACAGCTAGCCCGATAAATTAATTCTGGTCTTATTTGCATTCCGCCTATGAGTGGGAAAATAGCCAATAATGCCCAGCCCTTTGCCCAGCCGATAGAGGATTTTATCAGCTGAGCAAGACCCAACCCTTCTATTAAATGCCCAATGACTAGGGCAAATAACATGAGTAGCATCGCGCCAATCCAACTTATTACGGGAAAAGAAATACGTATACCTTCGGCATGGAAGAGTACTCGTCCAATGATCTTAAGAACTAAAATCCAACCAATTACTGGTGCTATTAAATACATAGCGCCAAGGATCCAAAAGATGTAGGTCCCAGTAATTGCTAGCCAAACTACTCGTTCGTCAGGATTCTCTGGAGTAAGGGTTTGCGTATCCATAATATACTCAATCCTGCAATTACCATGATAGAGGCGGCAATGCCACCAATGAGAGTCAAAATAAACCCTAGCTTATCGGCTTTTTCTGGACGGCTGGGCGGTGAAAATAGTTGTAATAAAGGATATGCAGAGAAAATATCAGCTTTACCTACATCTATTTTAGCAATTGCAGAGGTAAATACTGCCGTCGCCAGTTGATGATCTCGATGTAAATCTTCTAATTTAGCGGCATCATCGTTACTGTGTTTTAAGCGAGTTTCCCATAGGTCAATTTGTTCAGTTAATGATGCTAGTTCATCGCTAAACCCTGCATTTTCAGTGGCGAAATTAATTAGTTTTTGCATCAATTCGGCTCGGCCATCAATATCATCCACAGATAGGATCACCATTAATTGTGGATCGCAACGTAAAAGGAGTTTCTGGCAACGACTATTAAGTGCATTTAGCATGACTTTTTGTTCAGTTTTTGCAGTTAAAACTTGGGGATGTTGTTGAGCAAAATTACCGCTTAAACTGACTAAGAGTGAGCTGGACTCAGTATATTTGAGCAATAACTGCTGGAATAATTGATCATTCTTAAGTTTGAGTAGATCCGCAGATTGGCTGGCAGTAAGCGACAGGCTAGACTCCAATAGGTGTTGACTGGCTAGCCCGCCTTCAAGTTTGGCTCTGAGATTGACTTGGCTTTGACGAAGGCGCTCTATTGTGAGTGCCACTTCTTTAAATTGATCGAGAGAAACCAGCCCTGTTTTTGATTGGAATGCTAAAATATTTGACTGACTCTGTTTTACTTTACTGGCGAATCCTTCGAGTCCAATTCTGACCCCATTTTCCCGGATAAGGATTTCATCTGTTCTGAGCTGTGACAACATTATTTGTAAATGTTGATATAGTGCCCATGCTTTTTTCTCGGCTAGCTCTGGAGTCGCGGCATTTATAGTGAATTCCATTAAGCCGGTTTGACTGGGTAACTTCAGTTTAGGCATACCTAATGCCGAAGCCGTGATATTTAGTTCTTTAGCCGTTGTACTGAGTAAAATATGGCTCAAAGCAATAGCCTTATAGTTTTCGCGAGGATCAATTGCCGAACTTAAATAAGGTGAACTGCTTGAACTGCTTGCTTGACCAATACTATCTAAACTTACCATGGCGCCAGCACCTGCGCCGGGTAAAATTAATACCCATTTACTGGTGTAGCGCGTTGGAGTAATGAACAGTATCACGAGTACAAGTAGCCAGATCAAAGCTAAAGTTAATAGTACGGTTTTTATGTATAACTTACGGCGCGCTATTGGAGATAAATTGCTGCCATTGACGAGAGCGCGTTTTATCCACAACAGTTGATGTGTCTCATGACGTGCTTTCATCATAATGTCCTCAGTATTAGAGTAAACCCAAAATACTGGTGGGAATCAGCACATCGGTCAGGCTGCGAGCTATCTCTCGAATATTGGTTATACCTGAGTCATAACAGGCTATGCCGTCACCAGGCAGCAGCACTGGATTCATTTGGGGTTGCCAAGACTGACGGATCAAGCTATCCATTGATCGCTCAACAATATCGGTTTCATCGGATAAGGGATTTCGGGTTACTAAAAGTACATGACGGCTAGCATTAGTACTTTGAGCTCCACCTATACAATTTGCCGCTATCGCTCCTGTGAGTAAGCGTGTGCCATAGGGGAAACGCGTTGCTTCAGTGTCGAGCCCAGATTGAGAATTGCTACTGGCTGGCTGTGTTAAATTTGAAATAAAAACTCTTATACCTGGTATAGTAATTTGTGAAGGCCGTACTAGTTTGTCTTGAAAATTGTGGGAACTGGGAACGAGGATTTGATCTCCCGCACTTAATAAAAAATCGGGAACTGGTTCACCGTTCATTACGCCCGTTAAGTCAAAAGAATACTGTTTATCTCCTCGGATAACCCAGACTTGATTTATTTTTGCATCTGGGCGCACACCACCAGATGAACGCAGTGCGGCACTAATAGTTCTGTCTAGTGCTTGATCTCCGCTATGAATTTTATCGTCGTCTTTGATTTCGGTATCGGATTTTTTATTTATCAAATGTTGGCCAGGTTCAAACACGGCACCAAGTACAGTGACCTCTATAGGAGCCCAAGCGATTGGACTGATGCTGATCCTAATTTTATTAGGGTGCATTAGTTGCTCGTTTACCAAGGTTTGAGCGATCTTTGTTTTAAGCGTATTAATATTACTGCCTTTAGCTAAAATCGGCGGTAAATAAGGTAAGTAAATTTGTCCGTTTGCATCAATCTCAACGTCGGCATTGAAATCATCCCCATTAAAAATACTAATATGTAGCTTATCCCCCACAGAAAGCTGTAAGTTAAGGACGGTTTCTTGATAAAAGTCCGCACTAATCACCTGATTTTCATCAGAATTAAGTACCACGCCCTCTGTTTGACTATTGAGTAGTGCGAGATTTGCCTGTCGTTGATAAGGAACTTGTGTACCGAAGTAATGACAATATTGATCTGATTGCTGCTGGCACAGCTTATCTTGTTGTGAGTGCATAGGGGTGGTGCAGGCACTTAAGGCTAAGCAAAGCAGTGCGGAGCTGCAGTTCAGTACTAATGATTGGTTACCTTGACGGTTATTCATGAGCTTCCCCTTGATATTGATGCTTAATTAACTTGCATCGAACTATGGCTTAGATGTGCGATAGCAGCATCTTGGCATTCATAAATAGTGAAGATTTGATGTAGTCGAGTGAGCTCAATTAATGATCTAACATTATCAGATGGGGATAAGAGTAAAATCTCACCATCGTGTAACTGTGCATATTTAAGGGCTGAGATAAGCACTGATAATCCACTTGAATCAATATACTTCACCTCTTCAAGATTAATAATTAGCCGATTGGTACCATTTTCCATATGCCGCAACAAAGCTGCTCTATGAGTTGGAGTATTGGCCATTATCATTTCAGTTGGGAATGTCACTATGCTCGCATTCTGTTTTTCTATCGGGGAGAATTTCATGATGCTTTCCTCTTTAAGGCTGTTAACAATTTAGTATGCATATTGGGAAAGCATTTATTGGGCCAATACTTTAACTATTGATTTTTAATTGATTTTTAATTGATTTTTAATTGATTTTCTAAATTATCAACTCTGTTTATGGTCGGTTAGCAATTTGCATTGCAAATTGCTAACCATATAAAAGTAGTACTCAATTCTACTATGATTATTCTTGTTTGATTAACCTGTTAAATAATGGTCATCACATCACTGTAGTAAGTGTGAATAGGATTTTTTGAATAGTTTCGCCACAAAACTAATGTCGGCGGAGTAAAATTAACCTTAAATGAGTACCAAGCACAGTGGGCTGAAATCGAACTTCATCCATCCAGTTATACATAATCCATAGACCACGGCCATGTTCATTCATTTGTTCTGGGCAATGATGAGGCTCAATCTTAGGCAAAACGGTCGAGTGGTCAAGCAGGTCAACAATAATGCGATCATCATTGCAATGCATAATTAGCACTATTTGCTCTAAGCCCGCTTCAGTATGGTCGAGTATGTTATTAATAGCCTCAAGTACACAAATAATTACTTTAAATCTTTGGCGTTCATGTACATTCTGCAAAAGCATAAACTGTTCTAACTCAGGGCAAAACTGCTGAATACGCCATTGTTCTTGGGTAAGTTTGAGCTGTAAACTATTCATAATACCTCCAGTGTAGTCTTGGCATAAGTTGTGATGGATAAGTAATTAACATCATTGATATATCGTCTTGTATGTTGTTGCATTGCCACAGTTTTAATACATGACTTAGATGGTGTAGTAATTGCTCACTGCTCAGATTTTTTGCTTTTTCACATAATTGTTGTAAACGGTCTAGACCAAATATGCCAAATTTGTCATGTTTGCATTCGTAGGCGCCATCGGAAAATAGTATTAATCGTGTACCTGGTTTCATCTTAAAATTTTGATTTTTATACTGTATTGCACTGTGTATTCCTATGGGCAACTCAGTTTCGAGAACGAGAGATTCACAATCGGAGTTAGTTAACAGGAGAGGCGAAGGATGTCCGGCACTACAAATCTGCACTTCGCCGTTTGAAGTATTAATCTTGCCTAGAAGCAAAGTGACAAATCGCCCAGTATTATCTGGATCGCTTAGTTCTTGGTTCAATGCATTTACGATTTCATTTGGGGATTGTTGGTGCCAATTTGTTCTTTCCATCGATAAACGCTGCGCTAAACTCACGCTTTGCAGTGCAGCTGTAATACCGTGTCCGGCTGCATCGATGAGATAAAAACCTAGTTGATTTTCACCTAAGTCAAAACATTGAAAAGTATCCCCAGCAAGGTAATTAGCAGGTTGAAATCGATGATGTAACTGCCAATTATTTGGGAGCTCTTGCACTCGGGGTAATAGCTCGCGTTGAACCTTTGCTGCGGATATTAAATCTTTTTGTATTGTGTTCAGTAACGCGGTTTCTTTTTCAAGCCCTTGATGTAACAGTTGATTTTTTTTTGCTAAGTTTTGTTGTAACTGCATGATCCGCATAGCAGCTAGCATTCTTACTTTTAGCAATGCGGGATTGAATGGTTTACAAATAAAGTCATCTGCACCAGCTTCAATTCCTAGTACGATATCTGCTGTTTGATTATTAGCGGTTAGCAAAATGACAAAAGGTGGGAGGTTTACATTCTTCAATATTTGACACAGTTCTATCCCTGTCATACCTGGCATACGCCAATCGCTAATCACTACATGAACAGAACTATGCTTTAAATATGCTAGTGCTGCGTATGCGCTGTTACAGCTCTCGACCAGCCAACCAAATTGTCTCAGTAAGTTACAAATAAATAATCGCTCGCTCTCAGTATCTTCCACTACCAACACAGATAAGATTTCAGGCTGCTGCGTAGTTATTGAGGATAATGGCATAGTACGCCTCCTTTCATAAGGGATGCTCAAGATGAGCAAAATCTATGCCTGTATAATAAATGACTATAAATTTAAGATGATAGGCTGAGTAATTCGTTAGATTCTCAATTATGGCGAGTCAAAAGTTCAGGTTGAAATGACTCAGTTGCAAAATGCAAAACTGTCATCCATAGTAAATAATTAATGCGATATAATAATATTTAGGCCATTGTTTTTAATGTTTTTTAACTAATGGCATGTGAGTTGCTAATGCAGTATTGAGTTGGTGAAATACATCAACCATACAATTTTATGCACTTCATTGATAAAAGGATATTTAGAATGAATAGCTTTCTTGCTTTATTCCCACATGCTTGGCTAACTCGCTTAACATCTTTCTCCGTTATCGCTTTGATAATGATAGGCGTAACCAATACACCAAGAGTAATGGCGTCAGAATCTCCAGCAAGCAATAATATTAAACAGGTACTCATTTTTGGCGTTGTTCCTCAGCAATCAACTGCTCAACTCGCAAAGCTATGGCCGCCAATTTTGGCCGCCTTGTCTCAAGGCGCTAATTATGAGTTGCAATTTGCAACAGCCCCCGACATTCCAACCTTTGAGGCTAGATTAAAGGCAGGGGTTTATGATGTCGCTTACCTAAATCCTTATCACTACATAGTATTTCATGAATTCCCTGGCTACCAAGCTCTAGCGCGAGAGAAAAATAAGAAGCTCAAAGGCATCGTTGTTGTTCGGAAGGACTCGCCTATTAAGTCATTAGAACAACTTGAAGGTAAAACGTTGGCATTTCCTGCGCCAGCATCATTTGCAGCAAGTGTTTTGCCAAGGGCGTATCTAAAAAATGCGAAAATTAATGTCGACGTAAAATACGTGGGGTCACACGATTCTGTATATTTATCGGTTATACAAGGGCTTGTAGACGCTGGCGGAGGAGTACAGCGTACCTTTAATAATTTGACCGATACACAGAAGCAGCAACTTAACATACTTTGGAAAACGCCTGAATATACTCCACATGCTATTGCAACTCACCCGCGGGTATCTGAAGTACATCGACAAGCATTACTTGAACAATTTCTAAAACTATCTACAACCCCAGCAGGCCAAGTATTACTTAGTTCAGTGGATTTTTCAGCTTTTACTGCGGGTGAGGATAAAGATTGGGATGATATTCGGTCACTATCTCTCGGGTCGCTATCTAAACCGCTCGGAGAGAAATAAAGTGTCCTTTAGGCTGAAGACGATTGTTGGAATAGCACTGATTGAAGCTTTGCTGCTATTTTTGTTGGTATACACAAGTATTAATTACCTGAAACTATCTAATCAGTCTCAAATTGAGAAGCGGGCTCAGACCACGTTGACTTTGTTTTCGATTGCAGCAAAGGATGCTGTTATAAGTAATGATATAGCAACATTGCAAGCTTTAGTGGAAGAGTTGTTAACTAAAAGTGAGGTACTGTATGTCACGGTGTCTGACCCTAGTCATATTTTAGCCTATGGTGGGGCAGACAAGTATGTTCAAGTTTCACATCAACCCGATACCGAATTAGCTCAAGTACAAGATGGTATTTTCGACTTAGAATATAAGATAGAAGATAATGGTTATCGTTTTGGCACAATTAATATGGGTTTTGAGACTCGCAGTCTTGATGATTTTATTCAGTTGGTAACCATAAAAATCCTCTCAATTGCTGGGATTGAAATTTTATTGGTGGCGTTATTTTCATTACTCCTTGGCCATTACTTGACCCGAAACTTAACCATTCTTACCAATGCGTCTAAACGAATATTGGCTGGTGAGCTTGGGGTGCGAATTCCTGTTAAAGGGAACGATGAAATCGCTCAAATGGGCAAAGCATTTAACAATATGATTGATAAAGTGGACGCTAGAACTAAAGCGCTAGAAGCAGCTAATATTCGGTTAAACACCATTCTAGACTCTGCCGTTGATGGTTTCGTCATCATTAATGATAAAGGTACTATTACGGACATTAATCCCGCAATTAGTCGATTATTTGGTTATGCTCACAATGAATTGATTGGCCAGAATGTTGCTATTTTCTTACCTTTCGAAATGCGTTCTTCACATGATAGTTTTATTCATCAATATTTAGAAACGGGTGTCACTCAGATTATTGGCACAAGCCGAGAATTGATGGCACAACGTAAAGATGGACAATTATTTCCAATTGCACTATCGGTTTCGCTAATGAAAATCGATAATAAGGTAATGTTTATAGGTTTAGTCAAAGACTTATCTGATGTAAAACGTAAAGAAGTTGCAGCAGCTAAAACCGAATCAGTGCTACTTGCGACTTTAGCTGCAAGCCTAGATAGCTTGATAACCATTGATATAGATGGCCGTGTTGTTGAGTTTAACCTTGCGGCAACGCGATTATTTGGTTATTCACGACATGAAGCAATTGGACGGTACCTTGAAGAACTAATTATTCCCAAAAGCCAACATTCAAGCCATAGAGGAGGAATGGAGCGTTATCGTCAGACTGGTTCTGGCAACATAATCAATAAACGTATCGAGTTATTGGCCACTTGTAAAGCTGGTAATGAAATCCCAATAGAGCTGGAGGTTGTGCCAATCAAGTTAGGTAATGAAATCCTTTTTACCGCTTTTTTACGAGATATTTCCGAACGTAAAGCCAGCGAATTAAAGCTCCAGTTAGCTAAAGAGCAAGCAGAGCTGGGCAATAAAGTTAAATCACGGTTTCTGGCAACAATGAGTCATGAAATTCGTTCTCCACTCAATGCTATTTTAGGCGGTGTTGAATTACTGCTCCATTCTAAACTAAATAAAGAACAGCGGATCCATGCCAACATTACTAGAGAGGCTGGTAGTGCTTTACTCAATACAATCAATGATATTTTAGACTTCTCTAAGATTGAAGCTGGACAAATGGTGTTGGAGTCTAATGAATTTGAGCCAGATAAACTTGTTGCTCAAGTTCTGCAAATTTTAGAGCCAAAAGCCTATGATAAGGGACTGCAGCTCGTTAGCTTTGTAGATCGTAATGTTCCGCAGACATTGCTGGGTGATCGGCAGCGATTAAATCAAGTCATCCATAATTTAGTGGATAATGCGATTAAATTTTCAGTATCAGGAACAATCACCGTCGAAATGTGGATAGCCGATAACCAGCAGTCGTTGATGCAGCTTTTTTGTCGAGTCACGGATTCTGGTATTGGCATTTCTGAGGAAGCGCAGAGCAAATTGTTTAAAGAGTTTAGTCAAGTGCATGATACCCATAACACAAACTATAAAGGTACTGGTTTAGGGTTAGCTATCTGCCGTGAACTTATCACTATGATGGGCGGTGAAATTGAATTAGAGAGTGAACTTGACAAAGGTTGCTGTTTTACTTTCTATGTTTCGTTGCAACCACATGAAGCTAACTATTGCCATAGCTATTGCCCTCCCACCAAGTCACGGGTGATGTTAGCCCACACAGATTTATTATGGTTAAGCATAGTTTCTAAACAATATTCACAGTATGGCATTGAAACTGTTGTAGTTAATAGCTGGGGTGAGATAAAAGAAGAAAGTCTTCTACTTGGAAGGTTTGATCTTGTTCTTCTTGATGAAACTTTTTTATTTGAAGTGGATAAAAATGAAATTAATTGGCTTAAGCAAACCAACCTTAGTGATGAGGGGACCTTAGTTGCTTTAGTCTCGGCGATGAGCTCTGAAATTTCACAATCTTTATCGAATATAGGATTAGACCAAGTTGTTAATAAGCCTTTAAGTCGCTCAATGCAGTTTGCGTTGCTCAGTCAAGATGCACCTAGTAATGAATTTGAAGAAGTGTATTTGGCAGAAAGTTTATTTCAAGGTCATATTCTGCTAGCTGAAGATAGTCCTGCGAATCAAATAATTGCGGGAACAATGCTGACAAAAGCTGGCTTTGATGTCACTTATGCCTGTAACGGTGTTGAAGCTGTTAAATTAATGAATGAAAGAGCCTTTGATTTGGTTCTGATGGATATTCGTATGCCTGAAATGGATGGGCTCGAGGCTAGCCATATTATTCTGTCTACTAATCCTAATCAAATCATTCTTGCTATGACCGCGAATGTGATGAAAGAGGAAGTTGAGCAATGTTATCTCGTTGGTATGAAAGATTTTATTTCTAAGCCTGTTAATCAAAAAATGCTATTAAGCATTATCCAAAAGTGGCTACCTAATGCCAGCATAACACTGCCTATCATTTCTTCGCAGGTTAAGAGTTTTTCTCAAAATTTATTGGACGAAATAATATTGTCAGAATTATCAACTGCACTTGGAAAAGACAGTCTGTCGAATATGATGGCGGTTTTCTGTGAAGAATTATTAGAAAGGGTAGCAACTCTTACAGTATTGGACCCTACACAATTTGAGTTGATTGAAGACCAAGCCCATACTTTAAAAAGTAGTTCTGGTAGTTTTGGTGCTGCTGCCTTATTTTTATTAGCACAACAACTTGAATCTAGTGCGCGTAACAAACAGACTGAAATAATTTATACATTAATTAAACAAGTGGCAATTATAGGTAAAGAGACACATGACGCCTTCATGGAACGTTTTATTCAATAGGGATATATATGGAATATTCAGCGCTATTAGTTGAAGACAGCATGTCATTAGGGGCTTTATACACTGAGTATTTACGCGCTGAAGGTATCAATGTGACTCATGTGCATTACGGTGAAGATGCCTTACGAGAGTTGGTAAAGTGGCAACCAGATCTACTGATCCTTGATATTAAACTGCCTGACATATCAGGGCTTGATATTTTAAAACAAGTGTACGGGAAATATCCAAATATTAGCACTATCATGATCACCGCTCATGGCAGCATTGATATTGCCATTGATGCTATGCGATCAGGTGCATTTGATTTTCTGGTCAAACCTTTTGATAGCAAGCGTTTGTCAATTACAGTGCGAAATGCGCTCAAGCAGAAACATCTGCTTGAGCTAGTAACACAATACGAAAAGAGTCTACCTAAAGGGCGCTATCAAGGTTTTATTGGTGATTCATTAGTAATGCAAAGTGTTTATAAAACAATAGATTGTGTCGCAAAAAGTAAAGCTTCTGTATTTATTACGGGCGAAAGTGGTACAGGTAAAGAAGTTTGTGCGCAAGCAATACATCAAACGGGAAATCGTGCAGATAAGCCGTTTATCGCTCTTAATTGTGCTTCTATTCCCAAGGAATTAATTGAAAGTGAGATCTTTGGTCATTGCAAAGGTGCATTTACGGGGGCACACAGTAACCGTGATGGCGCTGCAACAAGGGCCGATAACGGTACTTTATTCCTCGATGAAATTTGTGAAATGGATTTAGACTTACAAAGCAAACTATTACGTTTTATTCAAACGGGTACCTTCCAACGAGTAGGCGGCACTAAGGAGGAGCATGTGGATATTCGCTTGATTAGTGCGACTAACCGCAAGCCGTGGGAGGAGGTAAAACTTGGACATTTTCGTGAGGATTTATTCTATCGTTTACATGTGATTCCAATAGAATTGCCACCATTACGAGCAAGGGGAAATGATGTTTTACTGCTGGCTAAAAAAATATTAAAAACCTACAGTAAGGAAGAAGGTAAAAATTTTACTGAATTTAGTCCTGCTGCCACGAATACACTTTTAGCCTATACTTGGCCAGGTAATGTGCGCCAACTGCAAAATGTCATTCGTCAAATTGTCGTACTCAACGAAGGGACTACAGTAGAGCATTTAATGTTTCCTCATCCATTGATACAGATTCAATCTAGTTCAGCAGAAAAACAATATAAATGCGATAATGATAGTTTGATATATGAACAGAATGACACTCGACGTGAATCAACTTTATTACTAAATGAATCCAGCAGTCATTCCATTAAACCTCTATGGCTAGTTGAAAAACAAACTATTGAAGGTGCAATTGCTATGTGTGATGGAAACATTCCCAAAGCTGCCGCATTATTGGATATTAGCCCATCAACAATTTACAGGAAACGAATGAGTTGGGAGGAGCTAGAGACTCAACAATAAATAAGTAGTATATAGGCTGTCTTTCTGGTAGCAATTAGACATGATTTTATGTTCTATACTATTATATGTTTTACAATTAGTGGCAGAGCATTACATTGAGTTGTAAGTTTTTTTAGGTAATTCTAGATGAAATTTAGTAGTGTAGAATTTTTATATTTACCATTGTAGTTGTAAAGTAAAATTGAGTAATCCCAATATAATCGTTATGACTCATTTGGCGTTAACCCTCCATTATTTTTATGGGGCTTTGATTCACTGTAATATTCTGTTATGTAGTTTGTTGTCGCTTAATCTGCTTCTGTAAAATTCCAACAACCCTTTACAGGTACCCACTCAGATTTCAAACTTTTAAAGAAATGCTCCATGGGTGAATTATCCCAACGATTCCTGCGACGACTAATACTTTGCTTAATCAGAAGACGCCATAATAATTTGTCTGAAATTTACGTTTGTGTAATTCAAGCCTTAGTCACTGTGAAACATCACATTTTCTGGTTCCCCTCTTAACTCAAACGCCTTATTCAATGCTTTACATGTCAATTCGCTATCAGGCGATAATGACAACACCCAACTAATAGGTTTACGGGGAAATAAGTCCAGAACAACGGTTAGATATTCCCAACGATTCCCCCAGTATACGTCACATCGCCACATCATGATTGTCCGGGCTATGAACAGCAAACTCTCGGTTGACCGTGTTGGGGATCGCTAAATGCTCTTGTGTTACTTTCATATAATCCTGTTTTGGCTGCTGGCAACTGATTAATCCCTTTATTCGTTACTAATTGAGCTATCAGAGCGATGACTAATACCATTTGCAGCCTTCACAGCATAAAATAGTAAAATAAGCATCAATATAACCTTTTCTGTTTAGGCAATATTTATAGCCACTTCTATGTATATTGAATGCATAACAAATAGCGGAAATAAAATGGCTCAGCTTGAGTTAGATGATTAGCGTAAATTGTTCATAGAGTCTGACATCAAGAGGTGTAGCCTTTTTTAAGATGAGATTATGTTCCTCTAGACGGTTAATTTGCTTCGTCATCTCACGAATTTCAATTTATTCAGGGATAATGGGCGAGGCTTTTAGAGGGCTACCTTGATGCTTTAGTTTTAATTACCTAACCCATTTATCCATAGTTGATTTACCCACGTTTATCGCCTTCGCGGCGCCGGTAGTATGGTTTTATCGAGACTAATTAGGCTGCTTTAAGTTTAAATTCAGCACTAAATGTTTTTGGGGTTGTCGATCTCATCTGTTCATCTAAAGTCATCTAAATATCACCTCTATTTAGGTGCCCCAAATTAGTGTGTTACTACAAGTGGAAAAAAAAATCTTCTTAGTCCAAAATCATAACTCTCTGATTATAAATTATTAGGCATTTATGCTCCTTTCTATGAATTATAAAAATGCTTCGAAATGGAGCTTATTAGTCCTGTTGATTGGATTACTGCTAAGCGCACTATTCACATGGTTGACAGGACGCATGAACGCCCAAACGATTGGCCAAGCATTGCGCGAAAACACGGAGCAAATCAGTGAGAACGTGCTTAATCGTATAACCTTATATCAATATGGTTTACGCGGTGCCCGAGGTTCGATTCTAACCGCAGGCGAGTATGGTATTAGTCGTGCTAGCTTCCATCGCTATAGTTTATCGAGGGATGTGGATCAAGAGTTCCCCGGAGCCCGTGGATTTGGCTTTATTCGCCGAGTGCCCAATTCAGATGAAGCCGCATTTTTAACAAGAGCCAAAAATGACGATTGGCCGGACTTCAATATTCGGCAACTGACCCCCCATAGCGGCGAAAAGTATGTGATTGAATACATTGAGCCGATAGACAGAAACCGTGCTGCCATTGGGTTAGATGTTGCATCAGAGGCACATCGTAAAGCAGCGGCAGATGCAGCTATGTTATCCGGTGAAGTACGTTTGTCTGCGCCAATTACTTTAGTGCAGGCTACGGGGAAACCCCTACAATCATTTTTGATACTACAACCTATTTATCGAACAATTTCTGTGCCTAAAACACCACAAGAACGACTTGCAGCAGGGTATGGTTGGAGTTATGCGCCCTTAGTGACAAATGAAGTGCTCACAGGGTTAGCATTAAATCAAAAGATGACGAAGCTACTGCTTAGCGATATCACCCAAACTGAGCGTCCCATCAGTTTTTTTGAAACACACCCTGATGATGCGTCTCCATTATCGGCATATAGCCACACACTGACGAAAGAAATTTTTGGCCGCAAATGGCAGGTCGAAGTCATTGCCTACCCGGCCTTTATTCAGTCATTACACCTTAATCAACCAAGCTTAGTATTACTGAGCGGCAGTTTATTAAGCTTATTGCTTGCGGCCTTTATCGCTATATGGTCTATCAGTCAACAGCGTAAGCAGCAAGTGCAACTTGAACAGGCAAGGCGCGCTAGCATGCTGGAGCACTCCCTCGATGCCATTATCAGCTATGACTTAACGGGCAATATTACTAGTTGGAACCAAGGTGCTGAGGAGATATTTGGCTATACACAGACAGACGTTATTGGTCATTCAAGTTGCGATTTGATTATCCCACCAAGCATTGTTTTAGAAGAGCAGGTGTTGTTTGCTGAGGTGTTTTCAGGAAAAACGGTATTAAATCAAATATCAACCCATCAACGACAGAATGGCAGCCATGTATCGACTTCGACAACGTCGCTGCCTATATATGATGAGGATAGTGCCATTGTGGGACTTAGCCAAACGATCCGCGATATTACGGCGCAGCAAGAAGCAGAACGATATATATTAAGCTTGAATGCACGTTTAGAACAAGAAGTCACCAAGCGTACCAATGCGCTCCAGCAAGCATTACTCGAAAACCAGACGTTGCTCGACACCATCAATCAACAGCTGCTCTACTCTGCCACCGACCCGAATGGCGTCATTTTAGAGGTGAATGATAATTTTTGTCACGTAAGTGGTTATTCACGCAAACAATTGTTAGGTGAAACCCATGCCATTTTGAACTCTGGTGAGCATGATGCTGCATTCTGGCGCACCATGTGGACCCAAATAAAATCGGGCCTATCTTGGCATGGTGAGATTTGTAATCGTGACCGACACCAAATGCTGAAATGGTTTGATACTGTGATTGGTCCTGTCTTTAATGAAAACGGCAATATAGAACGTTTTGTCGCATTAAGAACCGACATCACAGAGCGTAAATTGGCGCAAATTGAAAAAAATAAGTTAGGTTCGTTATTAACGAACGTACTCGATGCCGCCTCCGAAATGTCCATCATTGCAACGGACAAAAAGGGCGTGATCACGATTTTCAATCGTGGGGCTGAGCAATTACTCGGTTACGCCGCCGTGGATATGATCGGGCTATCAACACCGGCACCGCTACATTTGCCCGAGGAAGTCGCGGCAAGATCAGCTGAATTGTCCAGTGAGTATGGTGAAGATATTCAAGGCTTTGATGTGTTCGTCTATAAAGCGAGAACCCTCGGTTCTGAAACGCGCACTTGGACATATGTGCGAAAAGACACCAGTCAATGCCAAGTCTCTCTCTCTGTCACGGCCATGCTGGATAATGTCGGCGAGATTATTGGTTATTTAGGCATTGCGATTGATATTTCCCAAGTACTACAACAACAAAAAGCACTTATCACTGCGAGTAATCACTTAAGTAAGGCTGCGGAAGTCGCCAAGCTTGGGATTTGGAGCTGGGATTTACGCGATAACTCCCTCGAATGGAATGAGCGGATGTTTGCTATTTACGATCAACCCCTAAGTTTACAGGATATCGGATTAACCTATGAACATTGGCGTATGCGGATCCATTCAGATGATATTGACTTCGCCGAGGCGAAGCTAAAAGCGGCAGTAGAAGAAAAAGACCAATATGACCCCATTTTTAGAGTCGTCAGAACCGATGGCACCATTCGTTATGTGCAAGCTGGCGCCCAAATCGAACGCGATGTCACGGGGCAGGTTACAAAAGTCATCGGTATCAATTTAGATATTACCGAACAGCGGCAATTGGAAGAAACCTTGAGAGAGGCTAAACATGAGGCTGATGCAGCTAATGCGGCAAAGTCTGCATTTTTAGCCAATATGAGCCATGAAATCCGCACCCCAATGAATGCTGTCTTAGGGATGCTGCAATTAATGCAACATACCTCAATGTCTGTGCAACAACAGGATTATGTGACCAAAACCCAAACCGCGGCGAAGTCATTGCTAGGATTACTGAATGATATTCTCGATTTTTCAAAAATCGATGCAGGTAAATTAACACTCGACCTACACCCTTGTTCAATCGAACTGCTTATGCGAGATCTTGCAATAGTGCTGTCGGGCAACCATGGCAACAAAAATGTCGAGGTCATGTTTGACCTTGATCCGGCTTTACCCGCCTGGCTCTTAGCCGACCAACTGAGGCTACAACAGATTTTGGTTAATTTAGCGGGTAATGCCCTTAAATTTACACGCCACGGTCAAGTCACCGTCACCATGGAATGCTTACGTCATGAGGCCAATACCGTTACGGTGCAGATTTCAATTTCAGATACCGGTATTGGTATTAGCGAAGAGCAAATAGAGCGCATTTTTACGGGCTTTGAACAAGCCGAATCGTCAACATCAAGGCGATTTGGCGGTACAGGGCTAGGATTAGCGATAAGCAAAAAGTTAGTCGAACTCATGGGAGGCCAGTTAAACGTCACCAGCCGTGTAGGTGTGGGTAGCCGCTTCTGGTTTGATGTAACGTTCTGCGTCATGGAAGTTGAAGCCACTCAGGCCATTGACCTCAGTGGGTATCATATTTTAATTGTCGATGATAACGAACTTACTGTCGAAATTTTGCATAAGATTTTGACTGACTTTGGCTGCAGTGCAGAAACCGCCTCGGGGGGATATCAAGCGCTTGAAAAAGTAAAACAAGCCAATATAAACGCAAGACCATTCGATGTCGTACTAATGGATTGGCGTATGCCAGATCTTGATGGGCTACAAACGGCTGATTTGATATGTAACTCTCACTCAGATAGCCCTATTCCGCTCATCGTTATGCTCACCGCCTACGGCCATGAGGTGATTAGCGAAAGTCAGCATATAAAAAATGTCCCCTTCGTGAATTTTTTAACTAAACCGGTCACATCACAGATTTTAGCCGAGGCGATAATCAATGCTATCGAAGGCAAAACGATGACAGTGAATCCTACGCCACACTCGCAACGACGGTTATCTACACTCGCCATTTTAGTGGTTGAAGATAACCAACTCAACCGACAAGTGATTGATGAGCTGCTGAGTTATGAAGGAGCAAACGTGCAACTTGCCAACGGTGGCGTTGAAGGAGTGTTTCAAGTGTTAGAAAGTGGAAACGTATTCGATATCGTGATCATGGACATACAAATGCCCGATATGGACGGCCTAGCCGCAACACGGCTTATCCGCGCTGATAGCCGATTTGCGGAGCTACCCATTTTAGCGATGACTGCCAATGCATCCCAAAGCGATAAACAGGATTGCTTCGATGCAGGTATGAATGATCATGTGGGTAAGCCAATCGACATGCAAATATTACTCCCCAGCATTTTACGTTTAGTAGGACAGGAAGAAGCCCCTTCATTAGCACAACAGCATCAACCAGCGGAGTTACAAGTCCCACTCGACAATATGCCATTACTGGATGACATCCAGCTAATACTGCGTCGTTTTGGCGGTAATCAGGCTTTTTTCCAGAAAATGGCGAAAGGTTTTGCACCTGAAATGTTGAAACAACTAAATCTATTCAAGCAGTCTACTAAAGTATTTGAGTATGCCACTGCGGCGGCCGTGGGACATGGCATCAAAGGTCTTGCCAGTAATTTTGGTGCACTGCGTTTAGCCGCTTATGCTGCTTTTTTAGAGAAACAACTCAAACAAAATGACCTTGAGTTTATTGAGATAAAAGTGTGGACCGAACAATTAGAATTATTAATCAATGAAAGTACTCAGCAACTATCTACCTACATCCCTCAACCTGAATCGACTGTGTTAGCTCAAGATAAAATGACACAGGCCATCGATTCTCAAGCGTTAATGCCGAGTGCTTGGACTGAACTGAACGCCCTCATGCTCCTCTTAAAAGCGAACAATTTAGAAGCCATGACTTTCGTTGACCGATTAATCAAAAAATTACCACACCATCCACAGTGGATAACACTACAGGGACAAGTGCAAGCACTCGAATTCGATAAGGCATCAGACACTTTACGCATCATCATGTTGGAGAATAAATAATGCATCTTACGGAAATCATCCCGCAAGCCAATCGCATGAAGGGAAAAATTCTTGTCGTTGACGACCAACCCCTCAATATAAAAATATTGCATCAGCTTTTTCATGAAGATTATGAAATGTTTATGGCCACAAACGGAGAGCAAGCCATCAACGTCTGTCAGAATGAACTGCCTGATTTAGTACTTTTGGATATAGAAATGCCCGGTATGACGGGCTATGAAGTGTGTCAACGGCTCAAAGCCGATCCCGCGACAGCCAATATCTGCATTATCTTTGTTACCGCGCATTTTGATGAACAAGAAGAGGTTAAAGGCTTTCAGCTTGGCGCCGCTGATTTTATTCATAAACCCATCAATCCGATTATCACGAACGCGAGGGTGAATAATCAGTTTATCCTCAAACAACAAGCCGATTTACTCCAATCGATTGCTTTACTGGACGGGCTAACAGGGGTTGCAAATCGGCACCTGTTTGAGCAACGACTTCCCGAAATATGCAAGTACTGCTGCAGAAATAGTGCACCATTGTCAGTGGTGATGTTAGATGTCGATTCATTTAAACTTTTCAATGATCGCTATGGTCATCAGGAAGGAGATCAATGTCTACGTCTCGTTGCAAAAGCACTACGCACAGCGATACACCGCCCGAACGATTTAGTGGCGCGCTATGGTGGTGAGGAGTTTATTTGCCTATTACCAGACACTCAGCATTTAGGCGCGATGCACATCGCACAACTCATCGTTAACGCAGTGCAAGCCTTGCACATCGAGCATTTAGGCTCCAGTTTCCAAGAGGTCACGATTAGTGCTGGCGTTGCGAGCATGCAGCCCCATCGGCATCTAAAATGGCAAACACTTATTGAATCAGCAGATAAGCAATTGTACCTTGCGAAAGAACATGGCCGTAATCAAGTCAGCGGGGTTAGCCTGTTACGGTAAACAGCATTATTGAGTACAAATTGTAAATTTTGATTTTTGAAATTATAAAAACTGAAATTTAACATTCATAGTGTTCGACTGAATTCGGCTACGGCTTTATAAACCCAAAAATACATAACATTAAAGATGTTAGCGTGTGAATCAGACGAGGTAAGTCTGATTCACTAACTCATTTCTGGATAAAAATAAACACACCTTAGCAACAAAGTGAAAGCACTTTGTTTAATTTCATTTTCCTTTCAAAACAGTGCAGCTATGATGGTTTAATCATAATCACACTTGATAAATTTATACTTCAATAGCTTCTGAAATCCGCAGTGCATCTTCAATCTCGACACCTAAATAGCGTACGGTGTTATCTAACTTGACATGTCCAAGCAAGATTTGAATCGCCCGAATATCCTTGGTTCGACGATAAATCAATGTCACCTTGGTTCTACGCAACGAGTGCGTGCCATACAATTCACTATTCTGCCCTAATTGACTCGCCCAGTTTTTTACCCTCGAGCGGTAATAGCTATAACTCATCGGCTGATGAATACACCTTGGGCTAGGAAATAGATAATCCTCAGCGGTTAATCCCTTTTCGAGCAACCAAGATGTCAGGCTGTGCTGAGTTTTTGGAGTAATTTCAAACTGAACGTCACGATGGGTTTTACGCTGTGTTAATCGCACTCGCGGATTGATTATGCCAGATGAGGTAATGTCTTGGACCTTCAAGTGTAATAAGTCACAGGCTCGCAATTTTGAATCAATCGCCAGATTAAGTAACGCTAACTCAGCAATATTATGTTCTAACTCCAAACGAGTACGAATGCGCCAAATCTCTTCCAATTTAAAAGGTCGTTTTTGTCCCATTGGATGACCTTTATTCCAAGCGTCCATACAAACCTCCTCAGGTTGTAATGAATAGACACTTGAAGTATAGGAAATAGCGCTCTTAACTGAACAAATATGGATTATAAAATCTCATGCATAAATAAAATTAAAGCGGAGTCTAAAAATGAAGCGCTGAATTGCTTTGGGGCAATAGCTTCTTAGCTAAACGAACAGCAGAAGTGTTAATTAAGATTGGCATTGTTGCAACTGTGACCGTTGGCGGCATGAATGCCGTCGTCGAACCCTCGGGGACGCTTGTTGTTAAATGCAAGGACGGCGTATTACAGGGGAAACAATGACAATTCATGCTGCAAACTAACTGTCGGTTCTAATTGCATCCTGATGTGAATCTTGACAGGTTCAGTCTAGGCTAATCCACCTTTTGTCATCTGCATGTCATCTAAACTTCATCATTCAGTCAAAGCCCCTCACTAAGCTCATATTCGTTAACAGCCTAATGGGTGAATACGAGATGACAGGATTTAATTTCAAGGAATTTGAAACAACAGCGCAGGGACAGATAAATGACCCCAGCCTTTCACCTCCTATCTTTAACCGCTCGACGCAATCACCGACATCAGTACCGACAGCTTCACCAACATCCTCAAATCTTTTCAATTCAGCTTCTTTTACCCCATCCGCATTAACTTCAGATCAGACGGCTTCACCCCTTACCCCAAGCATCACAGTTCACGCCCTCTGGCTATCGGATATCCATTTAGGCTGTAAAGATTGCAAGGCCGACTACCTGCTAAGTTTGCTTGAAACCGTGCGTTGTCAGCACTTGTATCTGGTCGGTGACATAGTCGATTTATGGGCGCTGAAACGTAAGCTGCATTGGCCCGATAGCCACAATAAGGTGCTACAAAAATTCATTGAACTGGCACAAAACGGCACCCAAGTGATTTATCTGCCGGGCAACCACGACGAGCTGATCAAACCCTATGCCGAACTAAGCCTGTGGAATATCAAAATTGCCCGCCAACATATTCACCACGGGATTGGCGGCCATAAATTGTTGATGCTCCACGGGGATCAGTTTGATGCCGATGTGTGTGTCGGTCGCTTCTACGCCATATTGGGCGACCATTTATATGACTTATTGCTGTTCCTTAATCGCAATCTCCACAGTCTGCGGGAACGTTTAGGTTATCCCTATTGGTCACTGGCAAGTTACATCAAATCCAAAGTGGGTAAGGCTCAAGCCGCTATCGGACATTATCGCCAAGCGGTGCTCAACTATGCCCAGCATTTCGATGTTGACGGCGTGATCTGCGGCCATATCCATCAGCCAGAACTCTCAACTCACCCCAGAGCAGCACAATACTGCACGCCCCAAAGTACGCCTGAGCAGCGGCAGATCATCTACGCCAACGACGGTGACTGGGTCGAAAACTGTAGCTTAATCACAGAAACCCTTAACGGTGAATTACAGCTGTGTCGCTGGAATGAACAAACGCTCAATCTCGATATTCTCAGCAGCATAGCGTTAGTGCAACAGCCGCCTGAGGCGCACAAAAACAAACAACAAAAAACGGCAGCGCAGCAAATGCCAAACACAAATACCGGCGAAACTCGCCCAAGGGATGTTGCCTAACACTATGAATCAAATAAATAACATGAATCATCAATCAGATAACGCTATGGAACACAATGACCAGACGCTAAACAGCAACCTTAACCATAATAACCATGCTGTGCAGCCACCAGCGCTTAAGGCGAAGAGCATGATTTTTACCGTTGATAATATGGTTGAACAAAATCTGCCTTCTATCAACGACAAACCTTGGCTCGCTAAACCCGCCAAGGCCATGCTGCGTTACCTGCTCAATGAAAAACAATGCAACGATATCGCCAATCAATATGCCTATTTACAGGGCGTGGACTTTGTCGAGCAAGTGCTGGCGAGTTTCGACTTTAGCTTTACCGTACCCGCCAATGAGATAGCAAATATTCCCTGTGAAGGCCGAGTGGTGATCTTCGCCAACCATCCCATAGGTTCACTCGATGGCTTAGCGCTGATCAAACTCATCAGCGAAATTCGCCCTGATATCAAAGTCGTCGCCAACGAACTCTTGATGGCGCTGGAACCGCTGCACTCAATCTTACTGCCAGTGCGCAATATGACGGGCGGCACACCGAAACAGCATTTAGAAAAAATCCACCAGCACCTGCGTAACGAAGGCGCTGTGCTGATTTTCCCGTCGGGCGAAGTTTCGCGCCTTCGCCCTAACGGCGTGCGAGATACTCAGTGGCACTCTGGCTTTTTAAAAATGGCGATTTCCTGCAATGCGCCCTTACTACCGATATTTTTAGATGCCAAAAACTCTGCGACCTTCTACGGCGCATCCATGATTTACAAGCCACTTGCCACACTGCTGTTGGTGAAGGAAATGTTCAAACAGGCCAAACGCAATATGCCGATCCGCATTGGCGAGCTTATTCCCAATGAAGCCGTGCGCTCGATGGACTTTCCGCTCAAGACCAAGATAAAACTGCTTAAAAATCACTTGTATCGTATCGGCAAAGATAAAGATCCGCTGTTTATTACCCAAAGTGCTATCGCCCACCCTGAATCGCGCCGCGAACTGCAAGCGGCGCTACAGCAATGCGAACTGCTCGGGGAAACGCAAGATAACAAGTTGATTTATCTATACCAGCACCACGACAGCAATCCCATCATGCGGGAAATTGGTCGCCTGAGGGAAATCGCCTTTCGCGCCGTGGGTGAGGGGTCGGGCAAACGCCGCGATATCGACAAATACGACTCCTACTACCAGCACTTAGTGCTGTGGGATAAGGAGCAGTTTGAAATTGTCGGTGCCTACCGTTTTGCCAGTGGCGACAAAGTCTTAGAAAAATACGGTGATAACGCCCTCTACAGCCAATCGCTGTTTCAATACGCCGACAGCTTTATGCCCTTCGTGAAGCAAGGTTTAGAGCTTGGCCGCAGTTTTGTACAGCCTAAATATTGGGGCAAACGCAGCTTAGATTATCTGTGGTTTGGCATAGGCGCTTATCTCGCCAAACACCCTGAATACCGTTACCTATTTGGCCCAGTGTCTATCAGCAATCAACTGCCCGGCAGTGCCAGAGAAATGCTTGTACACTTTTACTCGCGGGAATTTGCGCCTGCGCAGCAGATGGCGGTTTCCATGTCGCCCTTTGGTTTATCAAAATCCCAAAAAGCCAAGTTAGATGATTTGTATTTCTCCGAGGATTATCAGAGTAATTTCAAACAACTCAAACAAGTGCTCGCGAGTATGGGCGCTGCAGTGCCTACCCTCTACAAGCAATATGGTGAGCTGTGTAAGGCTGATGGGGTTAAGTTTCTCGCCTTTGGTATCGACGCTGACTTTGGCGATTGTATCGATGGCTTAGTGCTGGTGGACACCCACAAACTAAAAGGCAAAAAGTATCAACGCTACATAGGCGCGCACTTGCCCGAATCGGAGCGGTTGCCAATCACAGCGGATGATGAACCAGAGGCCTAAGATCTTTGCGTTAAAACTTTGTAATGGGTGTTGGCTAAACTTGCACCACTCTGTTATAAGTAACTGTAATGCAGCGCATTAACAGAGCGCATCCTAGGATGCGCAAACTTATCAGGGGATCATCATGCCGATCATTATCGCCGATATTATGAGTACCCGAGTCGTCACGGTTGAAATGGACGACAGATTAACTGTGGCGAAGGAAATCTTCGACCAAGCGAGCTTTCATCACTTGTTGGTCGTCGATGAGTACCAACTTGAAGGCGTGTTATCGGAGCGGGATCTGCTGCGTGCCATTAGCCCGAATTTGGGCAGTAGCGCCGAAACCGCAAGAGATTTAGAAACCCTGCAAAAACGTGTGCATCAAGTGATGACCCGTAATCCGGTTACCGTTGCGCCCCACATCAATTTAGACACGGCAACCCGTATTTTGTTAGACAACGATATAGGCTGCTTGCCGGTGTTAGAAGACGGTAAATTGGTTGGGATTGTCACTTGGAAAGACTTACTGCGGGCCTATTGTGAATACCGGGCACAAAATCAAAGCGAGTGCTAATCCTAAGACTGCACTCGCTTCTGTTTACAATAACTCAGTTAAAATCACTCAGTTTGCCTAACTTAAATCGCCCAACCACCCATATAGAACACCACTAAACCTAAGGTAATGGCGAGCACGCCTACTTTCAGTTTGCGCCATTCGCCGCTACAGATACGGCCGACAACCAGAGTCACGAAGCCCAGCATAATACCAGTGACGATATTACAACTTAAGATGATAAACACAGCGCAGGTTAAGCCTGCCATGGCATCGACTTTATCGTCAAAGTCGAGCTTTGCCACGTTACTCAGCATCAACAAACCCACGTACATTAAAGCAGGTGCTGTCGCATAAGCTGGCACTAAGTAGCTTAATGGCGCTAAAAACATCATCAATAAAAACAGTACGCCCACGATAGTCGCAGTTAAACCTGTCTTACCGCCCGCCGCAGTACCCGCCGCCGACTCGATATACACAGCCGCTGGTGCGCCGCCCACTAAACCCGCCACCATGCTGCTGACTGAGTCTGAGGTTAAGGCTCTGCCGCCGCCGACAATATTGTCGTCTTTATCGAGCAAATTCGCTTGGCCCGCCACAGCACGGATGGTGCCGGTCGCATCGAAAATCGCCGTCATCACTAACGCTAATACGATAGGCAATACCACAGGATTAAAGGCGCCCATGATATCGAGCTGACCAATCAGTGAATGCTCTGAGGTTAAATCAGGCAAGGCAAACAAACCTTGGTATTTCACGCTCGGATCGAACACTAAACCAAATACCGATAACGCGATAATCACCAACAGAATACCGCCAGGTACACCACGGCGCTCTAAACCGATAGTTGCCGCTAAACCTAGAATAGTCGCGATAACAGGTAAGCTGTTAATGTCGCCCAACTTCACCGGCAAGCCTGCGCTATTGGCCACAATCAATTGCACGCTGTTAGTCGCAATCAAAAGTAAAAACAAGCCGATACCTATGCCTGTACCGTGGGCTATGCCCTTAGGTAAATTAGCCAGTACCCACTGACGAACACCGGTCACGCTCACAAGTGTAAACGTCACGCCCATTAGGAAAATCGCGCCTAAGGTAACCGGAATCGACATGCCCTGACCTAGCACTAAGCTAAAGGCGGTAAAGGCGGTGAGCGAAATCGCGCAGCCAATCGCCATAGGTAAGTTTGCCCATAAACCCATGAGCAAAGAACCAAATGATGCAATTAAACAGGTGGCGATAAACACAGCGCCGGGATCAAATCCCGCTTGGCCTAACATGTTAGGCACCACAATCACTGAGTAGACCATAGCGAGGAAAGTTGTTAATCCCGCAATCACTTCTTGGCGAACTGTGCTGCCACGTTGTTGAATAGAAAAATAACGGTCCAGAAACGAACCAGAGGGTACGGCTGTTGAACTCAATTGCTCAGACATAATGTTGTTATACCTTGTGATCTCTTAAAATGGGGTCGGTACCAATTACCCTAAAACGCAATTGGCGACGCTGGCTGCGGCAGATTAGAGCCCCAAATCCATCAGACTTGGGTGAGAGATCCACATCATTTTCCTACTGTGGGAAAAATCCATGATCTGCAAGCAGTGATGCTTCGCGATGATTAACAAGCCATTAATCATGTAGACGCAGCCGTTGTTGGCCGCGGATGATACTGGAATCTCCCAAAGATAGCTAAGACATCCCCTACACTTCGATAAAAAATTAGCGACAAAAGCCGAAATCAGTTGTTCAAAAAACCATCCAAAGCGATGACATCACGGCCTATTGAACTCACATTAATCACCGCCGAATTGTGCCAGAGCAGGGCTTAACTTACGCCCACAATAAAGTTTTCATAATCTTTCATATATTGTCAAACCCCATTCATCACAGCGAGCAAGTCCATTCACATCTCCCCTTTATAGTGCTCATATCAAAAATCGCTTTCGTTCGGAGTCGAGCCCAATGACAAAGCCACACCAACAAACACCCACATCGGATAAATCCACGCGCAAAAATGAGTTAAAAGCACTCGGGTTCATCATCTTTTTACTCTTCCCCGCGCTCACTATCGCAGGGATCAGTATTTACGGCTTCATCATTTGGATGATCCAAGCCTTCGGCGGCGTTGTCGGCCACTAATTTATATCTATTTACCATATAGTTACTTTTTGAGGACGCGATTATGAAGTGGTTAACCAACCTCTGGCGCACACTGAACAAACCCACTAAAGCGCTGACCTTAGGCGCCGTCAGTATCAGCGCTTTTATCATGGGTATCATCTTCTGGGGCGGATTTAACACTGCACTCGAAGCCACTAATACCGAAGCTTTTTGTATTAGCTGCCACAGTATGGAGAGCAAGCCTTACCAAGAGCTGCAGGAAACTGTGCATTGGTCGAATCATTCTGGCGTGCGCGCCACCTGTCCCGATTGCCACGTGCCCCATAACTGGAGCCGTAAAATCGCCCGTAAGATGGAAGCCTCCCACGATGTCTGGGGTTGGCTATTTAACACAGTCAACACCCCAGAAAAATTCGAAGCCAAACGCTTAGAAATGGCAAGTCGCGAATGGAAACGTTTCGATCGCGATAATTCACTGGCCTGTAAAAACTGTCACAACTACAACTCGATGAAATGGGAAAGCATGTCCCCGCTGGCACAAAAACAGATGAAACGCGCCGCAGAAATCGACCAAAGCTGTATCGATTGCCACAAAGGTATTGCCCATCACTTACCGGAAATGGGCACGGCCCGCGCACCAGAACTGATTGCAGAAGTCGGATCAGGTGTTAGCTCAGTTGAAACGAATCAAACTTACTATAGCGCCCTGACTAAACCCTTATTCTTCACTGATAAAGGCGATGTGGAAGCTGGCACGCTCAACGTAGCAACGAAAGTCAAAGTGCTCGAAACCCAAGGCAAACGCATCAAGATCGGCATCGATGGCTGGCGTAAAAAGATTGGTGCTGGCCGCGTGATCTACATGGACTTTGGCGTGAACATTCTGTCGGCACAGTTAACCAAAGACGCAGCCGAAACCGAAGGTGTTATCCAAACCTTTGAAGAAAAAGAAGATCCTATGACAGGCCTTAAATGGCAGCGTATCGAAGCGCAAATCTGGACCGATAAGGATTATCTGCTGACCGAGCTGCAACCACTTTGGGGTTATGCCCGCGATACCTTCCGCTCCAGCTGCAGTGTTTGCCATACCCAACCCGATGAGGCGCACTTTGACGCCAATACTTGGCCGGGAATGTTCCAAGGAATGTTGGCCTTCGTGAATATGGACCAAGACACCCAAGCGCTAGTGCAGAAATATCTGCAGGAACATTCGTCAACTTTTGTGAAAAAAGAGCACTAATTCGGGAGTAATACCATGAACAGAAGAGACTTTTTAAAGGGTATCGCCTCATCCTCTTTCCTTGTCTTAGGTGGCAGCTCAGTGTTAGCGCCCTTAAATGCCTTAGCCAAAGCGGGCATCAATGAAGACGAATGGCTAACCACAGGTTCACACTTCGGCGCCTTTAAAATGAAGCGCAAAAACGGCGTCATTGCCGAAGTGAAACCCTTCGACTTAGATAAGTATCCAACGGATATGATTAACGGCATCCGCGGCATGGTCTACAATCCATCGCGTGTACGTTACCCTATGGTGCGCTTAGATTTTTTACTCAAAGGTCATAAGAGTAATACCCATCAACGGGGTGATTTCCGCTTTGTTCGTGTAACGTGGGACAAGGCATTAACACTGTTTAAGCATTCATTAGATGAAGTCCAAACCCAATACGGTCCATCAGGTCTGCATGCGGGTCAAACCGGTTGGCGCGCCACGGGTCAACTGCATTCCAGCACTAGCCATATGCAACGTGCTGTGGGGATGCACGGCAACTATGTGAAGAAAATCGGCGACTACTCCACAGGTGCAGGCCAAACGATTCTGCCCTATGTGTTAGGTTCAACCGAAGTGTATGCCCAAGGCACTTCATGGCCGCTGATCTTAGAACACAGCGACACTATCGTGCTGTGGTCGAACGATCCGTACAAGAACCTGCAAGTGGGTTGGAATGCGGAAACCCATGAATCTTTTGCTTATCTTGCGCAGTTAAAAGAGAAAGTGAAGCAAGGCAAGATCCGCGTTATCAGTATCGACCCTGTGGTGACTAAGACCCAAGCCTATTTGGGCTGTGAGCAACTCTACGTTAACCCACAGACAGACGTGACTTTAATGCTGGCCATCGCCCACGAGATGATCAGCCAAAAACTTTACGACGATAAATTTATCCAAGGCTACAGTTTAGGTTTTGAAGAGTTTGTGCCCTATGTGATGGGTACTAAAGATGGCGTCGCCAAAACCCCAGAATGGGCCGCGCCTATCTGTGGCGTTGAAGCCCATGTTATTCGCGACTTAGCCAAAACCTTAGTCAAGGGTCGCACTCAATTCATGATGGGTTGGTGTATCCAGCGCCAACAACACGGTGAACAACCCTATTGGATGGCGGCGGTGCTGGCGACCATGATAGGCCAAATCGGGCTTCCCGGTGGTGGCATCAGCTATGGTCACCACTACTCGAGTATCGGCGTGCCTTCATCGGGTGCCGCGGCGCCAGGTGCTTTTCCCCGCAACTTGGACGAAAATCAAAAGCCGCTATTTGATAGCTCAGACTTCAAGGGCGCGAGCAGCACGATTCCCGTTGCCCGCTGGATTGATGCAATTCTCGAACCCGGCAAAACCATTGATGCTAACGGCTCGAAAGTGGTTTATCCCGATATTAAGATGATGATTTTCTCGGGTAATAATCCTTGGAACCATCACCAAGACAGAAACCGCATGAAGCAAGCCTTCCATAAGCTTGAGTGTGTGGTCACTGTCGATGTGAACTGGACGGCAACTTGCCGCTTCTCCGACATAGTGCTGCCCGCTTGTACTACCTATGAGCGCAACGATATTGACGTGTACGGCGCCTATGCTAACCGCGGTATTTTAGCCATGCAGAAAATGGTTGAGCCACTGTTTGATAGCTTGTCGGATTTTGAAATTTTCACTCGCTTTGCCGCTCTGCTCGGTAAAGAGAAGGAATACACCCGTAACATGGGCGAAATGGCGTGGTTAGAAACCCTCTATAACGAATGTAAAGCCGCCAACGCGGGCAAGTTTGAGATGCCTGACTTTGCGACTTTCTGGAAACAAGGTTATGTGCATTTTGGTGACGGTGAAGTCTGGACGCGCCATGCAGACTTTAGAAACGATCCTGAAATCAATCCACTAGGCACGCCTTCAGGTTTGATTGAAATCTTTAGCCGTAAGATTGATCAATTCGGTTACGATGACTGTAAAGGTCACCCAACTTGGATGGAGAAAACCGAGCGTAGCCATGGCGGCCCTGGCTCTGACAAGCATCCGATTTGGTTGCAGTCATGCCACCCAGACAAGCGCTTACACTCACAAATGTGTGAGTCGCGAGAATACCGCGAGACCTACGCAGTCAATGGCCGTGAGCCTGTGTATATCAGCCCTGTCGACGCAAAAGCGCGCGGCATCAAAGATGGCGATATAGTGCGAGTCTTTAACGACCGTGGCCAACTGTTGGCGGGTGCTGTGGTATCGGACAACTTCCCTACTGGTATTGTGCGGATTCACGAAGGCGCATGGTATGGGCCAGTAGGTAAAGATGGTAGCACTGAAGGTGGGGCTGAAGTCGGCGCCCTGTGCAGTTATGGCGATCCTAACACCCTCACTTTAGACATAGGCACATCTAAACTTGCCCAAGCTTGCTCAGCCTATACTTGCTTAGTCGAGTTTGAGAAATACCAAGGCAAAGTGCCTAAGGTCAGCTCCTTCGATGGCCCTATCGAAGTCGGAATCTAACCTTAGAACCGAAACACTGGATGCGCCGAACGCGGCGCGTCTCTGCATCCAATCTTAGCGCCAAAACTAGGGCGTGTTGAGGAATATACAATGAGTCAAGTCGATATCAACCACGCCAGAGCCTTGGTTTATCAGCTGTTATCATCACTGTTCGCCCGCGAAGTTGACGAGCAAAGACTTAAAGAACTCACCAGCGAAGCGGCGCAGCAATTCTGGGAACAGCTTAGCCTAGAGGCTAATTTCACTCAGTCAGTGGACAAAATTCGCAGCACGCTCAATGGGATAAAAGATGATGAGGCATTACTCGAACTCGCGGCGAATTACTGCGGCTTATTTCTCGTTGGCACTAAACATAGCGCTTCACCCTACGCTAGCCTGTATTTAAGTGGTGAGGATGAACCTCTGCTATTTGGTCAGCAACATCAGCAGATGAGTGAATTTTTACACCAGAGTAAACTGCAAGTGCAGAGTTATTTCCCTGAGCCCGCCGACCATTTGGCCGTAATGCTCGCCTATATGGCGCACTTATGTTGTCACAGTGAAGACAGTGTCCAATTAAGCTTTTTGCAAACCTGCATCGACTCTTGGTTAGCAAAATTTATTAACCAACTCACTCAATGCGACAAAAACGGTTTTTATAGTGCCGTTGCCATACTCGCCTTAGCGTGGGTGAAGCAAGATATCGCACAGCTTGAACCCGCTGAGGCGGTGATTAGCTAAACGTTCTAGAGCTACTTATCTTTAGATTAATGCTATCCAATGGGTTTATGAGCAGGCAAGTTCAGTCGTTTTGTGCAGCTAACCATTGGCTCAAGGCGGCAATCGATGCCTGCCTGCAAGACTCAAGGCGTTGAAATTCACTAAGCTCCAACGCGTTATTTGCACTGGCTTTTAGCGCCAGCTCTAACTCCTTACATAATTTAGCTAACGCTATCAGCCCCATACTGGCACTGCTGCCCTTAAGCCCGTGCAGCAATTTGGCTACATCTTCCTTGGGATTAGCTAGAGACAGTTTGGCAAGCTGCTCACGACTCGAATCACTAAAAAGATCGAGCATAGACATCATAGCTTCGCTGCCGAGTACGTCCTTATCCTGCGCTAACTGCTTGAGATCTAATAACGGCTCATCATCGACATCCGCTATTGTCGTTGTAATCTTAGCTTCCGTTGTGACTTGAGGCGGCGCAGACAACAGGTCATTCACGGTCGATGATGAAATGGATGCCGACAAGGGAGAAACCGCAACGCCAAGCCATTCTGTAAGGGTTTGTAGACTTAGAGGCTTAGCCAATACAGCATCAAATCCTACCTCGCGGTAATGCTGTAAATCCTCGCTCTGCATTTGGGCGGTAAAGGCGGCAAACTTCACATTAGGGTTGGCGATCAACATTTTTAACTGCGGCAATAAATCAATTCCAGAGCCATCACTGAGCTGAATATCCAGCATCACAGCATCGAAAACCAAACCGCTAGACTCAACAAATTCAAGCGCCTGTTGGCAACTGACAGCAAGCACTGACTTGTGACCTAAGTGCGCTAAAAATCCCTGCGCCACCATAGCATTCACTTTATTGTCTTCTACCACCATCACTTGGCGAGCTGGCACTAACACCCTCTCTTTTACCGCTTGGGTATTGGTCATATCGCATTCATTAAAGGCGAGTTCAAAACCAAACTCACTGCCTTTTCCTGGCTGACTTTTAACCCAAATCCCGCGGCCGCTAGCATCCATTAACTCAACCAATTGCTTACAAATAGCGAGCCCTAAACCCGTGCCGCGACTGCGACCTTGATTAGGTAAAGCACTGTAGGGCACAAAAAGTTTATCAAGTGCCGCAGGCACAATACCAACGCCCGTGTCCTGCACGACGAAGGACAATTGGGTGCCTTGCAGACTAACAGTTAGCGTCACGCAGCCCTCTTGCGTAAATTTAATGCCATTGCCGATTAGGTTGAACAATACTTGGCGCAACTTAGGCCCATCGATATTGATGCAGTTTGGTAGCTTAGGCTTATTAATTTTGAGGCTGAGCCCAGCCAAATTAGCACCCGCAACCATGATTGCCTGCACTTCATCGAGCAAGGTATTGATATCGGTTGGCCTTGGCTCGTGGCTGAGTTTCCCTTGTTCAAGACGCGAAAAATCCAAAATGTCGTTCAACACGGTTTGTAATAAAGTGCCGCTATATTGCGATAGCGCTAACATTTGCTGCTGCGCTGGCGGTAGATCACTGTGACCGAGCAAAGTTAATGTACCGAGTAAACCGTTGAGAGGCGTACGAATTTCGTGGCTCATGGTCGCAAGGAATTGGGATTTTGCCTGACTCGCCTCTTCAGCTATTTGCCTTGCTTTAGCATGGCCCTTGGCTTCGGCATCGAGGCGATTATTGGTATCGGCCAGCTCCTGCGTACGGGCAGCAACCGTTTGCTCCAACGCCTTTTTATGCTCGGTCAACTCATCTGCCACCTGACGTAAATCAGCCTGTAATTTAAGATTATGGGCAGTTTTACGCTTGAAGGCTTCGATAGCATTTGCCATCGCAGTCAGTTCATCATCCCCGTGGGCCTCTAAACTCACGTCCGTGTCACCTAAACTCAAGCGGGACATGACTTCGGTCGCCTGATTTAACCTAAGGGCGATACCGCGATAAATCACTCGATAGATCACAAAGCCAATCACCACAAACATCAAGGCACCTGTGCCCCAAAGCCCAAGCCTAGCAAGGGACAATTGGTGTAGATAATCACTACGTGCTAATTCAGCCTGTTGTTGCTGTTGATTTAGAGCTCTATCCACCAGCGTATTGAGTCCATAGAGTTTTTCGGCTAATTCTTGCTGCTGACGCTGTTGCTGCTGCAGTGTTTGACTTAATTCCCGCTGCAATTTAATGATTTGCGGTGTGTGCGCCAACACTGCTAATTCGGTTTTTAACGCCTGCAAACGCCCCGGATCGCGAATAATCTCGGGCACATTATCGAGCGCCATCAAATCGATATTGATGTCACTCGAAGCAGGCGCTGAATCCGTCTTATGGGCGAGCGCCCTCTCCATTGCTGTCGCTATTTCAGGCTCAGGAAGGGTAAAACTCGGGGAAGGATTCGAGTTTGCAAACGTCGCCAGTAACTTCGGCACACTTAATTGCAATTCTGACTGCAATTCGGAGGATTCAAATAACTGACTTAACAAGGCAATTTGATGAACTAACTTAAGGGCACGATTGAGCTGCTCTTGAATATCAAGTTCGCCCTCAATCACATCGTCGAGCAATCGGCCGCTGCGCTTCGCCCCTGCCATATCTGGATAGGCCTGACTCAACTTAGCCAAGATGGCAGAATTCACCACGGCGAGCTCAGATTGAAGTAATTCGGAGGCATGTCCTGCTGCAATGGACAATTCATGGGCCTTCAGCTGCAGTTCATCGCCCATGGTCAAACGCCGACCCACACTTTTGCCAAGTGAAGTTAATTGGCTGATGATTTGTTCGGCCAGCTGGTTCAGATTTTGGCCTTCGTCGACATCCAATATGGTTAAGGTTTTGATGCCATTAAACATATTGACACTTTCAAGGCTCAGTTTACGACCAATAAACTCCCGTTGTCGTTCATCTTCTACCCGCCCTAACTGCTGCACACCATCAGACAAGGCATTAGAAGCTTGCACTAGCTGCCTTGCCGCTTGGGATGCGGGGAGCGACTCTTCGTACAAGTAACTGTCGGCCTGTTTTAACCAATGCAGACTTAAGCTGCCTAAGCTAACAAGCAGCATCAACAATACGCCTAACACACTGAAGGCGAGCATTAATCGACCGGTTAAACTGGTTCGCGATAAAGATAAAGGAGCCACACATCTTCCTTAAACTGTTACAATGCCACCCAAGATTATGCTTAGCGGATAATACGGGATGATGCGAAAATATTGGCAACGATGGCTCACACTCGCCACATTTGGCCTCGTGTTTTCAGGCTATGCGACAAGTGAACCCCTCACTTGGCCATTAGAGCAGCGCACGCCATTCAATGTCAAAATCCAGCAATCCCAAACATTAAACTACTTACCACTGACAAAAGCTCAAAAGCCTTGGCGGATCTGCGCCCTAGTGCCACACCTTAAAGATGCCTACTGGATTGGCATTGATTATGGACTGATCCAACATGCCAAAGCCCTTGGCGTCTCACTCGATCTCTTCGAAGCAGGCAGTTATTACCATAAAGATAAACAACTGGCCCAGCTCCAAAGCTGTATGCAAGGCGACTATGATGCCATCTTACTGGGCTCAGTCAGCCCAGATTTACTTGCCCAATTTACCGCGCCACTGACTAAACCCGTGCTAGCCCTAGTCAATAAACTTAATAGCGACCAAGTCAAAACTCATATTGGCGTCAACTGGTATCAAATGGGGCTACTGGCGGGTAACTTCATCAAAGCCGATGCAACATCACAACATCCGCAACAAACGGCAAATTTGGCACTCTTAGCCGGACCGGAAAACCTAGGTGGCACTGATTTAGTTGAGCAAGGTATACGTCAGGCGCTTGAAGGGAGCCAAGTCAAGATTAGTGCCATTCAGCACGCCGATAATAATCGCAATTTGTATCGTGACCAGTTGCAGATGCTGCTTAAAGCTCAGCAGCCAGATTATATTCTCGGCAGCGCAGTGGCGATTGAGGCCGCCATTAGTTCTTTGAAACAAAAGAGATTAAGTAACAGAGTCAAGCTAGTAAGCAGTTACTTGTCCCCCGCCATTGTGCGTGGGCTCAAACGGGAAAAAGTCATCTACAGTAATGATGATCTAGTCGTATTACAGGGAAAACTCGCCATTGATGCTACAGTGAAACAACTCGAAGGCGCTCAGCCATTTGGCGATATAGGCCCTGCGATCATCAAGCGAACATCATCCTCTAACACTTTGTCTCAATTAGATTTCAGCCTAGCGGAGGCCGACTTTTACCCTCTGTACCAAGTGCGACCTCACTCGCATTAATCGTCCACTTTAGCGGCAAATAAATAACCTTCCCCATGAACAGTGACAAACAATTCAGTGTCGAGTTTATTGCGAAGACGGCGAATGATCACATCTATGGTTCTGTCATTGACATCCAGATTACGGTGACTGGTTTGCTGCATTAAACGCTCACGGGATAAGACTTGCTGCGGATGCAGAGCAAATGCGACCAGTAACTCAAATTCCGCTTTGGTGAGTTTGATCAACACATCGCCATGGCGTAATTTACGGCTGTTGAGTTCGAGTTGATAACCTTCGAAACTTAACACATCGTCCGGTTGGGATAATTCTTCGGCGACCGCCAGCTCGGCTTGCTTCACAAGGGAAATCCGCCATAGAAGGTTTTTAACCCTAACCAGCAACTCCCTCAGCTCGAAAGGTTTAGTCACATAATCATCGGCGCCCATTTCGAGACCAACGATTTTGTCGATAGATTCATCCCGCCCTGAGACCAGAATGATGCCCACATGGGAGCGGCTGCGTAGCTCACGGGTCAAGCTCAAACCATCGACACCGGGCAAATTGATATCTAGCATGATCAAATCGATATGTTGGCGATTAAACTCGTACCACATTTGCTCACCATCGGCCGCCTCAACGACGCGATAACCTTCCTTTTCAAAATATCCCTTTAATCGCGCACGGATAACCGCTTCATCGTCGACAACCAGCACACTGTAAGCCATTTTCAATTTCTCTTATTTTACTTAAGTGAATTATTCATACTTTTTCATATTTGCATATGAGTGAAAGGTTAAATATGCGATCTCGGTAGCTTTATTGAACAAAAAATTGCTCTGCTTTTACAGTCACATCAATATGACATATGCTTAGGGACACTGATGGGACTACACTTAGCAGACTATGAAAGAAAAAGGATTGGGTATGGACGAAAGGCGCAAGTTTTCGCGGATTCTATTTGCCACGAATGCACATCTACAACAAGGTGTCGCACAGTGGGAGACAACCATTCTCGATTTGAGTCTAAATGGTGCCCTGGTCGAAGAGCCGCAAAATTTTATTCACTCGGGTGATGCTATTACCCTCAGCTTTATCTTGCCCGAATCTGACATCGAGATCCGTATGGAAACTGAGTTGGTCCATCAAAAAAATGCCCAATTAGGCTTGAAGTGTAACTTTATCGACGTCGACAGTATCAGCCACCTAAAACGTATGGTGGAGCTTAACTTAGGCGATGCTTCCTTGCTGAATCGCGAACTTATGTTGTTTATCGAAAAACACAATATCACAGATTAAAACACTCGCTCATAAACACAAACAGCGCCTAATGGCGCTGTTTTGCTTGCTGACATTAATCTCACTCGCGAGCATTTGATGTTAAATCGCTTCTAGCGCTTCGGATAACTTAGACACACCCACGACCTCCATTCCCGCAGGAGGCTTTTTCGGCACATTGGCCTTTGGCACTATGGCGCGCTTAAAACCATGTTTAGCGGCTTCAACTAATCGCTCTTGGCCATTGGGCACAGGCCGAATTTCGCCAGATAGCCCCACTTCACCAAAGGCGACTAAATCGCTGGGCAAAATATCCCCGCGAAAACTCGATACCATAGCCAAGAGTAACGTTAAGTCGGCACTGGTTTCTGTCACTTTCACGCCGCCCACCACGTTCACAAATACATCCTGATCCGACATCTGTAAACCACCGTGGCGGTGCATCACGGCAAGCAACATAGCTAAACGGTTGGCATCCATACCCACAGCTACGCGCCGGGGGTTAGACATGGCTGAGTTATCCACCAGCACTTGCAGTTCCACCAGTAGCGGCCGCGTGCCTTCCCAAACCACCATAACAAGCGAGCCAGAAGATTCCTCTTCACCACGGGAAAGGAAAATTGCCGAAGGATTGGCGACTTCTTTTAAGCCGCGCTCTGTCATGGCAAATACGCCTAACTCATTGATGGCGCCAAACCGGTTTTTGTGGGAACGCAAGGTGCGGTAGCGGCTATCGCTATCGCCTTCGAACATCACAGAGCAGTCAATACAATGCTCCAATACCTTAGGCCCTGCCAGACTACCATCTTTAGTCACATGGCCGACCATGATCACGGCAATACCATTTTCCTTCGCAAAACGCGTTAAGTAAGAGGCGGATTCACGTACTTGCGACACACTGCCTGGGCTCGATGCCACATCGCTCATGTGCATCACTTGAATCGAATCAACCACTATGACCTTTGGTAATTCTTTGAGGGCCACTTCGCAAATTTGTTCAACGCTGGTTTCAGACAACATCCGCAGTTGATTAGTTGGTAAACCAAGACGATGGGCGCGCATCGCCACTTGCTGCAAGGATTCTTCACCTGTGACATAGAGTGCAGGCATTTGCTCGGCCAGATGACACAAGGTTTGCAATAAAAGCGTACTCTTACCCGCGCCTGGATGACCGCCAATCAAAATGGCAGAACCTGGCACGATTCCGCCACCGAGCACTCGGTCTAACTCCCCGAAATGACTCAATATTCGCGGCAGAGCATTGAGATCGATTTGATCTAATGTCTTCACTTCATTGCTGCTCGCACCAGCGTAACCGACAAACTTAGTGCTGCGCCCAGGAGAAGCCGCACCGAGCCTGACCTCAGTAATCGTATTCCATTCCTGACAAGCACTACATTGACCTTGCCAACGGGGAAAGTCTTGTCCACACTCATTACATACGTACGCTGTTTTATTCTTTGCCATAACTTATTAAAATCTGTATAAAATCAATTTAAGTAACGATGAATACTGCCGACATAAGACTAACACAGCACGGCATAAAATCAGCATTAGAAAAGAACCCTACATGAGTCTAGATAACCACAGTGCACTCATCGAACAGCTCAAGCCATTGCTCATGGAACCTAACTTCCAAGAGATTTTTCAGCAGCTGACGATAGATGAAACCAATTCGACCCGTTTTCTTGTGAAAATGGAATTGAGTCGTTTGGCTTCGCCTTGCACCCGAATTATCGATCTCAGGGATAAATCAGAGCTTCCTTGTACTGAAGTCATGTTAGGTCAACAGCGACATTTTTTAGATGAGCCTGCCAAAAGCAGTATGCATGAGGCCATGTCACTGTTTCGCAACCAATATACCTTAGGTGTGTATGAATATGTGCTCAATGCCCATCAACAGCGTCGGGTAAAATTACGCCAAGGTGTGACTCAGGTTGAAGCCGCTGAGCCAGAACCTTTTATGGTGCCAGGCGTAGTATTAGGCAGTTATTTCAACCGCGCTGAGGAGCGGATGAATTACAGTATTCGCATTGCGGCATCACAATCCGGTCGAGGTGAAGTACCTGGGATCACGGCAGATTTATCTATCGGCGGTGCCCGTATTCGCCTCGCCGCCAATCATCCCTTCGATCTCGACCAACCACTCAAAGTTAAGTTACTGGAACTCAGTGAAGAGTTTTACTATCCCGATCTCCAGCTCGGCGTGGATTATCAGATTGTCGATAGCCAAACCAATGGCGAATATATTTGGCTAAGGCTCAAACGCCTTGGTGGCAGCGAAGCCTTAAGTGAAATGCTCGGCAATTTAATCCGCGGCTATAAACTGCGTTACAAGGTAGATGTCAATGATGTGATAGTGAGTGCAACAGGACTCGGATTTGAACGCCATTATTTACCTCACCTGCCCCACTTGCCTTTGTATTTCAATACTCAAACCCAAGGTTTGAGTCACATGCTGCTCAGCCGTGACAACCAACAGATAGTGCATTACTTTCAAGATGAAAATGATATCAGCCAATTACCAGCCATGCTGACCCCAAGCCGAGTATCGGCATTGCTGAGTCATCCAGAAAATCCCGACCACGGGCTATTTTTTAGCTTTACCTATAATGCCCAAGGCTGCTTATATTTTTACTCTGCCACCTTAGCGGAGCTTAAAGCTAAGGGCATGATGCCTTTATTCCTTGGCTTTGCATCGACCAAACCTAGCTGGCGGATCTTTAAAGTTACCCAAGATAAAATTTATCATGATAAGGGCTATCGCCGCGCAACCCTGCCGGGCGATGAGGCTAAATTCAGCCCACTGGTTGAACAGCAGTTATCGCAGTTTAGTCATTTACTGCAGCTCATCGATATCAGCAATGAAGATGCCAGAGGGCATTACAAAGCCTGGCAAGACAACAGTAATGCCAATGCCCTTAAAACCTTTGGTCAACAACGATTAACCGCCAATCAAATTAAGTTAGTTTCCATGCAGTTTAGCGAGCGACGCCAAGAGGCTCGTTTCGCCTTTAAAACCTTAGTCAACGTGACGCAAGACAAGCTAAAAGCCACGGGCATTACTTTAGATATCTCTAGCCGTGGCATGCAATTAACCTTAGACAATCCGACAGAGTTCTCATCAAATAAACCGCTACTGTTAAGCTTCCCTAAACTACAAACCATTGCGGGTAAAACACAGTTAGATAATCTCCCTTACCGTTTAGTGCGAACCCGTAAGAATGGTGTAACACTGCATTTAACCGCAGTCATGGGCCATACACCCCATGTGGGGGTCGAGTTTTTAAATAAACTGATTGCCCATAATAAGGAAAAGTTAGAACAACTGACTGAGAACAATAGTGAAGCGAATGAACTTGCCGATGGTTTAAAAAATATTTTGATGCATGATTTGCATTCTGTGCCCTACTTTGTTGAAAAAACGACAAAATCGGCTCAAGTCGCGTGTTTAGGCGTAGGTACACAACAGGATGAGATCAGCGATATTTTTGCCGCTGGCACGTCAGATACTCTGCAATATAATTTAGCACCGCTGCTAAAAGACGGTTTCTTTAAGCGGGATATCCTCGAACCTATTCGCCAGATGAAACCCCAGCAAGATATGGATTTCATTGAAGTGTTTGTCCAGTTGATACGTCAATCTCGTGGCAAAATCTTTTTGAAATGCACTTCAGCCACAGAAGTCGGTGATGTGGATGCTCAGATAACCTTTATCAATCAGAGCAAAGCATTAGGCCGATTCATCGCCCTACGCATTTACCGAGGCGCGACTGAGAAGCCAGACATGAGTTATCTGCGCCGCGAGTTGGAATACATTAATATTCATGCAAACCATAAAGCCAAACAGTTAGAAGAACAACTATGGCGAGTGATTGGCGTCGGTGAACTCTTGGATATCACCCAAGAGGTTGAATTAAGATACCCAGTGCTCCACAAAAAACAGTCTTAACCATTTAACACCGCCAAATCAAAACTTAAATACCAATCACTAATTTTGGGAAAATGATCGCTGGTGGCATCTAAATGCGTCAGCATATCGGCATGACCATAGTCATGCTTAAAGCCATTCTCCATAGAAAGAAGCGTTGATTTAACTCGTTTAAAGCCGCACTCTGCGACCATATCCGCCACATCTTCGGGATGCCCCAGCACAGTATCGTTCTGCCCTGAGATAAACCAAGCCGGTGGCCAATGAGCGCGCTTTGCCGCTTTCGCATAATCAAATCCATCGTCGTGATCGATCCAATCACCCTGCACCCAATCGATACTTTGAACTAACGAGGCGCGGCTCTCATTATCCATACCGATGCGCAGCTTATCGGCAGCAAGGTAACCTTGGCCCATCGCTAAGCCTGGCGCTAGACGGTTCCAAAAGACATCGACCATCAACCACTTTTTGAAGGACTTAACCCGAATCGTCCGCTTGCTACCGAAGGTAAGCAGTGAACGAACGCTTTGTTGTAACTCAGGATAACGGGCCAGACTGCTCGCCATTAACACCCCGCCCCATGAATGGGCGCACCAATGCACCTGCGAAGGCGACACGGCTTTGCGATCATCTTGAGCCGCTTGTTCTTGACAAGCTTTTTGATGTAAATCGAGAATGGCCTGCTGCACTAAAGGTAATTGCTCACGGATCACTTCACCTTGCCCTAAGGTAAAATCGCGATCGATTTTCGGCAAGCTGAGCCCTCTGCCAGCGGTATCCAACACATACACCACAAATCCCGCCTTAGCCAAAAAACAACCTAGGCCACGGCCATTTTGGCTATAGAACACCCGACCATTAGACATGGCGCCATGGAGCATGAGAATAGGCGTTTTAGAAAAATCAGGCACCGACGGTAATAACTGCCGTAGATGCAGCTGTCCATCGCGGTACGGCAGGTAAATTGAAGACTGTGAAATGCTTGATGTTGAGCATTGGGCGAGCTGAGTCAAAATGAGTCACTGGTAGTTTTTTAATCCCCCTAAACTACCAGCTCATCGATAAAAGACAAGAGTCATTACTCTAACTCAGCCCTTACTTAGACTTTCATCTCGACTCAAATTTCAAATAAATGAATAACCTAGATTTCCAACAGATAAGGTAAAACGCGCAGGTCAAGATGGCGAATATTCGCATCCGCCGCGGCTGCCAGCTTAGGTTTGGCATGGAAAGCGATACCAAAATCCGCCGCCATCACCATAGGGATATCATTCGCGCCATCGCCGATAGCGACTCTTTGACCTTTTTGAATGTCCCACTGCTCACTGCAACGCTCAACCACATCCGCTTTAAACTGCGCATCCACGACTTTACCCGTCACTTCACCCGCGAGTTTGCCATCAGTGACGACTAACTCATTAGCAAAGGCCGCATCTAGGCTTAACAGCTGCTTTAAATGGCCCACAAAAGGGGTAAAACCGCCAGATGCCACCACTAAACGCCAGCCATGGGATTTAAGCTCCAAAAGCATGGGCTCAAGCCCTGGCATTAAAGGCAAGTTATCGCACAAAGTTGTAATAATACTGGCATCGGCGCCCTTAAGCTGTGCCACGCGCTGACGTAGACTCTGTTCAAAATCCAGCTCACCTTGCATAGCACGTTCAGTAATCGCCGCCACGCGCTCGCCAACGCCCGCCATGGCCGCTAATTCATCAATACATTCAATCTGAATCGCTGTGGAATCCATGTCCATCACTAATAAGCCGGGATGATTCAAGCGAGGCAAATCAACATGGAGCACATGCAGTTCAGCCAAAGACTGAGGGAACGCCGCTAACTGCGCCTGAGAAGGCATATTCACCAGCGCCAACTCGATGCAATGTAAGCCAACTTGGCGTTTGATATGGGCAATACCGATAACGTCAGACGAAGGCAATGCCGCAATCCAGGCCGATATCGCTGCCTGCGCTAACGTATCTTGATAGATAATCCGCAAACGCGAAACACCAGCGGGGTTTGCTGACTCTTGATAACGTTCAAACACTTGCCCTTGGCGTTCAAACCTTGGGGAATGGTCAGAGACTAACCACAAAAAAAGCGCATCTTGGTTCAAGCTTTCCATCGGACTTAAATTCTCCAACTATCGGGCTCACTCAGAATCAATTATGATTAGGCAAGCGCTCTACATTTTAAGGGTCAAAGTGTTATATCTTAAAGGGCTAAAGAAAAGCCATAAAATCAGTAGACTGATCCAAATTGCCGCCGCCTTCGCCTTGATATTCGGCTTAGTACAATTGTGGCAGACAAGCCTACTACAAGGTCAGCTGCTTCTAAAGTCCCAAACTCAAAAGATGGCCAGATTACTGGTACAGCAAACTGCTTATGGTGCAGCGCCCGCGCTACAACTGCAAAATGATGAGCAATTGCAATGGCTCGCCAGCGCTTTAGTGGAAGATCCTAAGGTGATGTCTGCGGCGATCTTCAGCGACCAAGGCATGCGGTTATCCTTCGCCCAAAGCATCACTAAGGATGTTGTAGATCCTGACTCGGAAGAAATGAATTTGCTACTAAGCAAATATCCTCCCTATGTAGAGCCTGTGATCCAAGAAGGGAAAAATCTAGGTTATGTCGAAGTCAGGCTCGATACCAAGCTGTTTTTCAACGAAATCAAAGAAGCCCACAACTTAAACATGGAACAACAGCAAATCATGCTGCTGGTTGCAGGCTTGATTGGTATGTTGCTTTCGCGCTCTTTGTCTTTCAAACGCGCCGATTTTGACCGCCGCCGCTTTCGGGTTAAATTGCGTCAATCGCCGAAAAAATCTAAGAAAGAATCCTCAGCTGAAGAGCCATCTGAAAGTGCGAGTGATGGATCAGCGCAAGTGCTAACCGAAGATCAACCGGTGTCGACCACTGATCATCCACAAGAGAAAGCGGCTAAATCCACTAAGGCGCCAAAAGCAGTAACAGAGACAAGTGTCGATAAGCTCACTCAGACCAGCGTGCAAACTAAGGCCGAAAAAACGTCAGAAAAATCATTGGAGTTACAGGATAGTACTGCAGTTGAAAACGCGACAAACGATGCGGAACAAGCGGCACCAGTAAAGGTTAAACCTAAGGTTAAAAGTGTCCGTCAGGTAAAACACGCGACTAAAGCAACAGCCGTTACGACCGAAACCTCGACGCCAAAAACACCCAGCGAGCCAAGCGATCTCGACACAGATTCAACCGGTTAATCGTTATCTCAATAGATAGGGTAAATCACTAACCTATTGATAGCTTGGCTATAAATACTAAGCCATAAACAACCAATTTCTAATAACAGTCATAAATAATAAAGTCGAATAGAAAAGCCACTAAAAATTGGCATAAAAAAAGAGTCCGCAATGCGAACCCTTTTTTCAGTAGCACACTCTTACACAGTTACAGTGTAATCGCTGCTTCTAATGTCATGATGATCATGTCATTGAATGTGGTTTGACGTTCTTCTGCAGAAGTCTTTTCACCGGTGCGGATGTGGTCAGATACAGTCACAACACACAGGGCACGTGCACCAAACTCATGGGCAACACCGTACAGACCAGCCGCTTCCATTTCTACGCCTAACACGCCCATCTTCTCCATCACGTCGAACATTTGTGGATCAGGAGTGTAGAACAGGTCCGCAGAGAAAATATTACCTACGCGAACTTTAGTGCCACGAACTTTCGCAGACTCGATAACCGCATTCATCAGCTCATAGTTAGCGATAGCGGCAAAATCTTGGCCTTTAAAACGTAAACGGTTAACCGCTGAGTCAGTACATGCACCCATACCAATGATCACGTCACGTACTTTAACGTCAGTGCTGATCGCACCACAAGTACCCACACGGATCAGGTTTTTAACGCCGTAATCACGAATTAATTCAGTTGCATAGATAGAGCATGAAGGAATACCCATGCCAGAACCCATAACTGAAATACGCTTACCTTTATAAGTACCGGTAAAACCTAGCATGTTTCGAACATCAGTCACTTGCTCAACATTTTCTAAGAATGTTTCAGCAATATATTTTGCACGTAATGGATCGCCTGGAAACAGCATTGTCTCAGCGAATGCGCCCTCTACAGCATTAATGTGTGGTGTTGCCATCGAAATAACCCCTGTTTATTTTATTAAGACTTAAGTCTTTGTTTACTGGCGGCAAATGTCAGCCGCCAAATCGAAATAAATGCTAATTTGCCTAAAGGAACGATTCGCCATAGGCCATAGGTTCAAGCTTAAAGTGGCTTGCAATAGATTGGCCGATATCGGCAAAGCTATTACGACGCCCCAGAGAACCGGCTTTCAATCCAGCGCCAAAAGCTAATACTGGCACATATTCACGGGTATGATCTGTGCCTTGCCATGTTGGGTCGCAACCGTGATCCGCGGTTAAAATCAGCAGATCATCTTCACCCAATAATGCGAGCATTTCAGGTAAACGGGCATCGAAATATTCTAACCCTTTGGCATAACCTGCCACATCACGGCGATGACCGTAGTGCGAGTCGAAATCCACGAAGTTAGTAAACACTATAGTGTTATCGCCCGCAGATTTCACTTCGGCTAAGGTCGCATCGAAAAGCGCTTCTAAACCGTTTGCCTTCACTTTTTTAGTGATACCGCAGTAAGCATAAATATCTGCAATCTTGCCCACACTCACCACTTCACCGCCCGCCTCTTTCAGCTTGTCTAATACGGTTTTTGCCGGTGGCTCTAGTGAATAATCCTTACGATTGCCGGTACGGGCAAAGTCACTTGGGCCAGTACCATCAAATGGACGGGCAATGACGCGACCTATGTTGTAAGGCTCTAACTCTTCACGGGTTATCTCGCAAAGACGATAGAGATTGTCTAAACCGAAAGTTTCTTCATGACAAGCGATTTGGAACACAGAATCGGCTGAGGTATAGAAAATAGGCATGCCAGAACGCATGTGCTCTTCGCCTAACTCTTCTAAAATAGTTGTGCCAGAAGCATGACAATTACCTAAGAAACCGTCCAGACCCGCACGAGCTAAAATCTTATCCGTCAGTTCTTTAGGGAAAGAATTTTGGTGTTCGCTGAAATAACCCCACTCGAATAGTACGGGTACGCCCGCCATCTCCCAGTGACCGCTCGGCGTATCTTTACCCGAACTTAACTCTTGCGCATGACCATAAGCACCAATCAGCTCAACATTATCGCCAAAACCTGGGGCAAAGGCGCCCGTGCTTTCCATCGCCGCATGACCCAAACCTAAGCGCGCTAAGTTAGGTAATTTCAGCGGACCTTCACGGCCAATATCGGCTTTGCCTTCGGCGCATGCTTTAGCAATATGACCAAAAGTATCGGAACCGACATCACCAAAGCTTGCTGCATCAGCAGAAGCACCGACTCCAAAGGAGTCCAACATCATAATAATGGTACGTTTCATAATTCTTCCTTAAAGATCCGCTGCACGAATATAGGCATAGATCTCAGGTGTTTTTTCTGGAGCGGTTTCACCAATGTGAATCGCTTTTTTCACCGCAATTTCCGCTTCAGCGAAAGCGGCTTCAGACTGTGCATGGATAACGGCAATCGGCGTAGATGAATCCACTTTATCGCCTAGGGCACACACTTGGGTTAAGCCAACACTATAGTCTAGTGCATCACCGGGCTTACGGCGGCCGCCACCTAAGGTCACAACCGCTAAACCTAATTCACGGGTATCCATGCTATAGGCATAACCTTGCATATCGGCAAAAACCGGGCGAATAATTTGCGATTGGGGTAGGTATTTACTGTAGTTTTCAACAAAATCGACTGGGCCACCCAGACCCGACACCATCTTGCCAAAGAGTTCTGCGGCGCGGCCATTATCGAGTACACGATTCAGTTTAGCGCGAGCGTCGGCCTCATTGCTTGCAAGACCGCCAAGAAGCAGCATCTCAGCGCAAAGACCCATAGTGACTTCATATAAACGCGGATTACGGTAAGCCCCCGTTAAAAAATCGATGGCTTCTTTCACTTCAACCGCGTTACCGGCACAAGATGCAAGCACTTGATTCATATCGGTAAGTAAAGCCGTCGTTTTAGTACCCGCGCCATTTGCAACGGCGGCGATACTGCGAGCTAATTCTTCCGATGCCTCATAGGTTGGCATAAAGGCGCCGCTACCAACTTTCACGTCCATCGCTAGCGCATCTAAATTACAGGCTAATTTCTTAGACAGAATCGATGCAGTGATAAGGGAAATGGATTCAACCGTGGCGGTATTATCGCGGATAGAATAGAAACGTTTGTCGGCAGGAACGAGATCGCCTGTTTGGCCAATAATCGCCACACCGACGTCTTTAACCACTTTACGGAACAATTCACTTGATGGCTCAGTTTGGTAACCCGGAATGGCATCAAACTTATCGAGTGTACCGCCAGTATGACCTAGGCCACGCCCAGAAATCATAGGCACATAACCACCACAAGCCGCAGCCATAGGGCCAAGCATAAGGCTAATCACATCGCCCACACCGCCAGTGCTGTGCTTGTCAATAACAGGGCCATTGAGTCCCAATGACTGCCAATTAAGTACAGTGCCAGAATCACGCATCGCTGTTGTTAAAGCGATTCTTTCATCCATATTCATGTCATTAAAATACACCGCCATGCCTAATGCGGCGATCTGACCTTCAGATACGGAGTTGGTAGTGATACCTTGAACAAAGAACTGTATTTCTTCGGAACTTAGCGCTAAACCATTACGTTTTTTACGAATAATCTCTTGAGCTAGAAACATGATACTGCCTCCAAGATAGGCACTAACAACCCTGTCGCTAGTGCTTATCTTTGCAATGAAACATCAAAACTGTAGCAATATTACAAGTTCATACTATCGAAGTTTTGAGTTTGCCAAATAGATTTAGGTCACACTTAATTAGGCTCGCTATACGCTGATAGTATTAATCAGCGATAGTTTGCAATTAATAGCCTTGAGTCGGCTTAGGCGTATCAGCTAATTCTAGTGTGTGTAACAAGCTGTTTAGTAAACTTGAAGCACCAAATCTAAAGGTACGTGGTGAAACCCAATCAGCACCTAAAATACGCTCAGCAACACCGAGGAATTCAGCTGCTTGTGCAGCATCACGCACACCACCGGCAGGCTTGAAGCCTACTTGGGTATTCTTCTCGCTGATCACAGTTAACATGATTTCAGCCGCTTCAAGTGTGGCGTTTACAGGCACTTTACCAGTAGAGGTTTTAATAAAGTCAGCACCTGCATCGATTGAAAGCTCAGATGCACGGCGGATAAGCGCAGGATCAGCTAACACGCCAGATTCGATGATGACTTTTAACAAGACTTCACCACAGGCTTCTTTACAGGCTTTAACTAATTCAAAACCAATTGTTTCATTGCCTTCCATCAGTGCGCGGTATGGGAATACCACGTCAACTTCGTCAGCACCATAGGCAACGGCAGCGCGAGTTTCTAGCACAGCAATGGCAATGTCATCATTGCCATGGGGAAAATTAGTCACAGTGGCAATTTGGATATCTTCAGCACCAATTTCATCTAACGTCTTGCGTGCAATCGGGATGAAACGTGGGTAAATGCAGATAGCGGCAGTATTGCCCGCAGCCGTTTTCGCTTTGTGGCACAGGTCGATCACTTTTTGATCTGTGTCGTCATCATTCAAAGTCGTTAAGTCCATCAACTCAATGGCGCGTTGTGCTGCTTTTTTTAAATCAGTCATAATAGCTCTCCAAAATAAAAATTAAATGAATAGAAATCAGTCGCATAAAAGCAACGCTTGAGAGGTGGCATTATTTTGATTATTTTTATATGGCCGGGCCTTCAGGCGGTGCCGAGTAATTTGCTTGTACAAACTACCTTGTTGTAGGTATTCAATCTTGCCTAAGTCATAAAGAACAATAGGCATCCTGACACTTAAAATAACTTATAAGTGACCACGACTTGAATCCTTGAAGACCGGAAGAGAGGATACGAATAAAATCTTGCACCTACTTTTCCGCGAAAAATCCATTTTAGCGCGAGAAAAACACAAACCTTTATATAAACCCACTTGTTAGCCTAATAGGCTTAGATAAAGACTCATGGTAAAACAAAGATGGAGCCGCATAATGCGGCTCCAACAAGCAATGATTACAAGAGATTAGAACTTGTAAGTTGCAGTGAAGTAGTGAGCAAAACCTTTGGTCTCTAAACCAAATGTGCCTTCATCCTTCAGCAAATAAACATCGCTATATGCTTTCAGGCCGTAACCAAGCGCATAGTTATCTGAATGCCAGTGCAGACCGAAGTATGCAGCACCACCATTAGAAGTAAATGTAGTACTTACAAATTGGCCATTAGAGTCGTATTTATTTACTTCATCAGCACCAAACTGATAATCAACATAGCCTTGGAAGGAAACAAAGCTCTTGTTGTCGAAGAAATAGAAAGGCTTGAACCAGTTCATAGAGAATTGGTAACCATTCCAATCCTTAGCATTAAAATCGTAGGTTGCATACAGGTTCATACCTGTTTTGCCTAACCATGGTACCATTACATCGGCACCAATACCCCAAAACGACATATTGACATCGCCTGGATTATTAATTTTTTGTGGACCTGGATGATCTTCAACATCAAAAGAAATGCTTTGGCCTTGGATTGCACCACCGCCCCAGTTGAACAGAGTAGAGAAGTAAACTTCTTGTACTGGGCCAAAAGATAAATCTTTACCAGTAATAGCATCTAAAGAGAAACGTGGCGCAAATTTCATAAACATCTTGCTATCGCCACCAGTTTTATCACCTGAGCTGCTGTTAGCTAAATTGAAGACGTCTACATAACCATATAAATCAACGATCCCCTTACGACCACCAAATTCCATTTCTAAGTAGTCATGGCCGCCATCATCAGCATCACCACGTGGTAATTCATTAACAGCATACATAGCATTAAACTGCATCCACTTATAATCAGTGGCATAAATATCAGAACGATCAGCGGCAAATGCGTTGCCAGAGATTGCAGCTACTGCTGTAGCAGCTAAAGCTAAAGTTTTAACGTTTTTCATCATCAACCCCATTTATCTTGTTTACTACCATCGAGGGTAGCGTTCTTTTTGTGGCGCTCGCATTCTACCTAGATTAAATAAAATCTCAATAATCTAGCGTAAAATCACAAACACAAAATTCTTAATTGTGAACAAAGTCGCGACTTCTGCATTACGATTAATTAACTTAACCGTGTTCCCGCGACATTTAAGACAGAATAACAGCTACATCTCAGTTGCATTCTGTGTCTTTCAATTGGAGAAACTATTCACTACAGGAATCACTACTGGCACTACTGGAAAATGGTTGAATTAACTTAGGTCCTGCCCTGCATGGTCAGGACCCAGTTAGTGGGGTTTCCCCCTACTGCCGTTCATTGACTTAGATAGCTAAGAACAGACCAGCAAGTGTCGCACTCATTAAGTTAGCTAAAGAGCCAGCGATAACCGCACGAATACCCATAGTAGCTAAATCATGACGACGGTTAGGAGCCATTGCACCTAAACCACCAAGCAGAATCGCGATTGAAGACAAGTTAGCGAAACCACACAGAGCAAACGAGATAATCGCTTTAGTTCTGTCTGTCATTGCTAAACCTGTTTCTGCCACAACCATACCGCCATCAGCGATGTCTTTCAGGTATGGAGCAAAGTTTAAGTAAGCAACGAATTCGTTAACAATGATCTTTTGACCAATGAAAGAACCAGCGACTAATGCTTCATTCCAAGGTACACCGATAAGGAATGCTAAAGGCATGAACACATAACCGAGGATCAGTTCAAGTGTTAACTGAGGCATGCCCACCCAACCACCGATACCACCGATGATACCGTTGATCATAGCGATCAAACCAACGAAGGCTAACAACATAGCGCCAACGTTTAACGCTAAATGCATACCAGATGAAGCACCTGCTGCAGCTGCGTCTAACACGTTAGCTGGTTTGTCAGGATCTTCTGGCAAATCGCTCATGTCATTTTTAGCAACTTCAGTTTCAGGGTGCATCAGTTTAGCCATTAATAGACCACCTGGTGCTGCCATGAATGATGCGGCAACTAAGTACTCGATAGGTACACCCATCTGCGCGTAACCAGCCAATACTGAACCCGCGATTGACGCCAAACCACCGACCATGATCGCAAACAGTTCAGACTGCGTCATAGTTGGGATGAATGGACGAACAACCAGAGGAGCTTCAGTTTGACCCACGAAGATGTTAGCTGTTGCTGACATTGATTCTGTACGGCTTGTGCCCAATGCTTTTTGTAAACCACCACCGATGATACGGATGATCCACTGCATAACGCCTAAGTAATATAGAACCGCGATCAGAGAAGAGAAGAACACGATAACGGGTAACACGTTTACTGCGAAGATGAAGCCAAGTTTGAAGTTAGCTAAATCACCAAACAGGAAACCGATACCGTTTTGTGCGTAACCAATAACGCTAGAAACCGCATCAGACATACCTTTCAGAATGTCTTTACCAACAGGAACGTACAGTACAAAACCACCGAAAGCGGCCTGAATAGCTAACGCGCCACCCACTGTACGCAAATTAATTGCTTTTTTGTTATTCGATAGGAGGAAACCTATCGCAAGTAGGGTGACCACCCCTACTAAACTCATCAATATATTCATTAACCATCACCCTATTGTTAACACTTTTTAATTATGTTGTTAATCAACCTATTTCCGAGTCAGATTATACCCGAGCCTAAGTCGAAAATCGTCGTTTTGATCATATTTTTGGAGTTTAATTTCAATCGCTTAGTGGAGAATGCTAGTGCGACCTACACCTGTTTATTTAAAAACAACTAAAGGTCAAACAGTTGCATAGCATTCGACATCAAGTGTTCTGATATTAGAACACTTGATTTTTTTTGCAAAGTAGCGATTTTGTCTATAAAAAGAACAAGGTTAGCGGGTTGGTTACGTTTTTCAGTAACATTTATCGGCGTCATTGCCGGAGAATCAGTCTCAAGTATGAGGTGTTCGAGTGGGAGTTCAGTGACTGTTTTGAGTAATTTTTTGGCATTGGGATTCATAATCAAACCACCAATTCCCAACTTAAAACCTAACTTAATATATTCCTGTGCTATCTCAACACTGCCAGAAAAAGCATGTATCACACCGCCTCTAGGCAATTGATACTTTTTTAAACAGGCCAAAACCTCGGGATGCGCTTTAACACTATGAATAATCACCGGCAGATTAACGGATTTAGCTAACGTCAATTGCGCCTCAAAAAACGCTAACTGCTGCGGCCAAGTAGCGGAATAAAGTTTATCTAAGCCACATTCACCAATAGCAACAAAACGAGGACATTCGAGCAACGCGGCAACTTTAGATGTTAATGCTAAGATCCCTGCATCAACATTCTCTGGGCAAAACCAAGGATGGATGCCAAGGGCAAAATAGGTTTGATATTGTGCGGCAACAGCGAGCTGTTTGTGCCAGTGTTGCGGGGACACGCCAGGAATAATCAGATTATTAACCCCAACACTGTGCATTCGCTGCACTACAGTATCGCGGTCAAGATCAAACTCGGCAAAATCTAGATGTGCGTGGGTATCAATCACTGCAAATACCTCACTCTGCGGTCGATTGACCGTTTGAATGCGCTTCAGGCGGCAATGCCGTTTCATCAGCTGCTGTCGTTTTAGTGCATTTTATCGCTAATGGCGGATCTTCAAGGCGTGGCATACAACAACGACGATTTTCAGGTGTCAGCCCCATGCGGTCGCACCACTGAATATAAACCTGCCATGTTTTTGTGATCCAATTCGCCATCATTCACATCCAGAACCGTTTTTAGATTTCATTAGATACAAAAATGGCGGTGAATTCACCGCCATTTCAACAACTATTCTAAACCCAACCTAATTAATGCTCGCGGGTTTTCGCAAACTCAATATCAGGATATCTTTCCATCGAAAGATTCAGGTTGACCATAGTTGGCGCAATATAGGTTAAGTTATCACCACCATCGAGTGCTAAGTTTTGGCTACACTTGCGGCGGAACTCTTCAAGCTTACGCTCATCCTTGCAATAAACCCAGCGAGCGGTCGAAACGCTGATACCTTCGTAAATGGCTTCAACGTTGTATTCGCTCTTAAGACGTCCAACAACCACTTCAAACTGCAGCACACCCACGGCGCCAACAATTAAATCGTTAGTATCGATTGGGCGGAATACTTGCACAGCACCTTCTTCAGACAACTGTACTAAGCCTTTTAACAGTTGCTTTTGCTTGAGTGGATCGCGCAGACGGATACGGCGGAACATTTCAGGCGCAAAGTTAGGCACGCCAGTGAAGCGGAACTTTTCACCTTGGGTAAAAGTATCGCCAATACGAATAGTGCCATGGTTATGCAAACCAATGATATCGCCTGGGTAAGCCTCTTCAGCACGCTCACGATCGCCCGCCATAAAGGTCAATGCATCGCTGACGTTAACATCTTTACCGATACGCACATGGTGCATTTTCATGCCCTGCTCGTAACGGCCAGAACAAACACGCATAAAGGCGACACGGTCACGGTGTTTTGGATCCATATTTGCTTGGATCTTGAACACGAAACCAGTGAATTTCTCTTCTTCAGGCATAACTACGCGTGCATCGCTTTCACGCGGTAATGGCTTAGGTGCCCACTCAACGATACCGTCAAGAATATGATCCACACCAAAGTTACCTAACGCGGTACCAAAGAACACTGGCGTCAGCTCACCTTTCAAGAAAGCCGCATGATCAAATTCATTCGACGCGCCACGCACTAATTCCATCTCATCACGTAAATCAGCGGCATAACTACCTATCGCTTTATCAAGATCAGGATTATTAATACCCTTCACCACGCGACGCTCTTGGATAGTATGCCCCATACCACTTTGATACAGCACGACTTCATCACGCAGTATGTGGTAAATACCTTTGAATTCTTTACCGCTGCTAATAGGCCAAGTAATAGGTGCGCAGGCAATATTCAGTACGTTTTCGACTTCATCCATCAAATCGATAGGATCTCGGATATCACGGTCGAGTTTGTTCATAAAGGTCACGATCGGCGTATCACGCAGACGGGTCACTTCCATCAACTTAATGGTACGGTCTTCTACACCCTTTGCAGAGTCAATGACCATCAGACAGGAGTCAACAGCCGTTAGCGTACGATAGGTATCTTCAGAGAAGTCTTCGTGACCAGGCGTGTCGAGTAGGTTAACGAGGGCGCCACCATAGGGGAACTGCATAACAGACGTAGTAATCGAAATACCACGGTCCTTCTCCATTTCCATCCAGTCAGACTTAGCATGCTGACCCGATTTTTTGCCTTTAACCGTTCCCGCTTTTTGCAAAGCGTTTCCGAATAACAGCACTTTTTCGGTAATGGTTGTTTTACCCGCGTCGGGGTGCGATATGATCGCGAAGGTGCGACGTTTATCGACCTCTACTTTATTGCCTGACATGTTAACCTATGCACTAGTATCGCTAAAAAGGCGCAAATTATAGCGCCTCAGTTCGAGCTTGGCTAGGCAAAGCCCGAGATGAGCTCGGGCTGATGAGGATTATTTTGTGGCTTCGAGCAAACCTTTGACTTTAGCGAGCTCAATCCGCGCATATCTATGTTCAACAAAATCATAAATATTGGTTGCCAATGCTAAGCGGAAATAGTTAGCAGCATCTTGATATTGCTTGTTTTCTATTGCCATTTTCGCCAAGTAAAAATAAGCCTCACATAAACGTTCGGCATATTCTTTGGGATGAGTTAAGCCAACTTTCGCAGCAGCAAACACCTCATCATGGCTCTTTGTTCCTAAATAATAATCAACGATAACGGTCGCCCAAGCATCATTGTCTAAATTCTTACGGTTTTCAGCTAACTGTTTTTTAGCTTCAACTGCATCATCTTTAAAATCAATCAAATACAGCCATAATGCCCGATAACCATCTTTATTATCACCAGCATAAAATGCCTGCATATCTTTAGTGGCTAAATCGTTACGGTCGCCATAGTACAAGGCAATACCGCGATTCAAATAGGCGTAATCGTAGTTAGGAGCGAGTTCTAATACGCCATCGAATGCTTCATAGGCGCTAGCGTATTCGCCTTCTTGGGTGTAATAAATCCCAAGAAAATTATAAGCATCAGCGAGATCGGGTTGCAGCTTCAGCGCTTGCATAAAATCGATGCGCGCGAGCAGTCTTAAGCCCACACTGTCGTAAATCACACCGCGATCGTAATGAAATCTGGCTCTTTGCTCATTGGTTAATTCGACCGTAGCCAAAATCTCGTTGAGCTTCGCTAACGTCACTTCCACTTTATAATCGGGCATGACAGGTGCGATAACCAATTTACCTTCAACATCATTATGGTTATCTAAAGGAGACTGGGTGGTAGCGCATCCGGCTAACAACAGACTGGCGCCCGCCAGCACAGCAACGACAGCGGTTCTAATTTTAAGACTCATCCATTTCTACCTTTTTAGATTCCCAACATACGCAGAAGAATCTTCATGATAGCAATCCCACCACAGGACTGCTATTGGGGAATTAAGATTAATACTGACTTTCTTAATGCCAAAAACAAAAAAGGAGATCATTTGATCTCCTTTTGATGCAATCACTTAGAAAGTGTGTGCCAATAATAAGTCAAAGACTCATTATTCAGCAGCGGCAGTTTCTTTAGTTTGTGCTTCTTTGATTGACAGACGTACGCGGCCTTGACGATCCACTTCCATTACTTTAACAGCAACTTCTTGGTTTAGTTCAAGGTGATCAGACACGTTAGCAACACGCTCATCACTGATTTGTGAAATGTGTACTAAACCGTCTTTGCCCGGCAGAATGTTCACGAATGCGCCGAAATCAACGATACGGATAACCTTACCATTGTAGATACGACCCACTTCAACTTCTGAAGTGATTTCTTCGATACGACGGATAGCTTCTTTGGTTGCTTCGCCGTTTGAAGAAGCGATCTTCACAGTACCGTCATCTTCCAGTTCAATCGTAGTGCCCGTTTCTTCAGTAAGAGCCCGGATAACTGCGCCGCCTTTACCGATAACGTCACGGATTTTTTCTGGGTTGATCTTGATAACAGTGATCCGTGGAGCGTGATCAGAAATATCATCACGGTGTGAACCAATCGCTTGATCCATCACGTTCAGGATATGTACACGTGCGCCATAGGCTTGTTGCAGTGCGATATCCATGATTTCTTTAGTGATACCTTCGATCTTGATATCCATCTGCAGTGCAGTAATACCATCACGCGTACCCGCAACTTTAAAGTCCATGTCACCTAAATGATCTTCATCACCTAAGATGTCAGAAAGAACAACGAAATCATCGCCTTCTTTCACTAGACCCATAGCGATACCCGCTACAGAAGTTTTGATAGGCACACCAGCATCCATCAGAGCTAGTGAAGTACCACATACTGACGCCATAGAGCTTGAACCGTTAGATTCAGTGATTTCAGATACAACGCGCACGCTGTATGGGAATTCAGCAGCTGAAGGCATAACAGCATTGATACCGCGCCATGCTAACTTACCATGACCGATTTCGCGGCGCTTAGGTGAACCCACCATGCCTGTTTCACCAACAGAGTATGGAGGGAAGTTATAGTGCAGCATGAAACGGTTAGTGCGCTCGCCCATGATGCTGTCAATCTTCTGTGCATCACGTTCAGTACCTAAAGTACAAGTGACTAACGCTTGAGTTTCACCACGAGTGAACAATGCGCTACCGTGAGTACGTGGCAATACGCCCGCTAACACACTTAAGGCACGGATCATGTCTGGTTCACGACCATCAATACGAGGCTCACCACGGATGATGCGACCACGAACCACTTTCTTCTCTAAGCTACCCAGTAAGTTATCAACTTCACGTAAATCAACGCTTGGATTGCTCGCTAACAAGGCTTCTTTTGTTGCTGCTTTAACAACAGAAACTTGAGCATAACGATCTTGTTTAACTTGGATTTTATACGCATCACCTAAACCCGCTTCTGCAAGCTCTTTGATTTGGGCAACTAAATCGGCATCTTGCGTTGGTGCAGTCCAATCCCAAGTTGGTTTACCAGCTTCTGCTTTAAATTCAGCAATCGCTTTGATAACCACTTGTTGTTGATCGTGACCGTAAACAACAGAACCTAACATCACTTCTTCTGGTAATGCTTGGGCTTCTGATTCCACCATTAATACTGCGCCAGCAGTACCAGCAACCACTAAGTTCAGTTGGCTGGTTGCAAGTTGCGCAACACTTGGGTTCAACACGTATTCGCCATCAATGTAACCCACACGTGCAGCACCTAAAGGACCGCTGAATGGAATACCAGAAATAGCCAGTGCCGCTGAAGTACCTATCATAGAGATGATATCTGGCTCGATTTGTGGATCGACAGAGACTACAGTAATGATAACTTGAACTTCGTTTTTGAAACCATTAGGGAAAAGAGGGCGAATTGGACGGTCAATCAGACGAGCAATTAAAGTCTCATCTTCTGAAGGACGGCCTTCACGCTTAAAGAAACCACCAGGAATTTTACCTGCTGCGTAGGTTTTTTCTTGATAGTTAACAGTCAGAGGGAAAAAGTCACGACCAGCTTCTGCTTCTTTTTTACCGACAACAGTGACCAACACAGTCGTGTCACCCATGCTCGCTAAAACGGCTGCATCTGCTTGACGCGCTATAACACCTGTTTCCAGGGTGACTGTATGTTGACCATACTCAAAACTCTTTACAATAGGATTCACGTGACCCATTCCTTAATTAATGACCTTGAATTACGCGCGTAAGTATACTGCAAATCGGATCAATAGATAAAGAGCAGATAATGATGACAAATACGTAACTTTTCACTAAAGTGGTTAAATCAACAAAGAGTTGCGGTTTACATTGATACGGAAATTCTCGCAGATGGTGAATAATTATCATAAAGGATGCGCCCGATGACAGGCCGTTTTAAGTCACTGACGTGGAAACAAACTAATCTAGTCGTATTTACCGCCCTCTTTTTTGCCATTGCAATTTTTATTGTTGAAATCGCTTTAGTCGTCGTATCAACCAAACAACAGCTCACAACTACCCAGCAAGAACTCCTTGATTCAGTTGAACAACCAGCAGCAAATGCCGTCTGGGCTTTGGATGATAATTTAGCTCGCCAAACATTAGAAGGGGCCATTAAGGTTGAACATGTCGGCTCAGCAGTGATTGAGCTCGACGATGGTTCCATGTTTGTTTCAGTCAGCAATAATAAAAAGAACAACTCGCAGACTTTTATCAGCTTAAGTAACAAATTATTTGATGATCTCAAGGAAATATCTCGCCCGCTGTACCGCCCTTTTTATTTTGAAGGCACCCAACAGCAACAACTTATTGGCACATTAACAGTTTTCTACGACACCCAAGAGCTGACAAATACCCTTTTCTCACAGTTAAGATTTAGTTTTTTCGCCACACTTGCCCGCGCTCTCTTGCTCACCTTAGTATTATCTGTCGTCTTCCATCGCTTCTTAACTCAGCCTATCGCACGCATCAGCGAGGCCATAGATAAGATTGAGCCCGACTCTCCGGACGAAAACCTCTTACCTATGTCCAATGCGCACAAGGATGATGAACTCGGTCTAGTGACCTCTAAATTCAACCAAATTCTTATCCAATTTAGCCAGACCCAATCCAAACTGCGCAAGATGGCGACCCGAGATCCGCTAACAGGCTTACCCAACCGCACGCTATTGCTTGAAACCATCGCAGTCACAATCCAACGTTCGCGAGTACACAAACGCAGCTTTGCCTTGATGTTTATCGACTTAGACCGCTTTAAGAATATCAACGATTCCCTTGGCCACGCATTAGGCGATCAATTTCTTGCCCGTATTGCCCGCATCCTTGAACGCTTCGTTGGCGATAAAGGCACAGTTTCCCGCTTAGGAGGCGATGAATTTGTTATTCTGGCTGATACAGTTCACACCCCAGACCAAGCGGCAGATTTTGTAGATAAGCTACTGATCCAGCTCAATGTCCCGATTCAATTAAATGAACATGCAATTCATCCTGCGGCATCAATTGGGATTTCTATTTATCCCGAAGACGGTAACAGTGCTGAAGATTTGATCCGTCACGCTGACATTGCCATGTACAGCGCGAAAGCTGCAGGCTCGAATCAATGGGCCTTCTTTAAACAGCAGATGACAGAGCGCGCAGCTGTGCGTTTACGCACCGAAGCATCTTTGCATGATGCGTTAAAAAACAACGAATTTTTACTGTATTTTCAGCCAAAACTCGACCTACAAACGGGCAAAGTGATCGCCTGTGAAGCCCTGATCCGCTGGCAAAAAGACGGCCGACTCATCAGTCCGGTTTCTTTTATTCCCGTCGCGGAAGAAACAGGGATCATCATTCCAATTGGACGCTGGGTAATAGAACAAAGCTGCAAGGTCTTGAGGGAGTGGCAGAAAAAATATAACTATGCCATCCCAATTGCGATTAATGTTGCCTCACAACAATTTGCCGATGCTAGTTTAGTTCCCGATATCAAGCAGATGGCATTACGCTATCAAATCCAACCCGAGTTGCTGGAAATTGAAATCACTGAAACCTCGTTGATGAACGACATTGAACTGGCTATCGCTAAACTTGAGCAACTAAAATCTGCAGGATTTGGTATTGCCGTCGATGACTTCGGCACTGGGTATTCATCACTTTCTTACCTACGCCATTTACCCATCACCACCATGAAAATTGACCGCTGTTTCGTGTCCGATTTACCAGGGGATAGTGCAATCGCATCGACCATTTTGATGTTGGGTAAGCAGCTTAATTTGACCATTGTGGCCGAAGGAATTGAAAACGAGCAGCAGTTGGATTGGTTGAAGCAGAATCAGTGCCAAGTTGGCCAAGGTTTCTATTTTAGCCAACCCTTGCCCCAAGCGGAATTTGAAGCCCTGTATATAGCGACACAGACAGCAACGATAAGCACTTTAGATGGACTACGTGGTGCTTAGAGTTCTTTAATCAGACCAATGATTTATGCGGCGTTAAGGCCAGCGTAAAGACATAATATCGACATGCTCTGGCCTAAATCCTACACAGCTTGATTTAATCATCTACTGAATTTTAGGCAATAAAAAAGGAGGCTTAAGCCTCCTTTTTCACGTTAGTCAACGCGAGATTAACGACGTAGACCTAACTTTTGGATCAGTGCAGTGTAACGTGCTAAATCAGTACGTTTCAGGTAAGCAGTTAACTTACGACGTGAGCTAACCATACGTAACAGACCACGACGTGAGTGGTGATCGTGTATGTGCTCTTTGAAGTGATCTTGCAAATGGTTGATTTGCGCAGTTAACAAAGCAACTTGAACTTCAGTTGAACCAGTGTCGTTTTCGCCACGGCCAAATTCAGCCAAAATTTTTGCTTTTGCTTCAGTACTTAGTGACATGTATATCTCCAAATAAATAATTATGAATCTCTAGCCGATCACTAACTCAGCCAGAGGGCGCGCTATTCTACCCAGAAACCCACCCTAGCGCAATAAAAGGTGGAGACTAATCCATGAACAAATTAATTAATTTGTTCATGGATAGCAGACTAATGCGATTCTACAGGCTCGTCATGGATTACTATGAGTCGTTTCGGCGCAAGTAAGCCGTCTTCGTTCATAGTACCAATCCCCACAAATCGGCGGATGTCACCTAAAGTGATACGCACCAGTTCATCGGTTTTCAAGTCTGCATTAACGGGCACCCGAACAGCCTGACCTTGCATTAAATAAGGGGCGATTGCATCTGGCACATTCACCTCAGGAAAATCGGCCACGGCCGTGTCCATAGGTAACAACAGCGGATCAAGTAAAACACTCGGATCTATCTGTTGTTCATGTGCTTGGGCAACAAGCGCTTCAAGTTGTTCTAAGGTAACCATTCTTGCATAGGGATATTGTGCAACTTGAGTGCGACGCAACATGATCACATGGGCGCCACATCCGAGCATTTCGCCGAGATCGTCTATGATAGTGCGAATATAAGTGCCCTTAGAACAATGAATATCTAAGGTCAGCTCATCGCATTCAAGACCGATGAAATTAAGCTCAAATACCGTAATAGGGCGAGATTCGCGCGGCACTTCAATGCCTTCACGGGCATATTTATACAGGGGCTGGCCCTGATATTTTAGCGCGGAATACATAGAAGGCACTTGCTGAGTCTCGCCGCGGAAGAAATCAAGCGCGGTTAATAACTGCGCCTCAGTAAAATCAATGGCGCGGGTTTGCACCACTTCGCCATCGGAATCACTGGTATCCGTACGCTCACCCAGTTTTGCGGTAACTAAATAACGTTTATCAGCATCTAACAGATGCTGGGAAAACTTAGTCCCTTCGCCTAAGCACACAGGTAACATACCTGTTGCTAACGGATCGAGTGCGCCCGTATGCCCTGCTTTGTTCGCATTAAAAAAGCGCTTTACTCTTTGCAATGCAAAGTTAGAACTCATGCCCGTGGATTTATCCAGCAGCACTATTCCATCAATAAAACGACCTTTTGGACGACGAGCCATTAATCTTTACCTTCCGTTTCATCTGCATCATCGGCAATATCATCACCTAAGACTTCATCTTCAACCGATGCGTCTTCGCTGCCAAATTGCTGCTGCTTCGCTTTGTCTTGGTTGATCACTTGGCTAACTAAGTTAGACATGCGCATACCTTCAACCAGCGAGCTATCATAGATAAAACGCAGTTCAGGCATCACACGCAGCTTCATACGGCCAGCCACTAAAGTGCGGATATAAGGAGCGGCGCTGATCAAAGCATTTAGCTTTTCTTGAACAACGGCTTTGTCTTCTTCAAAGAAAGTCACGAAGACTTTTGCATAACTAAGGTCGCGTGAGACATCGACGTCATTCACGGTTACAAAGCCAATACGAGGATCTTTCATGTCGCGCTGTAGCACTTGAGCCAGTTCTTGCTGAAGCTGCTGAGCGATTCGACGAGTACGACTGAATTCTTTTGCCATAATATTTCTTACCATAGCTTAAATTGATAAGGGCGGCTAAAGCCGCCCTTATTATCGTTACAGAGTACGAGCAATCTCGACGGTTTCGAATACTTCGATTTGGTCGCCTACGCGAACATCGTTGTAGTTCTTAACGCCAATACCACATTCCATACCATTGCGAACTTCAGCAACGTCGTCTTTAAAGCGACGTAGAGATTCAAGTTCACCTTCGTAGATAACCACGTTATCACGTAGTACGCGAATTGGTGCGCTACGCTTGATGGTACCTTCGGTAACCATACAGCCAGCAATTGCGCCCAGCTTAGGTGATTTGAACACGTCACGCACTTCAGCCAGACCAATAATTTGTTGTTTGAATTCAGGAGACAGCATACCTGTCATCGCTGCACGAACTTCATCAATCAAATTATAGATTACGCTGTAGTAACGTAAATCAACACTTTCGCTGTCGATTGTCTTACGCGCTTGTGCATCGGCACGCACGTTAAAGCCAACCAGGATAGCGTTAGAAGCTGCCGCTAAGGTTGCATCCGTTTCAGTCAGTGCACCCACACCGCGAGCGATGATGTTCACTTTCACTTCGTCGGTAGACAGACCTGTTAACGAGTCAGTAATCGCTTCGAGTGAACCTTGTACGTCTGCTTTAAGAACGATGTTCAGTTCTTTCACTTCGCCGTCTGTCATGTTCGCGAACATGTTTTCTAGCTTAGATTTTTGCTGGCGTGCCAGTTTCACATCACGGAACTTACCTTGACGATACAGGGCAACTTCACGCGCTTTACGCTCGTCACGTACTACTGTTGCTTCATCACCTGCAGACGGAACGCCTGACAGACCCAGAATTTCAACAGGAATAGATGGACCCGCTTCAGTAATTGAACGACCGTTCTCGTCTTTCATTGCACGGATTTTACCGTACTCAAGACCACACAGAACGATATCACCTTGGCGCAAAGTACCTTCTTGAACCAGAATCGTTGCCACTGGGCCGCGACCTTTGTCCAATTGTGATTCAATGACCACACCGGCAGCCATACCATCACGTACCGCTTTCAGTTCGAGAACTTCAGCTTGCAACAAAATGCCTTCTAACAGTTCATCAACGCCTTCACCTGTCTTAGCTGAAACGAAGGCAAACATGTTGTCTCCACCCCAATCTTCAGACATGACGCCGTGTTGTGACAATTCGCTCTTAACGCGATCGATATCCGCTTCCGGCTTATCCATCTTGTTCACAGCCACGATTAATGGCACGTTACCGGCTTTAGCATGTTGAATAGCTTCGATAGTTTGCGGCATTACACCGTCATCGGCAGCAACAACTAATACAACGATATCCGTTGCCTTGGCACCACGGGCACGCATTGCAGTAAACGCGGCGTGACCAGGAGTATCAAGGAAAGTGATCATGCCGTTTTCAGTTTCAACATGGTAGGCACCGATATGCTGAGTAATACCACCGGCTTCGCCAGCAGCCACTTTAGCGCGGCGAATATAGTCGAGTAGTGACGTCTTACCGTGGTCAACGTGACCCATGATAGTCACAACTGGTGCACGAGATTCTAGCTTGATGCCATCTTCATCGTCACGGTCTTGCATCACTTGGTGCTCAAGTTCGTTTTCACGGATAAGCACAACTTTGTGGCCCATTTCTTCAGCAACTAACTGGGCGGTCTCTTGATCTAACACTTGGTTGATCGTAACCATAGAACCCATTTTCATCATTTGCTTGATGATTTCAGTCGCTTTCACTGCCATTAAATGCGCAAGTTCAGAAACAGTCACAGTTTCACCGATACGCACATCACGGCTTACCGCTGCAACTGGCTTATTAAAGCCGTGCGCCATAGACTCAGGTGCAGTACTGCGGTTACGCATGTGTTTTTCACGGCCGTCACGGGCATCTTTGCCACCACGTTTTTTGGCGTTACTCTTGTTACGAGCACGACGTCCGCGTTTTTCTTCATCCAGATCAGAGGTATCTTCAGCAGCACGCGCTACTTTAGAGGTGGTGATGTGGTGATCGCCGTTTTTCTCAGCTTCTAAACGTTGACGTTCTTCTTCAGCCCAACGCTTAGAGTTTTCTTCTGCAAGTAAACGCGCTTTTTCAGCGGCTTTTGCAGCTTCTTCATCTTGCTTACGCTTAGTTGCCGCTTCTTGTGCCGCTTTTAAACGCTCAGCTTCTAAACGTGCCGCTTCAGCTTCTGGTGAAGTATCTTTGGTCACTTTCACTTCGGCTGCTGCTTTGGCTTTCGCCTTGGCTTCTGCATCAGCTTTTGCCTTCGCATCAGCTTCTGCTTTCGCTTTTGCCGCAGCAGCATCTGCTTCAGCCTTTGCTTTTACCAAAGCTTCTGCTTCGGCCTTCGCTTCTTCTTCAGCCTTCAGAGTAGCCTCATTAGCATCACGCTTGACGAAAGTTCGTGTTTTACGAACTTCAACTTTAACATCTTTAGATTGACCACCATTACCAGCCACACTCAGGGTCGATACGGTTTTACGCTGCAACGTCATTTTCGTTGGCGCATTTTCGCCACCGTGCTGCTTTTTCAGATAATCCAGTAACTGCTGCTTTTCAGCTTCAGTCACGTTATCAGCTTGGCCTTTCTTAATTCCAGCCTGAGAGAATTGCTCAATCAGACGTTCAACACTTTTACCCACTTCCGTGGCCAATTTCTCTACGGTAGTATCTGCCATCAGTTAAATCCCCCTGTTGATCGACTTATGCTTCTTCGCCAAACCAACAGATATTGCGGGCTGCCATGATGAGCTCACCTGCTTTTTCTTCTGTCAATTCTTCAATTTCGATCAAATCATCAATGCCTTGTTCAGCCAAGTCTTCTAGAGTCACAATACCTTTGCTAGCGAAAACATAGGCTAAGTGTCTGTCAACACCTTCAAGTGCTAGCAACTCTTCACTTGGCTCCACACCATCCAGTGCTTCTTCAGTAGCGAGAGCTCGAGTTGAGATCGCCGCTTTTGCACGTTCACGTAAGGCTTCAACGAGATCTTCGTCAAAACCGTCAATCGCCAATAGTTCAGACACAGGCACATAGGCAACTTCTTCGAGCGACGTAAAGCCCTCGTCCGCCAGTACTTGTGCAAAATCTTCATCGACATCCAGTGAGTTAACGAATAAATCAACCACCTTGGCACTTTCTGCCTGGTGTTTCTTATTCATATCGTCCACTGTCATAACGTTCAGAACCCAACCTGTCAGCTGTGTTGCTAAACGTACGTTCTGGCCATTACGTCCAATGGCTTGTGCCAAACTATCTGCTTCAACAGCGATATCCATTGAATGGTTATCTTCGTCAACTATGATAGAGGCCACATCGGCTGGCGCCATGGCATTGATCACGTATTGTGCTGGATTATCATCCCACAACACGATATCAACACGTTCGCCACCCAGTTCATTCGACACAGCTTGTACACGTGCACCACGCATACCCACACACGCACCGATAGGATCGATACGACGGTCATTTGACTTAACGGCGATTTTAGCGCGCGCGCCTGGATCACGGGCTGCGCCCATAATCTCAATCAGTTCATCAGCAATTTCAGGTACTTCTACACGGAAAAGCTCGATTAGCATTTCAGGTTTAGTACGGCTTAAAAATAACTGTGCGCCGCGAGCTTCTGGACGTACTGAGTACAGTAATGCACGTACGCGGTCGCCTGGGCGGAAAGATTCACGTGAAATTAAATCTTCACGGAACAACACGCCATCAGCGTTATTACCTAAGTCAACCACTACGCTTTCACGAGTTGCTTTTTTGACTATACCAGTGATTAACTCACCTTCTTGGTCTTGGAACTGTTCAACCACTTGAGCACGTTCAGCTTCACGTACTTTCTGTACGATCACTTGCTTAGCAGTTTGAGTGGTAATACGGTCAAACACCACTGACTCGATATCGTCTTCGATAAACTCGCCAGGTTGGATATCTGGATTTTCGTATCGTGCCGCTTCTAACGTGATTTCGCGGTAAGGATTTTCTAACGCGGCACCGTTGTCATCAACCACCATCCAACGACGGAAAGTATCATAACCACCGGTTTTACGGTCGATAGCAACACGAACGTCAATATCACCTTCGTATTTTTTCTTGGTTGCTGTGGCCAGAGCAATCTCTAGCGCTTCAAAAATTTTCTCGCGTGGAACGGCCTTTTCATTTGAAACCGCCTCAGCGACTAGCAGAATCTCTTTATTCATCTCGTCTTGCCTCGTTCACCTTGAAACCATCAAAACTTAGCGATTAAGTTGCCTTTGCGGATATTATCCAATGCGACAACTAACTCTTTACCATTCACTTTCAGCGAGAGCATTTGCCCGTCGACCGCAGTGATGGCGCCTTTTAAATTACGACTGCCGTCAACCGGCATAGTCAATTGAAGCTTTACATCCTCGCCCACATAGCCCGCATACTGCTCGGCAGTAAATAAGGGTCTATCAACACCTGGCGAAGAAACCTCTAGGGTATATTCTGTAGAAATAGGATCTTCAACATCGAGTACAGCACTGACTTGGCGACTTGCATTGGCACAATCTTCAATATTGATACCATTCTCACCATCAATGAACACTCGCAGTGTGGAATGCTTACCCGCTTGAACATATTCAATGCCCCATAGCTGAAAGCCTAATGCTTCCACAGGTACTTTGAGCATTTCTGCCAGTCTGAATTCTAACGTTGCCAAGATTGACCCCCGAAAAAACAAAAAAGGGCTTAATAGCCCTAGTACAACGCCACATACGAAGCATGCGACAAATTTAAAAGTCCCAGATAACAAAAAACCCCGTAATCACGAGGTCATTAATTTCAAGAACCTGTAAACCATAACGAATTCAAAGACTATTCGTTACTAGGAGCTGGTTGCGGGGGCCGGATTTGAACCGACGACCTTCGGGTTATGAGCCCGACGAGCTACCATGCTGCTCCACCCCGCGTCAACTGTGTGCAAGTATATTGACTATCGTCATTTCTTGCAATAACTAAGAGAGAACTTATCTCGTCTATCTTAGTTATATTTGGTGCCGAGAGCGGGACTTGAACCCGCACGACCGTTAGGTCACAGCCACCTCAAGGCTGCGCGTCTACCAATTTCGCCACCTCGGCGACACCTTTTACTAGTCAGGAATTTTCGTTTCTGACTTTTGGGTTCCTTGCTCAACAGGTTGTGTGACCTGTTCAGTGTCTGAACCTAAATTTTTCCATGAATCTTCATTTTTTGCGTGGTTTGCACTTAAGTTGCCAATTAGCAGACTCAAAGTAAAAAACGCAATGGCAAGAATTGCCGTAGTGCGTGTCAGGAAGTTACCTGAACCGCTTGAACCAAACAGAGTACCTGATGCACCGGCGCCAAAAGAGGCCCCCATGTCAGCTCCCTTACCTTGCTGAATTAATACTAGGCCGATCAGACCTAATGCAACCAACAAGTAAATAACTACTAGAACTTCATACATATTATGCGCTCATCGCTATGGTACACAGACTTAAAAACTCGCTAGAGTTTAAGCTAGCACCGCCAATCAGTCCACCATCAACATCAGGTTGGGCAAATAAATCTGCAGCATTACTCGGCGTTACACTACCACCGTAGAGAATCCTGATATTTTCTCCGATAAACGGAGAGACTTCAGAGAGGCGTTTGCGAATAAACGCATGAACTTCTTGTGCCTGCTCTGGTGTAGCGCTTTTACCTGTCCCTACAGCCCAAAGTGGCTCGTAGGCGATAATGGCGTTATCAAAAGCCATAGTGCCATTCTTCTGGATCACTATGTCCAACTCTTCAGCAATCACCTCAAAGGTACGTCTTGCTTCACGCGCTGGACCCGACTCACCCACACATAAAATGGGAGTTAAGCCATGCTTTTGTGCAGCGGCGAATTTCTCCGCTACGATATTACTCGTCTCTCCGTACATACGGCGACGTTCTGAATGCCCGATAATCACATATCGACATCCTGAATCTTTGAGCATCTGACCTGAAACTTCTCCGGTATAAGCGCCAAAGTCATGTTGACTCAGGTTTTGTGCGCCCATCCTAACAAGTGAACCGTCTAACGCTTCCTTGTTTGCTTCTAGCAGTTGCCTGACGCTCTCTAGATAGATAGAAGGCGGGCATAAAACCACTTCAGCTGAATCATTTTGGAGCTTAGAGGCAAATTTCTTGAACAACTCTTGGGCTAATGCCGCACTGCCGTTCATCTTCCAATTGCCAGCTACCATAGGACGTCTGAGTGCCATCACTGTCTCCTCTGAAAGCGGCGTGAATAATAGCGAACCACTTATTAAGTTACAATAGCAAAATTCGAATTTTTTCAGATATCAGGTTGGAGTGCTTGTTTTTTAGACTCAAAAGCTGATTTCTGTTCATTTGTGCAGCTAACACCTTAATTTTAAATTGGTATCAGCCGCACTCATTATTAAATATGCAAAGATTAGCTTGCCGATTTTACCGCATCCGCAATCAAATTTGCGTGCGCCAATACTGTACTATGATCGTCACCTTCTACCATGACACGGATCAAAGGTTCAGTACCTGACTTACGTAATAGCACTCGACCACGAACACCAAGCTCTGACTCAACCTGTGCCTGTGCCGCTTTTACTTTATCTGATTGAAGCGGGTCATGCTCGCCCTCAAAGCGCACATTGACTAATACCTGTGGCAACATTTCCATCGCAGAAGTCAGTTGTTCTAGCGTGGCATTTTGGCGGCGCATGGCCGCTAACACTAAAATCCCAGCGACAATACCATCACCGGTTGTGCCGTGGTCAAGATTAAGGATATGCCCAGAGTTTTCACCGCCGATGCGCCAATCGAGTTCCTTCAGCAATTCCATCACATAGCGGTCACCCACTTTTGAACGCGCAAAGGGAATATCTAAGGCTTGCAAAGCTAAATCAAGCCCAAGATTTGACATTAACGTACCAACTACACCACCGCGTAATACGCCGCGGGATTTCGCATCACAGGCCAAAATATATAAAATCTGGTCGCCGTCAATGACTTCGCCTTTACTATTGACCATCATAATACGATCGCCATCGCCGTCGAGCGCAATACCTAAATCGGCACTTTCGGCGAGCACAGTTTCACAAATCTTACCCATGGACGTAGCGCCCACTTTGTCATTGATGTTAACCCCATTAGGTTTATCACCAATGGCAATCACCTCGGCACCTAACTCACGAAATACTGCGGGGGCTATGTGATAGGTTGCACCATGGGCACAATCGACCACAATTTTTAACCCAGTTAACGTGTGTTCTGCGGGGAAATTACCTTTGCAATACTCGATATAACGACCACGAGCATCTTCAATGCGCGACACTTTGCCAAGCAGATGTGATTCAACGCAAACGAGGGGCTTTTCAAGTTCGGCTTCGATTTCTAGCTCTAAGTTATCGTCTAACTTACTGCCGTCGGTCGAGAAAAATTTAATGCCGTTATCGTAATAAGGATTGTGTGATGCGCTGATCACCACCCCAGCTTCTGCGCGAAACGTACGCGTTAAATAGGCGACTGCGGGCGTGGGCATGGGTCCCATTAACATCACATTAAGACCAGCAGCAGAAAGACCCGCTTCTAATGCCGATTCGAACATATAACCTGAAATACGGGTATCTTTACCTATGATCACCTTTTTGGTACCACTGCGGGACAATACACGACCCGCTGCCCAACCTAATTTTAGCGCAAGCTCAGGTGTCATTTGACCTGAACCGACCTTTCCCCGAATACCGTCAGTTCCAAAAAATTTACGTTCTTTCATATCGCCCCACAAACTCAAATGTGTCCCAATAATTTGGGATCATAATATTAATTAAATGCTTAACGAGAGCATAACGATGCTTAAAAATACGCTTGTGTCGCTTGTAACACCTTGAGCATATCCACAGTTTCAGCAACATCATGCACGCGAATGATATGAGCCCCCTTTTGGGCCGCTATCATTGCGCCAGCAAGGCTTCCAGCAAGACGATCTGAGGTCGGTTTTGCTAAGAGGTTCCCTATCATGCTCTTACGGGACAATCCTATCAATAAGGGCAAATCAAACTTGGCAAAAGAATCGAGTTTTGCCAGTAATTCATAGTTATGTTCTAAGCTTTTGCCAAAACCAAAGCCAGGATCGAGTATAAGTAATTCACGGGGGATCCCAGCTTGTAAGCAAGCGTTAACCCGCTCGGTCAAAAAAGTAGACACTTCTTCAATAACATCATAATACGTCGGCGAAGACTGCATATTCTTCGGCTCGCCCTGCATATGCATTAAACAGATAGGAACGTGCAACTCCACGGCGGCTTGGAGCGCACCGGGTTCCATCAAAGCACGGACATCATTAATTAGGTGTGCACCCGCGGCAACGGCTTGACGCATCACTTCAGCTTTACTGGTATCGACCGAAATCCACACATCATGGTGCGTCGCCACATATTTTACTAACGGGATCACCCGCGCAAGTTCATCGGCTAGGCTCACCTCGGCGGCGCCGGGCCTTGTCGACTCTCCACCAATATCAATCATCCCTGCGCCTTGAGCCACCATGTCATCGGCATGCTGACAGGCAAGTTCATAGGAAGAATATTGACCACCGTCGGAAAAGGAATCGGGAGTGACATTCAGAATGCCCATCACTATGGGCGAAGATAACGCGAGGCGTTTAGTGCCAGCAATCAGTTCAAACACGCATTTACTCCAGTAATACGAACACTTACGATTTTACCTATAGGCATAACTTGCGTCATCAGTTTTAGCCTTCACTTTCTATCCAAGGTAATGATGTCAGAGGATAAATATCAGTAACGGCAAAGTGGATAAATGACAGCGCAGTCAAATTACTTACAAGGTAAAACAAGAAAACCCCTTTACGGGGTTTTCTTTTGTTTCACAACAAATTACTTAGCAGGTGATTCATCAGGCTCTTTCAAGTCCGGTTCATCAGATGCATTAGTCACAGTATCAGCAGCTTTCTCAGCTGGCTCACCATGACCGCTACCTTTGTCGTTAGAACCATGGTCATCCACTTGCCAATCGGCCGGTTGACGTACTTCACGACGCTTCATTAAATCATCAATTTGAAGTGAATCAATAGTTTCGTATTTCATTAAAGCTTCTTTCATCGAGTGCAGAATATCGAGGTTATCCGTCAATATCTGCCTCGCTCTCGCGTAGTTCTTGTCGATAAAGACTTTCACTTCAGCGTCGATGATAGTTGCAGTTTCATCGGACATGGCTTTGGCTTTACCCATACTGCGACCTAAGAACACTTCACCGTCTTCTTCGGCATACAATAATGGACCTAGCTTGTCCGAGAAGCCCCACTGAGTCACCATGTTACGCGCAATAGAGGTCGCGTATTTGATGTCCTGTGATGCACCAGTCGACACTTTTTCAGTACCGTAGATAAGCTCTTCTGCTAAACGACCGCCGTATGCGACTGAAATTTGGCTTTCTAACTTACGACGGCTCTGACTCACTGAGTCAGCTTCGGGTAAGAAGAAAGTGACACCCAGCGCACGGCCGCGAGGAATGATAGTGACCTTGTGCACAGGATCGTGCTCTGGTACTAAACAACCTACAATTGCATGGCCCGCTTCGTGGTATGCAGTCATTTCTTTTTCAGCTTCAGACATCACCATAGAACGGCGCTCAGCACCCATCATGATTTTATCTTTAGCACGCTCAAATTCTTCCATGCCCACAACTCGGCGATTTCCACGAGCCGCAAACAGGGCCGCTTCGTTCACTAAGTTAGCTAAGTCAGCACCAGAGAAACCTGGTGTACCACGGGCAATTACACTCGCCTTCACATCTTCAGAAAGCGGTACTTTACGCATATGCACTTTCAAAATCTGCTCACGACCACGAACGTCCGGTAAGCCAACGACCACTTGACGGTCAAAACGACCTGGACGCAGCAGTGCAGAATCGAGTACGTCTGGACGGTTAGTTGCCGCGATAACGATAACGCCTTCATTACCTTCGAAGCCGTCCATCTCAACCAGCATTTGGTTCAGTGTTTGCTCACGTTCATCATGACCACCACCTAAACCCGCGCCGCGCTGACGACCGACCGCATCGATTTCATCGATAAAGATGATACAAGGTGCAGACTTTTTCGCCTGTTCGAACATGTCACGCACACGGGATGCACCAACACCAACGAACATTTCAACGAAATCAGAACCCGAGATAGTGAAGAAAGGTACTTTAGATTCACCCGCAATGGCTTTCGCCAGCAAGGTTTTACCAGTACCTGGAGGACCCACCATCAGCACGCCCGTTGGAATACGGCCGCCCAATTTTTGGAATTTAGTTGGGTCACGCAGATAATCAACTAACTCTTTGACTTCTTCTTTTGCTTCGTCACAACCAGCAACATCGGCAAACGTGGTTTTAATCTGATCTTCGCTCATCAGCTTGGCTTTGCTCTTACCAAAGGACATAGCGCCTTTGCCACCGCCGCCTTGCATCTGGCGCATGAAGAAAATCCATACCCCGATAAGCAATAACATAGGGAACCAAGAGATGAAAATTTGGGTTAGGAACCCAGATTCTTCGGCTTCTTGGCCCTTCATGGTGATGCCTTTACGATCAAGATCATTAATTAAATCTTGGTCATATAACGGCATGATAGTCGTGAACTTTTCACCCGTTCGTTTAGCACCCTCGATAGTACGTTGATCGCTTTTAACTTCAACAGTTGCGACCTGCCCATCACGGACATTATCTAAGAAGGTAGAATAATCCATCTTCTGCGATGACGAAGAAGAGGGGGAGTAACCCTGAAACACTGACATCAGCACAACGGCGATGACAACCCAGAGTATTAGATTTTTTGCCATGTCACTCAAATTACTAGACCTCATTAAGTCTTGCGATTATTAACGCTAGGTTACTACAACTTGTACCCAGTCGCCACAAGATAGACTTCACGGGAACGCGCCCGCGAAGAGTCCGGTTTACGTGTTTTAACTACTTTGAACGCCTCTTTTACCGCTTTCATGTACTCGTCAAAGCCCTCCCCCTGAAAGACTTTTACCGCAAAACAACCGTTAGGTGCCAAAACTTGATGACACATATCTAACGCCAATTCCACTAAATACATGGCGCGCGGCTGGTCTACACCATCTGAACCACTCATGTTGGGCGCCATGTCAGACAACACAACGTCAACCTTAGCGTCACCGACTCGGGTAAGCAATGCTTGAAGGACTTTATCTTCACGAAAATCCCCTTGCAAAAAGTCTACCCCGACGATGGGATCCATAGGCAAAATGTCACAGGCGATGACCTTACCTTTTTCTCCGGCTAATTTAACCGCCACTTGAGACCAGCCTCCCGGCGCGGCCCCTAAGTCAACCACAGTCATGCCTGAGCGGATAAGTTGATCCTTTTGCTGGATCTCCTCAAGCTTAAACGCAGCGCGAGATCGCAATCCCATTTTTTGTGCGAGTTTGACATAATGATCATCAAAGTGTTCTAGCATCCATCGATTGGAACTGGCCGTACGTTTTTTACCTGACATTTAAAATCCGCAACAATTGAGAGTTACACAAAGGCTATATAAGGGTAGAATAGCCGTTTTTCAACAGTAACTCAGCAAAAGTTGGTAGAAATGAACTTAACAACCAAACAAAAACAGCATTTAAAAGGTCTAGCGCATCCGCTAAAGCCAGTGGTGCTGCTTGGTGCCAATGGATTGACTGAAGGTGTACTCGCTGAAATTGAAAGCGCACTCGCTTATCATGAATTGATTAAAGTGAAAGTAGCCTCTGCCGACAGAGAGCTAAAAAATGCCATCGTTGATGCCATAGTACGTGAAACTCAATCCGCAAAAGTGCAACTTATTGGTCATATTCTGGTGATTTATCGTCAATCACCAGAAATGAAAATTGCTTTGCCAAAGGCAAAATAATTTTTCTTGATTTTTATTGTGTTAACAAAGAGGCCACTCAATTGAGTGGCCTCTTTGTTTTTGCTACGAATGAAAATAAAGCACTAAGGCGTATCAGAAATCACTTGTTCCTTATAATGCTCAGGCGTTAAACCTAAAAACTCAGGCAGTGAGGTGCCAACAGAAATCGATGAGAATGTACCGGTTAAAATACCGATAAACATAGCAATCGAGAATCCTTCCAACGGCCCACCACCCATGATCCACAGCGCACCAACCGTCATTAAAGTTGTCCCTGAGGTCACCATAGTGCGGGAAAACGTCGCCACAATTGCTTGGTTATTAATCTCTTGAATCGAAAGCTTAGGTTTTGCAATCAATAACTCACGAATGCGGTCAGCAATAATGATCGAATCATTTAACGAATAACCTAAAATCGCCAGCACAGCCGCCAGTACCGTTAAATTAAACTCCATCTGCGTCAGCGCGAAAAAAGCCAGTACGAATACAACATCGTGTATCAGCGCAAACAAAGCGCCCGATGCGAGTCGCCACTCAAAGCGATAACTTAAATAGCCTAAAATACACAGCATAGCGACTAACAACGCTAACCCGCCCTGCTCCGCCAGTTCTTGACCAATCTGCGGCCCTACAACGCTACTATTAAGGACTTGTACTTCAGAGTTAAGTGGCGCTAATGCCTGCTGAATGTCGACATTGCTTTGCTCCGTATCAGCACTCTTTATATCACCATAGCGCAGTACCCAACGCCCCGGCTCACTGGCCGAGATCACAGAGACTTCCTGCTGATAGGCAGCATTAAGCAAAGGTTGTAACTCACTGCTGGTGATTTTTCTATCGAGCTGAACTTCAGTCACCACACCACCGGTAAAGTCTAATCCCCAGTTAAACCCTTTTACACCTATAATCGCTAATGACGTTATCATCAAAAAAATTGAGATAGCACTGGAGACATAACGCCATTTTGTTAGATTGATATTTTTCATGCTTATACCCTCACATGACGACTAGCATCACGTCCGTAAACTAAGTTAATCAAGGCTCTTGAAGCAAAGATACCGGTAAACATGCTGGTCAGAAGACCTAGACCTAAGGTCAAGGCGAAACCTTGAATTGGACCATTACCTATGGAGTAAAGCACCACTGCAGTGATCATAGTGGTGAAGTTGGCGTCAAAAATAGTAGAAAACGCGCTATCAAACCCGGTATCAATTGCCAGCGCAAAACTGCGCCCCTCCTTTAACTTGTCTTTTATTCGCTCAAAAATCAGCACGTTGGTATCGACAGCCATACCGACTGTTAACACCAAGCCAGCAATACCGGGTAAGGTCAACACAGCACCAGGAATAAGCGCCAGTAGGCCGAACAAGATCACCATGTTAGAAATCAGCGCAATATTCGCCACCCAACCGAGACGGCGATACCAAAGCGCCATAAACAACAAGGTAATGCCCATACCTAGACCAAGCGCTGCAAAACCGTTTTCAATGTTTTCAGCACCTAGCGTTGGGCCAATGGTGCGCTCTTCCACAATCGTTACTGGCGCCGTCATAGAGCCAGCTCGCAGTAACAAGGCTAATTGCTGCGCTTCTTGATAGGTGCCAGCACCTGTGATGCGAAAGCGGTCTCCAAGCTGGGATTGAATGGTCGCGACGCTGATAATCTCTTGAGTTTGCTTGGCCTTACCTTGTTCATCACGACTGTACTCGCTGTAAGACGTCGCCATAGGTTTGCCAATATTGGATCGGGAAAACTCAGACATTTTCTGCCCGCCGACACGGTCGAGATTAATATTCACCTCGGCCATGCCCATCTCCCCTAAACTCGCTCTGGCATCGACAATGTGATCGCCACCCAGCACTGGCGAGCGGCTCACATAAATAGGCTTGCCAGATTTATCCTTCAGCACTTGCGCATTCACAGAACCTGACTCTTTCACCTCGAAAAAAGCCAGACTCGCTGTAGCACCAATGACGTTTTTCGCGGCTGCAGGATCTTGCACGCCAGGCAACTCAATCCGAATTCGATGCTCGCCTTGGCGCTGCACTAAGGCTTCAGTGATGCCGAGTTCTTCAATACGACTGCGCATAACTTGCAGGTTTTGCTGCACGGTCAAATTACGCAGCTTTGTTTGTTCCTCTTGGCTCAACTTAATCTGTAAACCCGCGCCATCGGCATTAGATAATTGCCAATTGGGATAAGACTGTTTCATCATCTGACGCACGACGGCGCGAGCGTCATTATCGGGCAAGGTCAGGTTTAACTGGCTAGCATGGTCTAAATAGACGCTGGCACCACGGATCTTCTGCTCACGGATAAATTGACGTAGCGAATCAACCAGCGCCTCTGCCTGAGTTTGATACACAGGCTCAACATCCACATCGAGTAAAAACTGCACACCACCACGTAAATCGAGCCCCAGTTTAATCGGCTGAAAACCTAAGTTTTGCAACCAACTTGGCGCCGCACTGGCAAGGGATAAGGTCAACTCCTTGGGCTCTTTGACCATAGACGAAACCAAGGTTTTAACTAAGGTTTGTTGGTTATCCTCATTGAGGACAATTAAGGTTTCACCATTCTTTTGGTCGATACGTTTTACCGTCACGCCTTCAGCTTGTAGCTTATCTCGAAGGGCTACGGGCGTGAGTGTTAACCCAGCCTTAGCGCCTACTTGCACCGCGGCATCCTCACCATAAAATGTCGGCAAGGCACTGAATAACATCACTATGATGGTGACGATAAGCACTAAGTATTTCCAAGCTGAATAGTGATTTAGCAGCCGTTTATTGGGTTTTCTTTCCATGGGATTAACTCGCTATTTATCACCTAACTTTTGAGTCAAAGCTAAGCGAACATATTGATATCAGTCCGAAACCTATCATTGAGCACCAGCAAATTTAGCCAGTTAAACTCAAGTCATCACAGCGAATATAACCGCGATAGAGATGGTTTCGGTGAGAACAAAAGTGCAATGGCATGCACGTTCAACGGGAGCGAACTCCAGTCGATAGCACACCTAAATAGATGGGTTAAGCGGCTTGCTGACTAAATCGATATTGAAGATTTGAGACTTTCCACCCGGAAATTCGGGCTGGGGAAGATACAGCTGAAAGCGTCCAGTCGGATGTGATATCCAGAACGGTAGGTTCAACGACATCGGGTGTCGGTTCGGCAGTAAAGTCTACTGCGAGTACATAGACCGGCTTCACCTCACGCACATCGTGTTGGGCAAGACTAATAAAGCGCGGCGAATTGATTGGGGCAAAATTTAAGTCGTCCGAATGACTCACGTAATCTGAGCTTGGACAAGGTGTTGGCTGGGATGCTGAGTCTGAGCTGGCACCATGGACATCATGGCTACTCAACGAGCCGCAGCTTTCAACGGTTTGAGCATCAGAATGTGAATTCGATTGAGCAATAGCATCGGGCAAACTTTGAGATTCAGCGCTTGGCTCTGCATCGGGAGTTGAACTATCAGGACTTACAGTGTGCATCTGGGCCGTTTGTTTTAGAGCCGCTTTCTTAAGATTTGTATGTGTCTGAATATAATGATGACTTGTATTACTGCGTTGTACTGAGGTTTTTGGCGTATAGCTAGCCGAGTGCGCAATCAGCATGATCGCCACGCAAACTAACATCAATCCCGTACGCCAGTGTTTTACCAAAGCGTGCCCTCTTATTAAAACGAAAAATAACCCCATTCATGCTTAGCATTTGCTATTTAACGTTAGGGTCTAAAATAAAACTCGTGCTAAATCAATTACACAATACCGAGTTAATTCTGATAAAACTTTCTGATTAAGCTCTAGAGTTGCAGCTTAAGTAAAAGTGCAGCAAGAGACAAATTAATCTTTATCCATCTTTCGAGTTCAACCCTGAAGCGCGTTCTCAATCCATAGCTAAATCTTAAATTCATAGCTAAATCTTAAATCCATAGCTACATCTTAAATTCACATGCAAAACTCAATCTCTAAACATGCATGCCAACTGGATTTACAGATAACAAAAAACCGCCCGAGGGCGGTTTTAGAACGAGCACAAATCATACTCTCGGCACGACTTAGCAGACTCTATAGCTAAATCGATTCGCTGATTATAAATACTGTACTGAGATGATTTCGTAATCTGTCATGCCACCTGGCGTGGTAATCGACACTTCATCACCTTCATTTTTACCCACTAAGCCACGGGCTATCGGTGAGTTAACAGAAATCAGGTTTTCTTTAATATTCGCTTCATCATCGCCGACTATGCGATAAGTCACTTCAACGTCAGTATCGAGATTCAAAATAGTTACAGTGGCGCCAAAAATGATACGACCGTTGTTCACCATCTTAGTGACATCGATAATTTGCGCGTTAGATAACTTACCCTCAATATCACGGATACGTGCTTCACAAATACCTTGTTCCTCACGAGCCGCATGGTATTCCGCGTTTTCTTTCAGGTCGCCTAACTCTCTCGCTGAAGCAATGGCTTCAGTGATCTTAGGGCGACGGTCAAACTTGAGAATATCTAACTCTTTACGCAGCTGCTCTGCACCGACAACTGTCATAGGAACCTTAGTCATAACTTCTTTCGTCTCCTTTAAAACAAAAGCAACCCGTGCCAACGCTAAGGTCAACACAGTCAAATGAGGGTGGAATTGCGCTATTCTAATCGTTATGCGCCTTTGATGCATCAAGAACAATGCATTGACGCAGCTTACCCAACCTTAAGCGGAGTTACCAGCAATGAAATCTAAATCCGCGAGCCAGATAGGATCATTGTGGTGACATTGATAAAAAGCCGTATCGATAAAGGGAGGCTGAATACAAAAATGCCCACTCAACGTTGCGGCTGTGGGCATTTAACGATAAAGGCTAACTCGTTAATAACACTCAATCATTCATCACACTCAGTCATCTATAACGTTTAGTCACTTAAGCGGAAAATGAATCCTATTCGAGCCCAGCTTCAAACGTAAGGAAAATCTCACTAACGGTTTTATCGGCAAGGGAAGTGTCTGAGTTTGGACGTTCAATCGATGCATGTAAAAGATAACGTCCCGCCGCTGGCAAAGTCATGGCTACTTTACCGTCTTTATCTGAGGTTAAGGCGATTTCTTCAGGCTTGTTTCGGTATAAACTGCCGTCTTTCATAATCGCAACACTGACGCCTGCCACGGGTTTACCATCATAAACAAACTGCAATGTGGCGGGTTCATTTTCAACGATATCGGCAGGATGGGTCACAGGGACTAATTCCAAATACTCACCCTTAGGAGCCAAAACCTTATCTGTCGGCTTATTTCGAGTCACGTAGGTTTCCACTCGCGATACATTTAAAGAACCTTCTAATTCAGAAGCACCTTTAGGCATGACTGCGGCGGTTGCATTTTTATCTAAACGACTACGAACAAAACCTTCTTTGCCTTTTACTTTATAGCGGGAGAAGTAGCGCGGCGTGACTTCTTTCTCGAACTTATAGGTGCCATCTTGCAGCAATTGCACGTCAAATACCGACTTACGGCCGCCGGTATAACTTGAGCTTGGAGAGCTTGACTCACCATTGGGCAATAACACACGTACATCACTGGCACTGAAAGGTTTATCCATCATAAACACTTGATTGCTGGCAGACACATCTGAAGTGATCCACACGGCCTCTTGGCTTTCGGCCGAAACGTTAAAGTGGCTAGGTAAGATCCATCTGTCGTGGCTGCTTGCCAACGGGCTAATACAAAGTGTGCTAAGTAATGCAATAAGACGTAATTTCATGCCTTTTCCTTAAGTTTAACGAGTAATGTACGGGCAATATGTTCATTTGAAGGCTCAGCGAGCCATGCCGCTTAAGCGTATGTCGATAACGCCAGTTTCAGTAGTGGCGGGTAACTGCACAGAGAAGTCCCCCGTGGTTAAATCGATATTTTGTCGCACGAGATCGCGACCACCATGCTCACGCACCACTTCAATAAACACAGTATAACGAGCGGGCTCAAGTGCTTTACCCGCCTCATCTTTTAAATCCCAATCGATTTTGTAATGACCCGCAGGGCGTGTGGCAGATGCAATTCCATCAACAAAACTCATATCGTCACGACCTGCTTTACGCCACCAACGGCGGATGTCTTTAAGCCATTTATGACCTTCATCCCAAACCCAAAGGCTTAAGGTTTTTACCGGTTGTCCTTGGGCATCCTCAACCCATACCGCCACATAAGGTCTGTGATATTGGCCTTCGGTAATTTCCGGCAAGGTTAAATCGACAGTCATTTGTGGCGCAGCAAACGCAGCTGAACTCACAAACAAAGCACTCACCGCAACAGTACGAATAAGATGACGCATACTCGGTCTACACTCCTTAGGGAACGAAATAAACATACACAAGTCCGCAACTACCGCTGACGAGTACCATGTATAACAATGACTTTTTGAGGCGCTTAGTTTGAGGCAATAATAAGTAAGCCCCCGTGAGCGAAAATAAAATAATCAGTACGGCGCTAAGGTCGAGTATCCAAGCCCAAGCAGTGCCTGTGTTGCGGCCCTTATGCAAATCATTCACTACGGCTACGACACCATAATCTAAGGTTTCGACATAGGCTTGGCCGTCGAGTAAGTCCAACGTCAGGCTACGGTAAGTTCCGGGCCCTTTGCTGACTATGCTAATTTCGTCTTCATCTATGTCGGCAGTGGCCATATCCATAGCCCATTCACTTTTCAGCCAATGGCCCGTTGCCAAACGCCACTGCGCATTTTGAGTATCGACGGGTAATAAATAGGCAGGAATGGGCACTTGCTCCCGTTTAGGTTCTTGATCTGTTTGAGAAAACCAATTGGGGTGATTTAACGTTATGCCTGTCACCGCAAAAAACAGCATCAGCAGCAACAACGCCATAGACACATAAACATGAATAATTCGAGCAAAGGACAAAGACGACTTACTGACTCTTAATTTCAATGGTGCACTCTCAAAAGCAACCCGAAGAGAAATGCCTCCAGAATCGGCTTTCCCTATGCAGCCTAAAACTGAAATGAGCTGCATTAAACTAATTTAATGTGCGAGATTAAATGAGATCGATTATCAAATAGAACAAAGTTTACAAACTTTACATATTCAATACTGAAAAAGAAGCTGAAATATAGGATTGAAGAATAAAACTGAAAAAATAAACCGCTTACAGGCAAATCTGCATTTAACACTCAAAAGCCATTATCTTTGATTAAATTAGCAGCAAGTTATTTACGGTATCATCTGTAAATATTCATTAGATTCATATAGATAAAATCCAACATTCACGCTAACTTTTTGGCATAAAATTTACTTTACGCCCCCACTCGTTTACCTCATGCCAATCGGCTACAATCCGCCGCCGGCGACTTGCTGGTACTCCCAAGGAAATATTATCTTGAGTACATCTCTGCTCAAAAAAATGCGCTGCCTGCATATTCTGTGGCTCGCGTTAATGCTCAACGCCTGTGTTGCTCCACTCTTATTAATGTCACCCCAAGGTCAACTGATGTGGGCCCTGCTCAAACCCCTGGTCGGTTTAGATCCAAATGATGTCGGCTTATTCGAACAGCCACTCATCAAAAACCGTATGCAGGAATTGCTGGGTAAAAATTACGATACTACCCTGTCGCTGCTAAAAACGGCCGACAAGATCCAGCAGGAAGGTCCACTCATCTATTTAGTGTCAACTTATACTCCTGTACCTGAAATGGCAGAAAAAGTCGGTCTGGTTTGGAACTCTGACACCAACCAAATGGCAGTCATGCTAATGAAAGGCGGCGCGCCCTCAGTGTTTTCTGAGCAATTTAGTAATCAAGCGCAAAAGCTGGTCCCAAGTTGGCCGAAGGAATTAGCCGACTATACCGATCCGCAGAAGTTACAACAAAAAGCCTTAGAAGCGGGCGCGAACCAAGTGCAGCAACAGTTACCTAATCCCATTAAAGCAGTCGCCACGGGTGAAGTTAACGCGGTTCAAAGTGCTGTCACTGAGCATGCTGTATTGCCAGCAACGCTCACTGAAGCGGCAGCAAAAGTGACCACACCAGCAGTTCCAGCAGTTCCAGCAGTTCCAGCGGAAATAAAATCGCTGCCTGTCGTGCCAGAAGTCAAAAAGCAATAACACAGCTCACCACAGTGCCTAATCCACTGGCACTGTGGTATTCACTGTCGTCTTATAAAGTGCCAATTCCCCAGCTCGACATTCTGATCCAAGCCCAGCTTCTTATGCCTGCCGTTACGCTGGTTTTATGTTGGCGCTTATGCTCACTCAAAGATTAGTTGTGCTTGCTAACTCTAAGCTTCACTCCACTCTCTGAATCCCAGAACTAAACAGATAAGGCTTATTCAGCTTGCTGACGACTTAAAATCCAATACATCATTATTGAGTTACCCAACCTATAAACGGCTTGATAAAAACAAACGACAGAAATTCAAACCAGCTATAGCAAGGACATTGATAGAAAAGGGAAATGCTAAACGAAGAAAGCGAAAGAAACCAAACTGCGAATAATGCGAAAGCAGATAGAGAGTGAAATCGAATAGTAAGGATATAGTGAAAAGCCTGAAAGCAAAAAGCCTGTCCGAAGACAGGCTTTTTAACTTTTGGCTGGGGTACAAGGATTCGAACCTTGGAATGCCGAGATCAAAACCCGGTGCCTTACCACTTGGCGATACCCCAATAAACTGTGTTTAATCTTCTTTCTGAAGATTGCATTTTGATGGTACGGGAAGAGAGACTTGAACTCTCACACCTCGCGGCACCAGAACCTAAATCTGGCGTGTCTACCAATTTCACCATTCCCGCATCAAAATGTACCAAAATTGTTTGTTCAACAGCTTTGGATTTTTCTCTGATAAATCACTTTAACAGAGTTAAATATGGTAGCAATGGCGGGACTTGAACCTGCGACCCCAGCATTATGAGTGCTGTGCTCTAACCAGCTGAGCTACATTGCCATGGCTGGGGTACAAGGATTCGAACCTTGGAATGCCGAGATCAAAACCCGGTGCCTTACCACTTGGCGATACCCCAATCAACTTGGAAACTGAGAAAAAATGGCTGGGGTACAAGGATTCGAACCTTGGAATGCCGAGATCAAAACCCGGTGCCTTACCACTTGGCGATACCCCAACTAACTCTGTTTCAAACATCCGCTATCGCCGATGTTTCTAAAAATGGTACGGGAAGAGAGACTTGAACTCTCACACCTTGCGGCACCAGAACCTAAATCTGGCGTGTCTACCAATTTCACCATTCCCGCACAGCTTCGTGTTTACATCTTGAAGAGATGCTAGCAATCAATGCTAGAGTAAAATCGCCGTCTATTTTATATAAGAATATGCTTCTTAAATAAAATGGTAGCAATGGCGGGACTTGAACCTGCGACCCCAGCATTATGAGTGCTGTGCTCTAACCAGCTGAGCTACATTGCCACTTCGATATTACGCGCCCCTCTCAGCGAGGAACGGGGCGTATTATGCTTATTCGAGGTATCGAGGTCAACAGCTTTTTTTCGCTATTTCCCTTAGGTTAAGCTGTTCGGCTATTACTTCACCAAACTGAGCAACAGATGTGCTAAATAACACACTGTTACTCGTACTTAGCTTAATTTATCAAGGTTTAGGGCTTGTCTAATCCTAGTTATACGTTAAACAAGAAATGCATCACATCGCCATCTTTAACGATATAGGTTTTGCCTTCCACACGTAACTTACCGGCTTCTTTCGCGCCCGCTTCACCTTTGTGAGCGATAAAGTCATCAAATGCCATCACTTGAGCACGGATAAAACCACGTTCAAAATCGGTGTGAATCACGCCTGCCGCTTGCGGGGCACTCGCACCGACTGGCACAGTCCAAGCACGCACTTCTTTCACGCCTGCGGTGAAATAGGTTTGCAAATTCAGTAATTGATAACCAGCACGGATAACTCGATCTAAACCAGGCTCTTCGATACCCAGATCAGCCATAAACTCATCGCGATCTGAGATGTCCATTTCAGCTAATTCAGATTCAATCGCGGCGCACACAGCAACAACGATAGCGTTTTCTGTGGCAGCAATAGCGCGAACAGCGTCTAAGTGTGGGTTATTCTCAAAACCATCTTCCGCCACGTTAGCAATATACATGGTCGGCTTTAAGGTTAAAAAGTTAAGGTAAGCAACGGCTTCCAGTTCTTCTTTAGATAATTCCATTGAACGCAGCATTTTCGCTTCGTCTAAAATTGGACGCATTTTTTCTAATACTTCCACTTCAAACTTAGCGTCTTTATCACCGCCTTTAGCACGTTTTTGCTGGCGTTGAACCGCGCGCTCTAAGCTGTCTAAGTCAGCTAAGGCTAATTCAGTGTTAATCACTTCGATATCGCCAGCGGGATCAACCTTGTTAGCAACGTGAACAATATTGTCATCATCGAAACAGCGTACTACGTGACCAATGGCATCGGTTTCACGGATGTTAGCAAGGAACTTGTTACCTAAACCTTCGCCTTTAGATGCACCAGCCACAAGACCCGCGATATCCACGAATTCCATAGTGGTCGGTAATATACGTTGTGGATTCACAATCGCAGCTAACGCATCCAGACGTGGATCCGGCACAGGTACAACACCCGTGTTAGGTTCAATGGTACAAAACGGGAAGTTAGCCGCTTCGATGCCAGCCTTAGTTAACGCATTAAAAAGCGTTGATTTACCAACGTTAGGAAGACCAACAATGCCGCATTTAAAACCCATATGCTTACCTTTCTCTCGATTATTGGCTAACGAGTCACACTCATCAGCGAGGTTTAGTCGTCCTGCCCTATGGCAGCACATTACTGAATAATTAAATCACTTTATACTTGGGTCTCGCCAAAGCAAAACCTACTCCGCTTTAAAGGAGTGTAATCTGTTCATGGCTTTCACCATGTCTTGCTTAAACAAAATCTCGGTAGAACGCACGGCTTCATCTATCGCCGCATCGATAAGCTCTTGCTCTTTAGCTGGCGCTTTTCCCAGTACGTAACCACTCACTTGGTTTTTATCACCGGGATGACCGATACCTAAGCGTAAACGGTAGAAATTTTTATCGTTAGCCAGTTTAGCAATAATATCTTTCAAACCATTGTGGCCGCCATGGCCCCCACCGAGCTTGAACTTAGCCACGCCTGGCGGCAAATCGAGTTCATCGTGAGCGACCAGAATCTCTTCCGGTGTGATACGAAAAAAGTTCGCCAAAGCACCCACGGCTTTACCACTTAAATTCATATAAGTCGTCGGGATCAATAAGCGGACATCTTTTCCGTGCAATACGGCTCTGGCGGTCAAACCAAAATACTTACTGTCGGCCACTAAAGTTACGCCGCAAATTCGAGCCAACTCTAATACGTACCAAGCCCCCGCATTATGGCGAGTGTGCGCATATTCAGCACCAGGGTTAGCCAGACCAACTATTAATTTTATTTCGCTCATGACACTCAATATCGTTATTTCGTCGATGGCAGCCGCGCAAAGCGCCGACTGAACTGACCATAGCTGCTAAAAACGCGGCATTTTAGCACTCAAAGCCCAAGTCAACAAATGCCACGTCATCGCACTGAGTCAGAACGCAGAACAACTCAGGATTAATTAAGCCCCATTGCATATTTAAGAACGGTCTTTTTGATTGGAGAATCGATGTTTGCCAACTTTAACGCGCCATTACGCAGCAGCTTAAGCGGCAAGATATCGTTGCTAAAACCGGCGTAAAACACATCCATCGCCGTCATCATCAGCTGGTTATCGCGATAACGTTTGTGCTGATATTGGGCCAGCACTTCATTCGACCACCAGGTATTATCTTGGGTTAATGCATCCTTGATGACCGCCAAAAATGCTTCGACATCCTTAAACCCAAGGTTCACCCCTTGACCGGCGAGCGGATTGATAGTGTGGGCGGCATCCCCTAAAATCACCACGTTCTGACTATAGTAGCGCTGCGCATGGCGACGAGTCAGACCAAAACTGCCTTTATTCTCAACGGTAAAATCGGCATCTAGGCGCGCAGGGAAATGCAAACGTATCTGCTCTGCGAGCTGTTTATTATTCAGCTGCATTAACTGTTTTATTCGATTGGCATCGTCGTACCACACCAGCGAAGCATTGTTGCCGGGCAGAGGTAATAAGGAACGCGGTCCTTTTGGCGTAAACTGCTGCCAAGTGACATCTTGCTGGCCCTGTGCGGTGTTGATATTGATCAGCATCGCCGATTGAGCATAATCCCACCCTGAAATACCAATCCCAGCCCATTGGCGTACCTGCGAGTGTGCACCATCGGCACCGACCAATAACTTAGCGTTGAGTTTACTATTCGATTGTAAGTGCACACTGACGCCATCACTATCACGGGCAAATGCCACCACTTTATCGGGGCAATATAAAGTAATGCCCGCCAATTGCGTCATTTGTTGCCACAGGGCAAGTTGGATTAAACGGTTTTCAACGATATGGCCTAAATGACTAGCGCCAATTTGCGAGCTGTGGAATTGGGTGATGCAGCCATCAAGCTCCCAAGTTTCTAAGCCAAGATAAGGCACATTGCGCATTTTCAGCAGTGAGTCCAAGGCGCCAAGACGTTCAAGCAGCGTTTCAGAGGCCACACTAATGGCCGAGACTCGCACATCTAACGGCTGTTCGGCTTGATAAGCCTCTGGCGCAAATGATTCAATCACCGCCACTTGCAAGCCCTGCTGGGCTAATCCAATTGCCGTCGCCGCACCGACCATACCGCCGCCGACGAGAATGACATCAAATCGAGTGACGTCTGAACCAGTCACGTCAGAATGAGTTGTATCAGATGTCATCTGTGCACTTGCTTCATCAATTTGGCTCATCTTACTTACCACCTTAGTTACCACCTTTATTGCCATGTTTATTGCTGCCCAAGCGACGTCTTTACACTATCTATGCGCCAGCTATTTTACCCAGACAGCATTGACCAAACCTGATGCAGGAGAAAGCCACGAACTTTGTATCAAAAGTATGTCTCTTAGTACTCAAACGTGAGCAAATGTTGCTATCACCCCGTCTGCTCACAGTTGCTTACAAAGACAAGATTTACCCGTTTCAACACTGACTAAACTCAAGTGGCACGGGCATCATAGCCAAAATCACTTAATCGCGATTTTGTGATTTGGCTGGCGTTATCCGTGCTGAACACTCTCACTTAACTAGCACCTAGCCCTAAGCCGTATTGGACGAGTTAACAAGTGAATCCACCGTATAGATTAGCGAGGATGTCATGAAAACACTGACTCTTTTACCCATAGCCAGTCGCCTATCAATTAGCAGCACTCTTAGAATGAGCACTCCGCTTAGATTAGGCACTGCACTTACGCTAGGCACAGCACTCATATTAGGCATTGCACCGCTAGGCCAAGCCATCGCGGCTAGCTCAGCAACTAACTCAGTCGCGAGCCCAAAGATTGAAACCATCACAGTGACCTATCGCGTCCCGCTCGATTATGCCTTATATCAACATACCACGGAAATGTTGAGCGCATTTCGACTCGAAATTCGTGAAGACATAGGCATTCAAGCACACAATAGCTTGATGGAAATGGCCAAAGCTCAGCATGTTAACCGTCTTAACCTCGCCCAAGTACAAGCCAGTAATAAAAACCTAGCATTTGTATGGGTATCGCCCTCAGCAAAAGCCAATCGGTAAAAGTGTGGACAAAGCTGGTCAGCAGCCATAACAGCAGGTAAAATGTCGCGCTATTTTTATTGGTCATCTTAGGGCGACACAACTGATGAGTAAGAAACTCCATATCAAGACTTGGGGCTGTCAAATGAATGAGTATGACTCATCCAAGATGGCTGATCTGTTAGGCGAATACCAAGGTTATACCTTGACTGAAGAAGCGTCTGAGGCAGACATTCTCCTGCTGAATACTTGTTCAATTCGTGAAAAAGCACAGGAAAAAGTGTTCCATCAGCTAGGACGCTGGAAGACGCTTAAAGATAAAAATCCCAATTTGATTATTGGCGTGGGCGGCTGCGTTGCTTCACAAGAAGGCAAAGCGATTAAAGACAGAGCCCAATGTGTCGACATTATTTTTGGCCCACAAACGTTACACCGTCTGCCCGAGATGATCGAGCAAGTGCGCCGTGGTGACAAAGCGGTTATCGATATCAGCTTCCCTGAAATCGAAAAATTCGACCGTCTGCCAGAGCCCCGCGCCGAAGGTCCAACCGCGTTTGTATCTATCATGGAAGGTTGCAGCAAGTACTGCTCGTTCTGTGTGGTACCTTATACTCGCGGTGAAGAAGTCAGCCGTCCATCGGACGACATCATCCTTGAAATCGCCCAATTGGCGGAGCAAGGTGTGCGCGAAGTGAACCTGCTAGGTCAAAACGTGAATGCCTATCGCGGCGCAACTCACGATGGCGCTATCTGTACCTTTGCTGAGTTACTGCGTTTCGTGGCAGCCATCGACGGTATTGACCGTATTCGCTTTACGACCAGTCACCCGATTGAATTTACACAAGATATTATCGACGTTTACGAAGATACCCCAGAGCTAGTGAGCTTCTTACACTTGCCAGTACAATCGGGATCTGACCGTATTCTCACGGCGATGAAACGTGGCCACATGGCGATTGAATATAAGTCAATCATCCGCCGCCTGCGTAAAGCCCGTGAAGGCATTCAAATCAGCTCAGACTTTATCATTGGCTTCCCAGGCGAAACCAAAGAAGACTTTGCTGATACCATGAAGTTGATTGAAGACATAGGTTTCGACCACAGCTTCAGCTTTATCTATAGCGCACGTCCGGGCACGCCAGCGGCGGATTTACCCGATAACGTCGATATGGAAGAGAAAAAGCAACGTCTGGCGATTCTGCAAGACCGCATCACCCAGCAAGCCATGCGCTACAGCCGCCACATGATGGGCACAGTGCAACGTATTCTGGTTGAAGGTCCATCGGTGAAAAATCCAATGGAACTGCGCGGCCGTACTGAGAACAACCGAGTGGTGAACTTCGAAGGTCAGCCAAAACACATTGGTACTTTCGTAGATGTCGAAATCGTCGACGTATACACTAACTCACTGCGCGGTGTCTTTATCCGCGGCGAAGATGAAATGGATCTACGTCGTAGCCTGCGTCCGGCTGAAATTCTGGCCAAGCGCAAGCAAGATGATGAACTGGGTGTGACTCAATTTAAGCCATAAGCTTTAAATCGGCTTAAACAGTACCTATATAGAAAAGGGCGACTTAGTCGCCCTTTTGCTTTCACGCACTTTTGTTTAAGTCTACCGAGGCAATTGCTATTTTCCGTTAGCAATTATCGGCCATGGCTCGTAAACTAAAATTATCTTGCGATGGTTAACCAACCTCGTACCTTGCTTTCTTATTCGCTATTGGGAGTGCTATTTGTCCAGTAAATTAACTACCATGAATCTGTATCTCGAACCCGCAGAAACACGCCGTCTGGCTTCACTGTGCGGTCCATTCGATGACAATATCAAGCAGATAGAACGTCGCGTTGGCGTTGAAATCGTCCGTAAGAACAATCATTTTCAGATAACCGGACTGCCACGCAATTGTTTAAGCGCCAACAACTTACTCAAAGAACTCTACATCGAGACCCAAACGGTCAAAGGCAGCACGCCCGATCTTGAGCCTGAACAAGTCCATATCGCCATTCAAGAAGCCATCGCCCTAGAGCAAGAAGACGCGAGCGACGATAGCAGCATTAATATCAAAACCCGCCGCGGCGTCATTAAGCCACGCAATCCAAACCAGAGCTTATATGTGGCCAATATTGTTCGCCACGACATTACCTTTGGTATCGGCCCTGCGGGAACCGGCAAAACCTACCTTGCGGTAGCAGCGGCAGTAGATGCGTTAGAACGCCAAGAAGTACGCCGAATTTTGCTGACTCGCCCAGCGGTAGAAGCGGGTGAAAAACTTGGTTTCTTACCCGGTGATTTGAGTCAAAAGGTCGATCCTTATTTACGTCCACTTTATGACGCACTATTCGAAATGCTCGGCTTTGAAAAAGTGGAACGCTTAATTGAGAAAAACGTCATCGAAGTGGCACCGCTTGCCTATATGCGCGGTCGTACCTTGAACGATGCCTTTATTATTCTCGATGAAAGCCAAAACACCACAATCGAGCAAATGAAGATGTTCCTTACCCGTATCGGCTTTAATTCCCGCGCGGTGATCACAGGCGACATCACCCAAACCGACTTGCCTAAACATCAAAAGTCCGGCCTACGCCACGCGATTGAAGTGTTAAGCCAAGTAGAAGAAATCAGCTTTAACTTTTTCGTCTCCCAAGACGTCGTGCGCCATCCTGTGGTTGCTCGTATCGTCGAAGCCTATGAGGCCTTTGATTTAAAAGAGCAAACCTTAAAGGCCAAGAAAGAAAGCCAATACCAGAAACAACAGGAAGCCGCAGCACATGAGTCTTGATTTAGCCTTAGATATTCAACATGCCACCGCCTGCGATGGGTTGCCAACGGACGAGCAATTCGCCCTTTGGGTCACAACCGCGATTGGCAATAGCATGGATAAAGCTGAATTAACCATACGTATCGTCGACAGCCGCGAGAGTCAGATGCTCAATAGCACCTACCGCGGCAAAGACAAACCGACCAATGTGTTGTCATTTCCCTTTGAGGCACCGCCAGAAATTGAACTTCCTTTACTAGGAGATCTTGTCATTTGCGCGGCAGTCGTTGAAAATGAAGCCCGTGAGCAACAAAAAACCTTAGAAGCGCACTGGGCACACATGGTTGTACATGGTTGCTTGCATCTGCTAGGGTATGATCACATCGAAGATGAAGAAGCTGAAGAGATGGAGTCGTTAGAGACCCAACTCATTGAAGGCTTAGGCTTTACTGACCCATATAAGGAACAATAGTTAGCTAAGATAATCCCTATCAAAAGCTAATGAGAAAACTATGAGTGACGATATCCCCCCGAGTACGAACGCCCACAAGAAAGGTTGGTTTGATAGAGTAAGTCAGCTATTTCAGGGCGAACCTCAAAATCGCGAAGATTTAGTCGATGTGATTGATGGTGCAGAACAGCGCGATCTGATCACTCAAGACACCCGCGAGATGATAAAAGGTGTATTAGACGTTTCTGATATGCGTGTTCGGGATATCATGATCCCAAGAGCTCAAATTGTCGCCCTCCAGATAGACAACTCGGTCGAAGAATTACTCGCCACTGTGATTGGTTCAGGTCACTCGCGCTTCCCCGTCGTTAACGAAGATAAAGACCATATCGAAGGCATTTTGCTTGCTAAAGATTTGATCCCTTACGGTTTCTCCAACAGTGATGAGCCCTTCTCACTGGATCGCGTGATCCGTCCTGCTGTGGTTGTACCCGAAAGCAAACGCGTCGATGTATTGCTAAAAGAATTCCGCTCACAGCGCTACCATATGGCGATTGTGGTCGATGAATACGGCGGCGTGTCAGGTCTAGTGACTATCGAAGATATTTTGGAAGAAATTGTCGGTGAGATTGAAGACGAATTCGACCACGATAGCACGGAAGAAACCGAGATCCGCAAAGTCGGCAACACGGTTTATATGGTTAAGGCCTTGACGCCAATCGAAGATTTCAACGAAGAATTCAATACTGAATTCAGCGATGAAGAGTTTGATACCGTCGGTGGCTTAGTCTCACACGCCTTTGGCCATCTGCCAGAACGCAACGAGAGCATCATCATTGAAGGCATTGAATTTAAAGTGATCAATGCTGACACAAGGCGTTTAATCCAACTCAGAGTTAAACTCCCCGATCCTAATACTGGCGAAGACGTAGAATAATCACTCGTGCTAAAACAAATCCGGGCTTTTGCCCAACAAAAGTCCAGACCTAGTGCTTTGAGACTCGTACTGGCATTTGCCCTTGGCGCCAGTACGGCGCTTTCATTTGCGCCCTATTCCATTTGGATAATCTATCCGTTTGCCATGGCGATTGCCCTCTGGCATAGCCGAGCGCTTGGCGCTAAGGCAAGCTTTTACTATTGGTTAAGCTTTGGATTTGGCTGTTTTGCCGTAGGGATCAGCTGGGTACATGTGAGTATGGATACCTTTGGTGGTATGCCGCTCATCGCCTCTGTTGGCTTGATGGCCTTGTTGGCTTTGTACTTAGCTTTATATCCGGCACTAACAGGTTTAGCGCTGGCTTGGTTAACTAAAACGCGCAGTAAAAATGGCGAAACCACGTTTAGCCTTTGGCGTAATCTCGCCCTGTTCCCCGCCCTGTGGACCTTGACCGAATGGGCTCGTGGCTGGGTGATGACAGGTTTCCCCTGGTTATGGGCCGGTTACTCGCAAACCCAAGGGCCGCTTAAACCCCTTGCCAGTATCATAGGCGCACTCGGGTTAAGCTTTGTGCTGGCCATGCTCGCTGGTGCATTAGCCCTTTGTTTTACTAAGCGTTATAAGAGTTTACTGCTTTTATTGCCACTCAGTATTCTGGCTGTTTGGGCTGCACCTAAGGTTTCCGACATTCATCCTACGGGTGAAAATGTTAAAGTGGCACTGGTGCAAGGCAATATTCCCCAAAGTATGAAGTGGGAACCCGACGCCCTGTGGCCAACTCTATTAAAATACATGGATTTATCACGCGAACATTTTGATGCCGATATCATTATTTGGCCAGAAGCGGCTATTCCGGCGCCAGAATCTATGGTGCAGGACTTTTTAGATAACGCCAATAAAGTCGCCAATCTAAACCATACCTCAATCATCACTGGCATTATTAGCCATCAAAATAATGAGTTTTATAATTCATTGATTGTGCTTGGTAATCATAATCAGAAACAACAAACTGGCCCTGACTATGAGGGCGATGGCAGCAATCAATTTAAGAAACATCATCTGTTGCCGATTGGCGAGTTTGTGCCCTTTGAAGCGCTGCTGCGCCCGATTGCGCCTTTCTTTAATTTGCCTATGTCCTCCTTTGCCAGAGGCGAATATCAACAGCCAAATCTAAGTGCCCTAGGCCATAAAATCGCGCCCGCGATTTGTTATGAAATTGCCTTCCCAGAGCAATTACGCGACAGCGTTAATCAAGGGACAGATATACTGTTAACTGTCTCTAACGATGCTTGGTTTGGTAGTTCAAACGGCCCATTACAACATATGGAAATCGCCCAAATGCGCGCAGTTGAATTGGGGCGCCCTTTATTGCGGGCAACCAACAATGGGGTGACAGCGGTAGTCGATGAACATGGCAATATCACCGCATCCTTACCCCAGTTTGAAACAGGCGTGCTAAGCGCAACTATTCCCTTGGTCACAGGCCAAACTTGGTTCGCAAAATTAGGTCAAACACCCCTGCTACTGCTCTGTGGTTTACTGGTATTACTCGGCTTTGGCCGACGTGTAAAAGCGCAATAGGATCGAGACCATGCATTACCCAATCAATAAACAAGATGCGGCTGGCTTTACCTTGATTGAACTGGTCGTGGTGATTATTGTACTTGGGAGCTTGGCAGTGATTGCCGCGCCTAAATTTATCGGTTTGAGTAAAGAGGCTCGGGTACAAACCCTGAGCCAATTACAGGCCAGCGTAAAAACCGCCAACACACTGGCCTACTCAAAAACACAAATGCCCAGCCTGCGAAGCCAAGCCGTTGCAGGCCGCGACGATATTATTGATATCGACCTCAATGGTGATGGCACGCCCGATACCAGATTGAAATGGGGTTACCTCGATAATACCGATGTGGAAAACTGGATAACCTCAGATGATAAGCTCATCATTCAATATCAAGGCGTTGATATCACTTACATAGGTTACGATCTTAACAACAATACCTTAGTAGATGACGATCAATGCTATTTCCGCTACACCCAAGCCAGCGATGCCAACACCCCGCCGCTATATGATATCAACGCCCAAGGTTGTTAGGCTGACACTCAGTTAACCTGTGTTATCCCGCAATTGTCTGCGAATAGATTAGGCTGATTGCGCGTTCCACGTTAAGGTGAACGATTAGACGTGGCCTTATACCAATCATAGTTACTGTTGCTGTTACTGTGTCTGCATAGCCAATAGATTGGTACCATTACCTCGTTCCTTAACCAAGGTACACATCAAGGCAACTCTATGGCACTGCTTCGCGTGCGCTACCAAACCCACGAGTTTGGCGATCTCGATATTCATGTCAGAACCCTAAGAGACAATCAGGAATTTGAAGACATCGATGGCGAAGCTGAAAAGCTCGGTATTTCATCCGCAACTTGGCCATTATTTGGCATAATCTGGCCATCGAGCCAAGTGCTGTCGCACCACATGGCAGACTACAAGATTGACAATAAGCGGATTCTTGAGGTGGGCTGCGGTATTGGGCTCGCGAGTCTAGTGCTTAACCATAGGCACGCCGATATCACAGCAACCGACTATCACCCAGAATCAGGGAATTTCCTTAAGCAAAATGTCGATTTAAATCATGGTCGGGCGATCCCGTTTGTGCGCACTGGCTGGGCAGATGCAGAAACTAATTTAGGCTTATTTGATCTGATCATTGGTAGCGATCTCTTGTACGAACAAGAACATGCCGATCTGTTGTCACAATTTATTGAGCAGCATGCTAAACCGGTTTGCGATGTGGTCTTGGTTGATCCCGGTCGTGGTAATCATGCCAAATTCAGTAAACGTATGGTCACCTTAGGTTACGAACACACACAACATAAACCCATTCACACTGAATTCTTATTGGCGCCTTTCGGTGGCCAAATCCTCAGTTACTGTCGTACGAACAGCTGATATTGTCTGATTAACTAAGATAGCGGTGATTTCGGTTTAATTGATCAAAAAAAAACGACGCAGATGCGTCGTTTTAACGAAATAAGATCGTAAACGCGACTAAGGCGTTAGCGGCTCGCGGGTAAATTCTTCGTGATCACACTCTGGGCAGTCGGGTATAGGCCCCGGAAATTCAATACTCATTTCATTGCCACAGTTAGTGCATACCATGATGCCCTGATTCACTATGTCACCACTTTGATAGTACCCATGATGCTTAAAATCTTGCGCTAGCTCATGCCATTCAACTTGGCTGCGGTCGGTGATTTCACTCAGCCAATGCCAAAGTGTATTCTCCAAAGTAATCACTGTGGGGCTATGACTCAGACTATCTGCATTTTGTTCACGCAGAAAACTCGCTATATCACGCTTTAGGAATTGTTCGACTAAAGCGAGTTCATCTTCTCCTGCCTGTTGTTTAAGGCGTAAAAACTCCTTTCCTTGAGTGACAGATTTAAATAAATTCTTTGCAGTCAGCGTGTTATCTTCTGAAAATTGAGATTTAACTTCGGTAATTAAGGCTTGATACAGTCCTAGTAACACGTTACTTCTATCATTCATAATCAATACTCCTTCATACGAACCTTTTTAATGCATCGCTTCTAGTTTATTCTATGCAGATCTTACTCGCGCTGATATGGCGTTAGATCAAATAATAGGCGGCACTGCCGGAAATAGAGTGATGCAAGAGCAATATAATCCCTCAGAAATTGAAGCCTTAGTGCAAAAGCACTGGCATGACAACAAAACCTTCGAAGTCACTGAAGACGCAAACAAAGAAAAGTTTTATTGCCTTTCGATGTTTCCGTACCCTTCTGGCAGACTCCACATGGGACACGTACGCAACTATACCATAGGTGACGTAGTTGCACGCTTTCAACGTCTTCAAGGCAAAAACGTGCTCCAGCCTATCGGTTGGGACTCATTTGGCCTGCCCGCAGAAAATGCCGCGATTAACAACAAGACAGCGCCTGCGCCATGGACCTATGAAAACATAGAATACATGAAGAACCAGCTGAAATTGCTGGGTTTTGGTTACGATTGGAGCCGTGAAATTGCCACTTGTACCCCTGAATATTATCGCTGGGAACAATGGTTCTTCACTAAGTTGTACGAGAAAGGCCTAGTCTATAAAAAGACAGCTTCAGTCAACTGGTGTCCAAACGATGAAACCGTACTGGCGAACGAGCAAGTTCAAGACGGTTGCTGCTGGCGCTGTGATACCCCTGTGGAACAAAAAGAAATTCCACAGTGGTTTATTAAGATCACTGCCTATGCAGAAGAATTGTTAAACGATATCGATACCTTAGATGGCTGGCCTGAACAGGTTAAGACCATGCAGCGCAACTGGATTGGTCGCAGCGAAGGCATAGAAATGACCTTCGGTGTCGCAGGCCACGATAAAAGCTTCGATATCTATACCACGCGTCCAGATACCTTAATGGGCGTGACTTATGTGGCGATTGCCGCAGGTCATCCATTGGCTGAAATCGCCGCGCACACCAATCCTGAACTTGCCGCCTTTATCGATGAGTGCAAAAACAGCACAACATCAGAAGCCGAACTCGCGACTATGGAAAAACGCGGTGTCGCTACAGGGCTTTTCGCCATTCATCCTATCACTGGTAAGCAAGTCCCAATTTGGGCAGCTAACTTTGTGTTGATGAACTATGGTACCGGCGCTGTGATGTCAGTTCCAGGCCACGATCAACGTGACTTCGAATTTGCGAAAAAATACGGTCTGGCGATTGAAGCTGTGATCAAGCCAGTTGATGGCGACGTTGATATCAGCGAAGCCGCTTATACCGAAAAAGGCGTACTGTTTAACTCAGGAGAGTTTGACGGTTTAGACTTTGAAGCGGGCTTTAATGCCATCGCCAACAAGTTAGTCGCCGAAGGTAAAGGCAAGCGCCAAGTCAACTATCGCCTGCGCGATTGGGGTGTTTCACGTCAGCGTTACTGGGGCGCACCAATCCCTATGGTGACCTTAGCCGACGGCACTGTGATCCCAACGCCAGCAGATCAACTGCCAGTATTACTGCCAGAAGATGTGGTGATGGACGGGATTCAAAGCCCAATCAAGGCCGATAAAGAATGGGCGAAAACCCAAGTCAACGGTCAAGATGCGCTGCGCGAAACCGATACCTTCGATACCTTTATGGAATCGTCTTGGTATTACGCCCGTTACTGCAGCCCGCATGCAGACGAAATGTTAGATCCAGCTAAAGCCAACTACTGGCTACCTGTGGATCAATACATTGGCGGTATCGAACACGCGTGTATGCATTTGTTATATTTCCGCTTCTTCCATAAGTTACTGCGTGATGCAGGTCTGGTTAACTCTAACGAGCCAGCCAAACAACTGCTGACCCAAGGCATGGTGCTGGCTGATGCCTTCTACTACATCAACGAAAAAGGCGCTCGTGTTTGGGTTTCTCCTTTAGATGTAGCGACCACAGAAAAAGACGACAAGGGCCGCATTACTAAGGCTATCGACAAAGACGGCAACGAGCTGGTTTATACCGGCATGAGCAAGATGTCTAAGTCGAAAAACAACGGTATCGATCCTCAAGTCATGGTTGAAAAATACGGCGCCGATACCGTTCGCCTATTTATGATGTTCGCCTCACCACCAGAATTAACTCTGGAATGGCAAGAGTCTGGCGTTGAAGGCGCACACCGCTTCATTAAACGTCTGTGGAAATTGGCAAACGAGCATGTGAACCAAGCTAACAGCGAAGCCTTAGATGTCAGCACGTTAACAAGCGACCAAAAAGCGCTGCGCCGTGAAGTCCACAAGACGATTGCTAAAGTGACCGACGATATCGGCCGCCGTCAGATGTTCAACACTGCGGTTGCCGCCGTGATGGAACTGATGAACCATCTGCAAAAAGCGCCACAAACCACAGGTCAAGACAGAGCCATTATCGGCGAAGCCTTATCGGCCATAGTGCGTTTGCTGTACCCTATCATTCCGCATGTGAGCTTTAACCTGTGGAACGAGTTAGGCAATGCAAGCAACATCGAAGACAGCCAATGGCCAGACGTTGATGAAGCGGCGCTCGTTGAAGACAGCAAGCTCATCGTTGTGCAAGTTAACGGTAAAGTTCGCGCAAAAATCACAGTGGCCGCCGATGCTGATAAAGAATCAGTAGAAGCATTAGGTATGAGTGATGAGCACGTGATCAAATACCTAGACGGCCTGACGGTGCGTAAAGTGATCTATGTGCCGGGCAAACTGCTTAGCATAGTGGCTAACTAACGGCTGCTAATAACTCGCTATACTCAAAGCTATTGAAGTTGCAGCATAGCTGCAACTTCAAGTCCGCAGGGTATACCACGAATAGGAAACCGCGAAATCTATGCTAATCAAACGCATATGCTTCGCAATCATGGCACTAGTGATTATGACTAGCGCCGGTTGCGGTTTTAAGCTTCAACGCAGTTATCAAATCCCCGATGTCCTCAATCATTTGAGTTTGAGCAGCGCGGATGAATACAGCGAACTCACCCGTTTAGTACGTGAACGCCTGCGCTTGAATAATATCCAAGTTGTCGACGCCGCCGATGACGTTCCAGTATTAAGGTTAATCACCGACTCCCTAGAACGCTCGACCTTATCTTTATACCCCACAGGTAACGTCGCCGAGTATGAGCTGATTTATTTAGTCGAATTTGCTGTGGCATTGCCGGGCAAAGAAGCGCAACCTTTCAAGGTTGAAATTCGCCGCGACTACTTAGACGATCCCCGTACCGCATTGGCAAAGAGTCGTGAAATGGAATTGCTGACGAAGGAAATGCGTATCCAAGCTGCGGATCGTATTCTGCAAGCGATGGCCAGTACTGAGGTGAATTAATGCGGGTCATCAATTAAATGCGGATAATCTACTAAATGCGGATAATCAACTAAATGAGAGTCTATCCCGATCAACTCTCCCGCCACCTTAACCAATTATTTCCTTGTTATCTGATTTTTGGTGATGATCCTTGGTTGATTGAAACCACCAAAGATCAGATCCGCCAATTCGCCAAGCGTCAGGGTTTCGATGAAAAAGTCCAACTCATTCAAGAGACGGGCTTTAATTGGAACGACTTGACTCAGGAATGGCAGGCCATGAGCCTGTTTTCCAGTAAGCGTCTGATTGAGTTAACCCTTCCACAATCTAAGCCCGGTGCCGAAGGCTCAAGCACACTGCAAGCCTTATTGCAGACGCCCAATCCCGATATGCTGTTGATTATCGAAGGGCCAAAGCTCGCCAACGAGCAAACCAACAGCAAATGGTTTAAGACCTTAGATGCCCATGGCATGTATCTGCCCTGCGCCACGCCAGAGGGCGATCAGTTTATGCGCTGGCTTGATGGCCGCATCAAGCACTTTAAGCTCAATCTGCAGCCGGATGCCCGCGCTATGTTGCATTCGCTTTATGAAGGCAATTTACTGGCTGCCGATCAAGCCATGCAGTTGCTGCAACTCCTGAGTCCAACAAATCCCGTCAGTGCCGATGAACTGAGCCACTATTTTGAAGATCAGTCGCGCTTCACTGTATTTCAACTCACGGATGCTTTACTGAATAATAAACAGGACAGCGCGCAGCACATGCTGGCCCAGCTCAATGGCGAAGGCACAGCCTTACCTATCCTGCTGTGGGCCTTGTTTAAAGAGCTCGGCTTGTTATTCAATTTAAAATCCGAGCAAGCCCAAGGCGTTGCGCTGAGTGCACTCTGGGGTAAGCATCGTATTTGGGATAAGCGTAAGCCACTGTATCAAGCGGCGCTGCAACGACTTAGCCTTGAACAACTCGAACATATGCTCGCCCTCGCTTCGAAGCTTGAGCTCAATTTAAAGCAGCAGGGTAAAGAGGATTGGACTGGGCTGAGCCACCTGTGTCTGTTATTTGATCCTAGAGCCCATCGGCATCTGGCACATATAGCCATAGACTAATCATAAGTTAACCAAAGAGTTGATATGCGCATTGGTATTTTAGGCGGCACTTTCGACCCGATACACTATGGTCATATCCGTCCGGCGATGGAAGTGAAACACGCATTAGCCTTGGATAAAATCCTGCTGATGCCGAACCATATTCCGCCCCATAAACAGCAGCCTAACTTAACCACAGCGCAGCGCCTCAAGATGGTTGCCGATGTCTGCTCGCAGCTTGATGGCTTTGAGCTGTGCGATATCGAGGCAAAGCGCGACACGCCTTCCTACACAGTTATCACCCTTGAGCAACTGAAAGCCTTACATCCTAAAGACGAACTGTTTTTTATCATGGGGATGGACTCTTTCATCCAATTACAAAGCTGGCATGAGTGGCAACGCTTGTTCGACTTTGCCCACCTCGTTGTCTGCCAGCGTCCGGGCTGGCAGCTCGATGCCGAGCATCCTATGCAGCAAATATTAACGGCCCGCAGTCAAGCCCAAGCACTCGCAGAGCATGCTGCTAACCCCGCCCATAGAAATGGTGGGCAGATTTTCCCTGTGACAATTACGCCACAGGATATTTCCTCGACGCACATTCGTGAGCAACTGGCAAAAGGCGAAATCCCCGCCGATTTACTCATGCCCGTCACGCTAGATTACATCCAAAATCAACGACTTTACTTACCTTAGCTCGAAACGTAAGCAGATATCGCCCACTCAACTGCCAATGGCAATGTATTCCGGCAAGCAACACTGGTATACTACCGCGCTATTTAAAATTAATGAGGTACGCCAGCGTGCAGAGCGCGGAATTAAAACAGTTTGTTGTCGACAAGATCGACGACTTAAAAGCCAGAGACGTTGTTGTTCTGGATGTCAGCAAGCAATCTAACATCACTGACTACATGGTCATATGTTCAGGTACATCAAAGACTCACGTTAAAGCTATCGCTGAAAACCTTGTGGTTGAAGCGAAGCAAGCCGGTATTCCACCTTTAGGTGTTGAAGGCCGCGAAAGCAGCGAATGGGTTCTTGTGGACATGGGCGATGTGATCCTGCACGTTATGCAAGATCAAACCCGTGATTTCTACCAGCTTGAAAAGCTCTGGTCAGAAAAGCAAGACTGATGAAGTTACAGCTCATCGCAGTAGGAACACGGATGCCCGATTGGGTTACCCGTGGTTTCGAAGAATACCAGCGCCGTTTTCCCCGTGATATGGCGCTGGAGCTTATCGAAATACCCGCTGGAAAGCGGGGGAAAAATGCCGACATTGTCCGGATCCTTCAAAAAGAAGGCGAACAAATGTTGGCGGCCATTCCCAAAGGCAATCATATTGTTAGCTTAGATCTCCCCGGAAAAAACTGGACGACCCCCGAGCTTGCAACCGCGTTGACTAAATGGCAACTCGATGGTCGCGACGTCAGTTTACTGATCGGCGGACCTGAAGGATTAGCGCCAGCTTGCAAAGAAGCGGCAAACCAAAGTTGGTGCCTATCGGCATTAACCTTACCTCATCCCTTAGTTAGGGTTGTAGTCGCCGAAAGTTTGTACCGCGCGTGGAGCGTGAACACGAATCACCCCTACCATAGAGAATAGCGGGATCTTGATGTTAACGAGTGTCAACCACCCGTCATGGGATCAGCCGGAGATAGCATAAGTGTCGCCAAAAAAGCGGATAACAATGCATGATCACGCCGCCGAGGCGTCTCTTTTTAAGCGCCGAGCGCTATTCACTTTTTTTTGCGTTTTCGCCCTATTAAGCGTATTAGTCACCAACCTTTATCATTTACAGGTTGAATCCTATAAGGATTATGCAACTCGCTCGAATGATAATCGCATTCGTGTTGTTCCCATTGCTCCTAGTCGCGGCCTCATTTACGATCGTAACGGCGTGCTGTTAGCCGAAAACTTACCCTTCTATTCCCTCGATCTGGTTCCTGAAAAAATCAGTAACATGTCAGAGACCTTAGATGAGCTCGGCAAGTTAATTGAGATCAGTGAAGATGAACGCGAAACCTTTACCGAAGCGCTGAAATTTCATCGCCGCTTCAAACCACTGACGCTCAAAAACCAGCTCACCGAAGAGCAAGTGGCGATTTTCAGTGTTAACCAACATAAATTTCCAGGCATTTCCGTCGAAGCGGGTCTGAAGCGTAATTATCCCTACGGCGCGCAAATCACCCATGTGCTGGGTTATGTTGGCAAAATTAACACCCGAGACAGAGCCCAGTTAGAGCGCAGCGATCTGTGGAAAAACTATGCGGCCACCAAGGACATTGGTAAGCAAGGCATTGAAAAGTTTTATGAGTCCCTACTGCATGGCAAACCGGGTCACTTAGAAGAAGAAGTGAACAACCGCGGCCGCGCAATTCGTACCTTAAAAATAGTACCGCCAGAGCCGGGACAAGATATTTACCTGACCTTAGATCTCAAGCTGCAACAAAAAGCGGTTGAGCTACTCACAGGTTTGCGTGGTTCTATTGTCGCAATCGATCCCCGTGATGGTGGGGTTTTAGCTATGGTCTCGAGTCCAAGCTATGATCCAAACCAATTTGTGCAAGGGATTAATAACAAAGATTACAGCGCCTTGCTCAATGATAAATCACGACCTTTGATCAACCGTGCAACCCAAGGCCAATATGCGCCAGCATCAACCATCAAGCCACATCTTGGACTTTTAGGGCTTGATGAAAAAGTCATTACCGAGAGCACCCGCGTATGGGACCCAGGTTTTTGGCAGATTCCTGGTGTTGAACGTAAGTACCGCGACTGGAAACGCTGGGGACACGGCTGGGTTAACGTCTACAGTGCCATTACTGAATCCTGTGATACCTTCTTCTACGAACTCGCCTATAAAGTCGGTGTCGACCATATTGCTCGCTTTATGGAACAATTTGGTTTTGGTCAAAATACTGGTATCGATATCTTTGAAGAATCAGCTGGCAACATGCCATCCAAAGAATGGAAACGCTTGAAATACAATCAAGCTTGGTACATAGGTGACACCATTTCCGTCGGCATCGGCCAAGGCTATTGGACGGCAACCCCATTACAATTGGCGAATGCAGTAGGCATTATGGCGAATAAGGGCCGTCGTTTCCCGCCGCATCTGCTGAGATCGATTAAAGACAATACTGCCAAAATTGACTCTCCGATTAATGAGTTACCACCAATCGAACTTAAAAATCCCCGTAACTGGAATATCATTAACGAAGCGATGCGCCAGACGGCACATAAGTCACGTTTCACTGATGCCACTTACACAGCCGCAATGAAAACCGGCACGGCGCAGGTCATTGGCGTGGCCGAAAATACCAAATATGATGCAAATAAAATTGCCGAACATTTCCGCGATAATGCCTTAGTTGTGGCCTATGCGCCCTTCGAAGATCCTAAAATCGTCCTCGCCGTCGTGATGGAAAACGCAGGATGGGGTGGCGCAAATGCTGGCCCAGTCGCCCGCGCCATGCTCGATGAATATATGCTTAGAGATACTTGGAAACCGCAGCCATGAGTAGCCATAGCCAATATCAAAACATCTGGCAACGCTTGCACATAGACTTGCCATTATTGCTCGGCCTATTGGCTGTCATGGGCTTTGGCCTGTTCGTCATCTATTCTGCCAGCGGCGAAGATTTAGAGATGATGGAGCGGCAGCTATTCCGTATGGTGTTGTCGCTCGGCATTATGTTCACTATGGCTCAGATCAATCCTGAGGCACTTAAACGCTGGGCCCTACCCATTTATCTGGCGGGGATTGTCTTGCTGCTCGGGGTACATTTTTTCGGTGAAATTAACAAAGGCGCACAACGCTGGTTGAACTTAGGCTTTATGGAGTTTCAACCCTCAGAACTGATTAAGCTTGCCTTCCCCATCACAATGGCTTGGTATATCAGTAAGTTCCCTCTGCCGCCGAAGAAACGCTATCTTGCGGGTGCTGCAGTAATCTTACTGGTGCCGACTCTGCTTATCGCGAAACAACCCGACCTCGGTACCTCGATTCTGGTGGCCGCATCGGGGATTTTCGTGTTGTTTTTATCGGGCATGAGTTGGATCATTGTCGGCGGTTTTATCGCGGCAGTACTCGCCTTCCTGCCCATTCTTTGGTATTTCTTGATGCACGATTACCAAAGAACGCGGGTATTAACCTTACTCGATCCTGAGCAAGATCCATTGGGGGCGGGTTATCACATTATTCAGTCGAAAATCGCGATTGGCTCCGGCGGACTTTGGGGCAAAGGCTGGCTCGACGGTACTCAATCGCAACTTGAATTTATCCCCGAGCGCCATACCGATTTTATCTTTGCGGTGATCGGTGAAGAATTTGGCTTAATTGGCAGTATCTTACTGTTAATTATGTACCTTTATATTATTGGCCGCGGCTTAGTCATAGCCTCTCGGGCGCAAACCAGTTTCGCTCGACTACTCGCAGGTAGTATCACGCTGACCTTTTTCGTTTATGTTTTTGTGAATATTGGCATGGTTTCAGGTATCCTGCCCGTGGTCGGTGTACCACTGCCCCTTGTCAGTTACGGTGGAACCTCCATGCTGACATTGATGACAGGGTTTGGCATTCTTATGAGCATTCATACCCATAGACGTTTTGTAGATAGATAATTTTTAGGGACTTTTCATGCCTACTCTCCGAGCTTTTTTAGCTCCACTCGGCTTACTGTGTTTAAGCTCATGTTTAGTCGCCTGTACCACGGCGAACGAACCGACACCCGCGCAGGCACCCGCTCCAAGCACGCCAGTGGCGCCGGCCGCTGAAATCGCGCCCACAATTCCCGCTGAACTTAAAGAAGAGTTTATCCAAGCTCAAGTAAAACAAGGTTTTACTCGGGCAGAAGTGCTCGCTTTTCTCGATAAAGCAACATACAACCAAGGGGTTATCGATGCGATGACCCGTCCATGGGAAGCAAAACCTTGGCATGTGTATTATCCCATCTTCTTAACCGAGAAACGCCTCGACGCTGGTCTCGCCTTTTGGAAAAAACACGAGAAAACCATCGCAAAAGCGGCGGCCAAGTACCAAGTTGATCCACAGATTATTGTCGCCATCATCGGCATTGAAACCTTCTACGGCCAATACACGGGCAATTATCCTGTGATTGATGCCCTCTATACCTTAGGTTTTCACTATCCGCCGCGCGCCACCTTTTTCCGTAAGGAATTTGGCGAGCTGATGAAATTAGTGAAAGAAGAACATTTAGATATCGATACCCTCAAGGGCTCCTACGCGGGCGCTATGGGTTATGGGCAGTTTATTCCCTCTAGTTACCGCCATTACGCGGTTGATTTCGATGGCAGCGGCAATCGCGATCTATTACAAAGTCCAGAGGATGCTATCGGCAGTGTGGCCAATTATTTCCATGAACACGGTTGGCAAGCCAATGCGCCGGTCGCTTTACCGTTAGTCAATAACAGCAAAGCAGCACCTAAAGCGAAAGTGTGGGCAGGTGAAAAGCTGAACTATAAAGTTGCAGATATTTTAACGCCGACCTTAGCCCTCGCCGATGCGCGGGACTTAGATGTTTCGCAAAAAGCCTTACTGATTGAGCTTGAACAAGCCGATCACAGTGACTACTGGCTTGGCTTAAATAACTTTTACGTGATCACTCGCTATAATCGTAGCCCTTTGTATTCAATGGCCGTTTATCAATTTAGCCAGCAATTAAAAGAACAGCATGCCTCTAAAAAATAATCTTTTACAGCTTGCCGCCTTAGTTATGTGCTTCGCCCTTGCGGCGTGTTCTTCGAGCCCAAACAACGCCAGCAAGAAAAATATGGACCCGAACAAGGGCCGTTATTCGCTGAAAAATGACAAGCTGCCACTGAATCCACCGAATGTGGATAATGTGCCGAACGCGACGCCTAAGTACGAGCCCTATAGCCGCCGTGGCAACAAGCCCTATACGGTTTACGGTGAGTCATATACTGTGATGAACACAGGCCAAGGCTTTAGTGAAACTGGCCGCGCCTCTTGGTATGGTGAAAAATTCCATGGCTACGAGACCTCTAATGGCGAGCCCTATGACATGTATTCTATGTCTGGCGCCCATAAGACACTGCCACTGCCGAGTTACGCTCGGATCACTAACTTAGAGAACAATAAGCAAGTGATCATTCGCATCAACGATCGTGGGCCATTCCACTCAGATCGCATTCTCGATGTCTCCTACGCCGCCGCCTATAAACTCGGCATGCTCGGCAAAGGTACGGCGCGGATCAAACTGGATGTGGTTTATATTGGCAGTGTTGCGGCCACTAATTCGGCCGTAGCCAGCGCTCAAGATACGGGTAATCATTACATTCAGTTAGTGGCCTCCAAAGATAAAGCCAAACTCAATGCCATGGCGAAGAATCTTGAACAGAAATATCAGGTCAAGACCCGTGTACAAGCGGCAAACAATATGTTTAGACTACAGCTCGGCCCCATAGGTCAGCCTGAGTTAGCCGACAAGCTGCTCAATAACGTCAAGCAAAATGGGTTTCCTGAGGGCTATATCGTCCATGAATAATGACCGTTTGCTCTGAACAGAATTGATTTAAAAATAGAGATGAAGGAACCTTCACTAAAACTCACTGTCCGAAAGTGGTACACTGTTGAAGATCTTCTCGAATCCTTTCCATTTAATACAACTAAAAGACGTGCCAAGTTAATGATGAATTTTGTAAAAAGTCCCATTAAAACATTGCTGCTAATTTCCAGTGTCTCTCTCCCCGTTTATGCTGCGCAGCCTATTATTACACCTGATGCACCTTCAGTAGCCGCCAAAGCGTTCGTATTGATGGATTATAATTCGGGCCAGATTATCGCTGAAAGTAACGCTTACGAAAGCCTTAACCCAGCCAGTCTAACTAAGATGATGACCAGTTACGTGATCGGTCAAGAAATCAAAGCGGGCAATGTCTCCGTTGATGATGATGTGACTATCAGTAAAAATGCTTGGTCTAAAAACTTCTCTGACTCTTCTAAGATGTTCATTGAAGTCGGCACTACGGTTAAAGTAGGCGATCTAAACCGCGGTATCATTATTCAATCGGGTAACGATGCATGTGTGGCCATGGCCGAACACATAGCCGGTACTGAAGGCGCCTTCGTTGACATGATGAACTCATGGGCCAAACAACTGGGAATGCGTGATAGCTACTTCGAAAACTCCCACGGTTTGGATGCAGAAAATCACAAATCTACCGCCTATGATATGGCATTACTGGGCGCCGCGTTAATTCGCGACGTACCAGAAGAATACCGCGTCTACAGCGAGAAATTCTATACATTCAATGGTATCAAACAATACAACCGTAATGGTTTATTGTGGGATAACAGCATGAACGTGGACGGTATCAAAACCGGTCACACCTCAGGTGCGGGCTACAACTTAGTGGCATCGGCAACCAAAGACGGCATGCGTTTAATTTCAGTGGTGATGGGCACTCAAAGTGAATCTGCCCGTAAAGCTGAAAGTAAGAAATTACTGACCTATGGCTTCCGTTTCTTCGAAACCGTAACACCATACAAGGCGGGTGATAGCTTTATCACTCAGCAAATTTGGTACGGTGACAAGAGCACGGTTGATTTAGGCGTGGCAACTGACACACCTATCACCATCAGCCGTGGCCGTGGTAAAGACTTGAAAGCTAACTTCGAGCTGACTAAACCATTAGATGCACCTTTAAAGAAAGGTGAAACTGTTGGCCGTCTATTCTTCCAACTTGATGGTAAAGACATCGCCCAGTTCCCACTGGTGACGTTGCAAGAAGTCAACGAAGGCAGCTGGTTTAGTAAATTAGTAGATTACTTTAAGCAGATGTTTTCTGGATGGTTTAGCTAAGCTAAGTCACATAAATAAAGCCACCTTCGGGTGGCTTTATTTTTTTGGGGAGTGCATCGCCCTTGAATCGGGTATAATCGTCACCATATATATCCCAATATAGCCGCTAAGAGTACTGAGTATGTTAGACACTAAATTTGATGAACTGATGGATTTCCCCTGCGCATTTCCTTTTAAGGTCGTCGGTGAAGCCCATGAAACGTTAACTGACAAAGTTGTGGCTGTGGTACAGAAACATGCACCAGGTGATTACTCACCGTCGACCAAAACGTCGAGCAAAGGCAGCTATCACTCCATCACGATTCGCGTGACAGTGACCAGTAAAGACCATATCGAGATTTTGTACACTGAACTTGCCGCCATCGAAGGTGTACGCCGCGTACTATAAATATTCCTCAAGGCCATGAAATGTGATCTGTCTTACATTTATGGCCAATAAGCGTATAATAGCCCACTCATTTCTAAGGGGAGAGGTTGCCCTTGCAAGACACGACTTTGCACATTCGACATCTTGGAAAACAAGATTACGAATCAGTGTGGCATGCGATGCAGCATTACACTGATACGCGCGACAGCGAAAGCCATGATGAACTGTGGATTGTCGAGCATCCGCCCGTGTTTACCCAAGGCCAAGCCGGCAAAAGCGAGCATATTTTAAATGCTGGCGATATTCCGGTTATCCAAGTGGACCGCGGCGGTCAAGTCACTTACCACGGCCCAGGCCAACTAGTGGTATATCCTCTTCTCGATATAAAACGTAGTAAAGTCGGCGTACGTCAACTCGTCACCCATATAGAGCAAAGCATTGTCGATATGCTCGCCAAGTACGGCATTAACGCTTATGCCAAGGCCGATGCGCCGGGCGTATATGTGGATGAACGCAAAATCGCCTCCCTAGGATTACGCATTCGTAAAGGCTGTTCATTCCATGGATTAGCCCTCAATGTCGACATGGATCTGGCGCCATTTCGCCGCATCAACCCTTGTGGTTATGCCGGTCTTGAAATGGTGCAATGCAAAGCGCTTGGCGGACCACAAACCGTGATTGAAGCAGGCGAGCAACTCACCATTACTTTTAGCCAATTACTGGGCTATCAACACCTAGTTCATCATCAAGGATTAGCAGCGTCATGAATAGGCCTGAACGTTTACAACCCGGAGTAAAATTAAGAGATGCCGATAAAGTGTCTCGTATTCCGGTCAAAATCGTCCCCTCAGAGCGCGACACTATGTTGCGTAAACCCGATTGGTTACGGGTTAAACTGCCGGCATCGAATCAACGCATTTTAGATATCAAGCAAGCACTGCGTAAAAATGGCCTGCACTCGGTCTGTGAAGAGGCTTCTTGCCCTAACCTCGCCGAATGCTTTAACCACGGCACAGCGACCTTTATGATTTTGGGTGCGATTTGTACCCGTCGTTGCCCATTCTGCGACGTAGCCCATGGTCGTCCGCTTAAGCCTGACGCTGAAGAGCCGGTTAAATTGGCGCAAACGATCCGCGATATGAAGCTGAAATACGTGGTTATCACTTCGGTAGATCGTGACGATTTACGTGATGGTGGCGCCCAGCATTTTGCCGATTGTATCCGCGAAATTCGTAAACTGAATCCAGATATCAAGATCGAAACCTTAGTGCCTGATTTCCGTGGTCGTATCGATGCCGCCTTAGATATTTTATCGACTGAGCCGCCTGATGTGTTCAACCACAACTTAGAAACAGCGCCAATGCATTATCGTAAAGCGCGCCCAGGTGCAAATTACCAATGGTCGCTCGATCTGCTCAAACGCTTTAAAGAACGTCATCCAAATGTGCCGACTAAATCTGGCCTGATGATGGGACTGGGTGAGACCAACGAAGAAATCGCTCAAGTATTACGTGACTTGCGCGCACACAAGGTTGAAATGCTGACCTTAGGCCAATACCTACAGCCGTCTAAGTTCCACTTGCCGGTTGAACGTTATGTGCCACCAGCCGAGTTTGATGAGCTTAAAGCCTTAGCCGATGAGTTAGGTTTTACCCATGCAGCCTGTGGCCCATTAGTGCGATCAAGCTACCATGCGGACCTGCAAGCCCAAGGTAAAGAAGTGAAATAACCTTCTTGCTTAGATGTAGAGCTCAAGTGATGTAGAGTTCAGGGTTAATAAAATATAAAAACAGCGCTTAAGCGCTGTTTTTTTTATGAAATGTTTTATAGCTGTTGTTTATAACCACTACTCAACTAGCCATCGTTTTACAACATGAATGCTAATGCTCAACTTATTCTTGGGTTATCGCTAAATCCATCAAGATAGCATCTTCTTTACCGCCAGCTATTGGGTAGTAACCTTTGCGACGTCCCGATTCAATAAAGCCAGCCTTTTGATATAAAGCACGGGCGGCAAGATTGGATTCTCGCACTTCTAGCATAAGCACCACGGCGTCCGAAGCCTTGGCCGAAGCTACCACAGCCTTAAGTAATAACTTGCCGTAACCTTTGCCCTGCTGGCTTGGTAATAGGCAAATATCCAACAAAGTCACTTCATCAACAATTTGCTGCACTATCGCAAAGCCTAAAAGACCATCGACCGAATCCGAAACTGAAGCTGCGTTAGGTTTCGCCTGCTTTAAACCTAGAACTCGGTATAAATGCCCGAAACAATCAGCAAGATTGCCCTCACTCATGGGGTGGCTATGGGCCATAGATTCAAGCTGCGCCATTTGAGGAACATCTTTAAGCGTGAGTGCCACAAGCTCAACAGGCAAACCTGCTGTCAATTGTGCTGCGAAGGGTGTTGTGAATAGACTATCTTCTGGTGGGATGTTCAACGCTGGTATTCCAAAGTATTGGTTATTAATGATATTTACGAGTAAAGATCAAGACTTGCTTGGAGCTTGGCCACTCACTTGCTCGCGCCATTGGTAAATTTGCTGCCAGAGCGCGCTTTTAGCCTGCCAACCCACTAATAAATCGGCTAAGGGTTCAGATACTAACCATGCGGTGCGTGGCCTGACTTTATGGCGTCGCAAATCCCAGACAATCTGTTTACCCGTATGGGGCTCACAATCAAAATCACACTCTTCGCGTTTGACGTCGATAAGCTTTAGCACAGCGTCGATAAGCGGTTCAGCCTCGGGTAACTCACCGTTTTCATCCCAAATCACTAAATAAGGTTTCACCTTAGTGTCGCGCACTCGCCAAGTTGTCACATTCATGGCGGTTAAATAGGCTGATTTATTCATTAGGGTCAGTTTTATTCAATTCAAGTATCGACTCACAATATGCCGCTAGGATAGCAGTTCTGCCTAGGCATTGTTACTGCCACGCGGCTAATGGAGCTGATATCAAGCCGATTAATGACAGCACCATTACGGCGTTTAACGCAGGAAAGTTCAATCGGATTTATAGATGTATAAAATCTAATTTACTCATTTTACATTTAATATCAGAAGATTAGACTGAACACACTCAGTAAGACAATAGCAGGAGAACGCCATGATAAACATAGGTATCAATCAAGCCAACAGAGAAGAAATCGCCGCTGGCCTCAACCAACTCTTGGCCGACAGCTACAGCCTGTATCTTAAAACCCACAGCTTTCACTGGAATGTTACCGGCCCCATGTTCACTAGCCTGCATTTGCTATTTGAACAGCAGTATACCGAGCTTGCCCTTGCGGTTGACCTTATCGCAGAGCGGGTGCGTGCACTAGGCGCCAGAGCGCTAGGGTCCTATTCGGCCTATGCCGCGCTGACTGAAATTAAAGAAGATCAGGGCGTCACCAAAGCCGAAACCATGATCCGCGAACTGTTAAACGATCAAGAGTTAGTGATCCGTAACGCCAGAGCCCTATATCCACTGGTGAATCAAGCCAATGACGAAGCGACTGCGGATCTGCTTACCCAACGTATCCAGCTGCATGAAAAAAATGCCTGGATGCTACGCAGCTTATTAACGGAATAATTGACTAACCCTATTGCGGCACAAGCCAAACAAAAAGTCGCCAAGCATAACCGCTTGGCGACTTTTTCTTTAAAGCGACATGACTCAGGTTTAAAAGTACTTAGGTTTAGAAGCGCTTAAATTTAGAAGCTCTTTAATTTAGAAGCTTTTTAATTTAGAGGTACTTTATCCAAGCCTGAGTGCAGTGCTTTTTATATTCGCTAAACCACTTAACGGGATAATACAGCGCGATAACTAACACGCCCGTTATGAACCAAATCCATCCCATACTATTCACCCCAAAGTACTCACCATGGTTTGCGCCAAAGATGAATTTCGCTAAGCGATAAAGCAGTAACAGAACGTACAAATGTAAGATATAGAAGAACATAGGGACTGAGCCAAACACAGACAACCCGTGGCCGACTCGCGCTAATCTCCCTCCAACTTTGCCACTTGATGCAAAATACCGCTCAAACGCCACTAAGCTAAAAAACATGCCGCCTAAGGTCACCAGTAAAAAGCTTAATGATGGTGGGTATTTGGTTAAGTTGAATACCGACATTAAGGTTTCACCCAAATGTGCCCCCGCCTGCCAAGGCAAGGTTTCGCCATAGAGGTTAAACCCGCGTAGCACAGCAAAAAGTACCCAACAGCTTATCCCTAACTGCAACAGTGTTTGCTGGCGCTGCGAGGCTTCAAGCAGATTACTATTCAGTTTCTGACTGAAAATGGGTCCAGCCACATAACCCAGTAAAATCACCCCCATCCAAGGCAGCGCAGGATAACTCACTTTGATCTTAAGCGCCCCTTCACTGACAAGATATCCGCGGTCGTGCAATAGGGTCCACAGGCTATAAGCCCATTCACTCGGATGAAAACCAATTGGCGTCAACAGATTATGGCCAAAAACAATCGCAAAGCCTAAAAGTGCCATCCAAGCTCTAGGCAGATTTATCAGCGCCGCCAGCGTTAACATGCTCAGGCCGATCACCCAAATGACCTGCAACCAAAGCGTGTGGTAGTTCCCCATCCAAGAGATGTTAATCACTACAATTTCGAGCGCGATTAAAAACAAACCACGTTTAATCAAAAACGCCCGCGCTGAACGCGGCTCGCCATGACTGCGATTGGCATAAAGCCATGCTGAAACACCCGTTAGAAACACAAACACTGGCGCACAAAAATGCGCGGCAAAACGGCTTAGAAACAGTCCCCAAGAGGTCGAACTCAAATCCATAGGATCGCTCACCTGCATGTGCAGGTAAAACCGTTCCCGCACATGGTCGAGCAGCATGATGAGCATCACCAGGCCGCGCATCATATCGATACTATTAATACGGCTTCGGCCAAGTGCCCGATTTGATGATTGTTCCGATGCGTTGGCTGATGCTTGTTCCGAAAAATGGGCTGACAGCGCAGAATTCGAACTGAGATTAGAACTCATAGCTAACACTCACTTTAATGCTACGTGGCTCACCCGGCACAGCCCAGAGCGCTGAATAACTGCTGGCGATGTAATCTTCATCCAATAAGTTGTCCAGATTGACGCCAAGGATGAAGTTATCGCTAAGGTGAGTATTCATAAACAGTCCAACTAACTGATAAGAAGGCAATTGAAAGCTAGGATCGGCAGAATCACCGAGGCGCAAATCCACATATCGCCAGCTAAGCCCTAGATGACCATCAATAGAAAGCCTATTCAAATCCTGTTTCAGCATCACACTCGCAGTATGTTTTGGCACATTCACCAGTGGACTTCCCGCAGGAATAAGCACGCCCCAGTCGGGATTCAAGCTGTCGTTGGCTGTGCGGGTATTCAAATAGGCGTAGGATAATTTGGCCTGCAAATCCTCCGTCAGCTCGGCAACTAAATCGAGTTCAACGCCGCTACTTTTTGCTTTACCTAAGGTGGCGGAAAATCCGACATTGACTGGATCTGAGGTCAAAATATTGCTTTTTTGCGCATCAAACACCGCCAAGCTGCCACTGACTGCTATGCCGTTCTCAGCTAAGCCATTAAACCAATTGCCATTAAACTTCATCCCTAGTTCAACTGACTTGCTCTCTTCGGCTTCGAAGGGTTGACCTGCAAAGTCGGTTCCAGAAAGCGGTAAAAAGCCTTCAGAATAAGAACTATAGAAACTTAAGGCATCGGACCATAAATACACCAGACCCACTTTAGGGCTAACCCTACTATCGGTTTGCTCTGATAGGGTATTTTTCGCGACTTCACTGATATCTTGCTGATAACTATCGAACCTTAACCCAAGATGCAGCTTCCACTTTTCAGTGAGATCCATTTGATCTTGCAGGTATGTGCCCCACGCCTTTTGGGTTTCGTTATTCTCATACAACAAACTCACCTCTGGCTGAGGCCCACCATATTGCGGTTCATAAATATCAATGGCATATTCGCCCTTTTTGCCGCGATAGCGATACAAGCCTGTCTTTAAACTGTAGTGATAGGCATCGGCGCCGAGCAGCAAATTGTGACGAATGAACCCCGTATCCACATGGCCACTTAACTCTAGACGCAGTGAATTATCCTCGGAGGCATAATCGCGGTATCTGTGCTGCCGGGTGAGCGTGCGACCATCATCAAATAGTGATTGGCGCCCCCGAGCTAACTCAGCATCGGACGAATAGCCCTTTAAGCTAGAATAGCGATAGTTATAGCCCGCGGTTAATGACCAATCATCATTTAATTCATAGTCATAGGTCAGCTGGTGCCCAGTGGCATTGACCACAGTTGCGCCATCATTAGGCTCACCTAAATAACGCGACCGTGGCACAGTATTGATATCGTTGTTGAGCACAATAATGCCGCGATCGAATAACTGTTCTTGCTTGAGGTATTCCATTTCATAGAGTAGCGAGGCTTTATCGGAAATCTGCCAACGCGCTGACGGCGTGACGATTTTTTTATCGCTGAACACATAATCGCGAAAACTATCGTGTTCCTGCCACGCGCCGTTAATTCGAAATGCCACATTGTCGGTCAAGCCGGAAGTCACATCCCCCTCTAATCGATATTGATCGAAACTCCCTGCCGATGCCTTTAAATAACCACTAGTTTGATACTGAGGTTTCTTAGTCACAATATTGACTGTACCGCCGGGCTCTGAGCGACCATAAAGCGCCGAACCAGGACCTTTTAAGATCTCAACATAGGCGACATTCGATAAATCTCTATGGCCACTAAAACCTCGACCACCATTAAAGCCATTGATTAAATAGCCCGATGGCATGTTTTCGTTGCCCGGAAAGCCGCGCAGGGAAAAGCTATCCCACAAACCGCCGCCATTGTTTTGCCGCGCAACACTGGCGGAATAATCCAGTACATCTTGAAACCGCGTTAGCCCCGTATCTTTTATCAATTGCTCGTCTAACACACTGATTGCTTGCGGAAGTTCAGTTGCAGACACATTGCCACGGTAAGCTTGGCGATAGTGGATACTTAAACGTTCAATGTCAGTCTCTAAAATAGTACTACCAGATTGAGCATCCTCCGCAGCCAACAGCATTGAAATAGGATTGAGTACAAACAAGGCGCCCAGCAACAGCGCAGCGCGCTTGGGAATATAAAAAGAGGTCATTTTCACTCCGAAAATAAACAGCATAGGCGCCTTAGCTAAGCCAAGGCGCTCAAAGTTAATTAAGATAAATTGAATAAACAGTAACTTATGCTGTTAAGGGCGGAGCACGACTATTGAAGAAACGACTAAAAGGTCGTTTAAAGGAAATGGCTTGGAACTCAACCGAAATATAACTCTGCTGAACCAATTGAAAATGAAAGGGCGTACTGGTTATCGCATGTTGCAACTGGTGCTGATGTAAGCACAGCGAACAATGGGACTTAGGGTCTTCGTTAGCATGGGAAATACTGTGAACAGCAATGGCCACAGACAATAGCACCAACATGGCAGTAAGCCATATCGCTAGGGTGCGTCTTGTTTGCATCACACTATTCAAACCCTACTTCCTCACATAATTTGGCAGGCGATTGTATGTTAAGCACAACTAAAGTTGCAAACCGATTTACCTAAGCCGCAGGGCTTAAATGTTACAAGAGGTATACGACAGTTTTGTGAGAAACAGTATTTGTGAGAAATGGCGATAACCGCGAATGAATAGAGAGGGCGCTGAATATATTGAGGCTAAATGGCAGACAAAATAAAACGGCTCGCATATTTCTATGCAAGCCGTTGTTTTATTTGGCAGGGGTGGCAGGACTCGAACCCGCAACCATCGGTTTTGGAGTCCAGACGTAAACAATCGAATATCAAGTCTTTATCGTGTTACTTAGAAAAAGACACTGAGTGAAAAATAAAATAACCCTATGATTTAATTAATTTAAAAATTTACTTTTCTAACAAGTTTATTCACTATTTTGACTAAATAACGCATTTATCTAGTGAATCATTAGCTGGTGTAAGTCAACGACTTACAGCCAGCGGCTCCTTTACATAGCCCTTTAATACATCATCAATAATGATGTTAAGGGATGTTATTCCGGCCCCTGTGATATACCAAGCCTCAGGATCTACAAAAATGATGTTCCCCGTCTTCCAAGCATTCGTCTCACGCAAGAGAGGGTTATCTATGGACTGTTTATCCAATACAGGGCTTCGCTCCATTACTGCGGTTCTGTCTACCACGTAAATGATGTCAGGATTGTTTTCAAGAATGAACTCGCTTGACACGGGTTGGCCATGCAATCCCATCTGCTCTGATAAACTAGCGGGTTTAACCCCTAGCCCACTGTAAATGAACCCATACCGAGAACGAATACCTAAGAATCGAAAAGCACCATTATTATGTAACACCACGAGTGCTTTCTCAGGCCTATCCTGAATAACCATTCTGGCGGCTTCGATCTTACTTTCCAGTTCATCCACTTTATGTTTTGCCAAGGTTTGCTTATCAAATACTTTCCCCAGCACCAACAAGTGTTGTTTGACTATATCAAAGTAATCGCTGTTGCTGTCTTGATAATCAATATCCAAATGAATGGTCGGAGCCAAATTCGAAAGCGCCTGATAATGAGTTGCTTGAATAGATGACATCAGCACCAAATCGGGTTTAAGTGCATAAATACGTTCCATATTGGGCTGAACTATGGCGCCTAAATCAACGATATCATTGTTGTTGCTATAGTCCTGCAGGTAGTAAGGAACAAAATCCTTTGGCATGCCGATAATGGGAATATCAAGCTGTTCGAGATAATCGACTTCATTCATATCGAGGGCTGCAACGCGTACCGGCCGTTTTGTAATAACTGTAGTGCCCAACTTATGGGTTATTTCAACAGGTGTAAAATTTGACTCGCTAGTATCAGACGTTGCAAGAATCGTCTGCTGTACTGGCTCGCTTTTATTGTCGCAGGCCAGCAAAACAGCCGAGCTAAATAACAGAATCGCCATCACTTTAGTACCGCTTTTACATTTCGACGTCACTTGTATTCTCCTTGTAAGTTGAAGTTGAAATAGTTACAAACTGTTCCTTGGCTCGTTTTCAGCACTTCAAGATCCAGTTCGTACAGTGCTTTTAACCTTTGTGCTGTAACAACCTCTTCAACGGGTCCTTCGCAATGCACAGCGCCTTGCTTCATGCCGACAATATAGTCGGAGTAATTAGCCGCAAAATTGATATCGTGAACCACTAACACTACCGTTCGCTTGAAGTCGTCACACAGATGGCGAAGCGCCCGCATTATGCTAACGGCATGTTTCATATCCAGATTATTGAGTGGTTCATCTAACAATAAATAATCTGTTTGCTGTGCAATCGCCATTGCCAGAAAGGCCATTTGGCGTTGTCCGCCGCTAAGCTCATCGATAAATGCATTAGCTAATGACTGTAAGTCTAAAAACGACAGAGCTTCATCAATGGCACAATGATCTGCCTTTGTGAGTGTGCCTCGACTATAGGGAAAGCGACCAAATGCCACTAACTCCCTGACCGTCAGGCGTAAATTGAGGCTGTTAAACTGACGCATGGTTGCCACTTGCTTGGCGTAATCCTTCAGGGGAATGTTGTGGATAGCAGTACCTTTGAGTAATACCTCGCCCTGCTGGATATTCAGTAACCGACCAATCGACATCAATAAGGTACTTTTGCCAGCGCCGTTGGGACCAATGAGTGATGTAATCTGATGTTCGGGAAATTGCGTGGTAACATTTTTAAGCACAGGTTTCGCGCCATAAGAATGATGTAAGTTATTGACGGTAATCACACTGCGCTCCGAGGTTTAAGAATTAATACAAAGAAATAGGCACCACAAAATAAGTTAATTAACAGCCCAACACTGGTTTGATAATTAAACAGGTGCTCAACAAGTATTTGTGCGATAAGAAAAACTGAGATAGCAACGGCGCATCCTGTTATCAAGGTAAATGAGTGCGACGGATGCCTTGCCAGTGTATAGGCCATATTCGCGACAAATATCCCCATAAAGGCCGTAGGCCCTACTAAGCTGGTTGATATTGCGACCAATACCGCGATAAGGCCTAATAACAGGCGGACCACTTTTTGATAATCAATACCGAGAGAAATTGCCGGCTCTCGTCCCATCAGTAATACATCGAGCACAGCTCGCGATCTCCAAGCGACAATACACACGGCACCGACAAGCACTAAAGAAATAAGTAATTGCTCTGGTTGAGCGCGGTTGAACGACGCTAGGCTATAGCTATGGAAAATTGAAAATTCACCAGGACTGATAGAATATTGGATTAACTGAGTAAAACTGCCTAACACCACAGTAAGTACTAAGCCAACAAGCAGTAGGAAGAATACATCATGTCGATCTCCGCTAAATAGCCAACGATGAATCGCCATTGAGTAAAGCAACATCACTACGACTGAAACAAAGAAATTACTGTTAGCGGTGATCAAAATACTGCTGCCCGTCCCTAAGATAAGGATCAGCAGTGCCTGCAAAATCAAGTAAACCCCTTCATACCCCATGATAGATGGCGTTAAAATGCGATTTCCAGCTAAGGTCTGAAACAGTATCGAGGAAAACGCAATACAGACACCACCAAGGCAAATTGTACCCAAACGCACCAATCGATTAGGTATGACATAGTCAAAATCAAAACCTGAGCCCATCAATAAAAATGTGACTGCTAATATTACAAGCAGCCCCCAGCTCAAAAAATGCCATGCACTGTTTTTCATTTGATTTTCCAAACGATAACTAAAAAGATGAGCCCACCTAAACAGCTTGCCGTTAGACCTATAGGAATTTCAAACGGATATAAAATAAGCCGACCAAGTAGGTCACAGATAATCAATAGCGTTGCGCCAGCAAAGGCGATAATAGGCAAAGTGCGTTTTAAATTATCGCCGTAACGCATAGCGACAAGGTTAGGAATAATTAAACCAATAAATGGAATACTCCCGACTGTGATAACTGTGGTGGCTATGGTTAGGGAAACCAGTACTAACCCTAAGATAACTAGACTGAAATAACTCAGTCCTAGTGTGGTAGCCAAGCCTTCGCCCATTCCTACAATGGTAAAGCGCTGTGCATAAAGGTAGGTCAGCATGACTATGGGAAGGATCAGATAGATGATTTCGTAGTTACCTTGCACGATTTTTGAAAAATCACCCAGCATCCATCCCTGCATACTCTGCATCATATTGTTTTGATAGGCATAGAGTTCCGCTATCGCACTGAGTACACTGCCAAACATAATCCCAATAATTGGAATGAGCACCGGACTCTTATACCGAATACCACGAATAATCAGAATAAAGGCTAAGCTCGCAAGCAGGCAAAAAACCAAAGCGCCTAACATTCTGGCGGTGACACCCATACTTGGAGCATGAATGATTGAAATTAATATGCCTAGTTTGGCGGCATCAAGCCCGCCACAAGTAGCAGGTTCAACAAACTTGTTTTGCACAATCTGCTGCAAAATCACACCACAGACAGCGAGCCCGGCACCTGAGCAAATCAAGGCAAAAAGCCGCGGTAGACGACTCGCAGATAACACCAACCAGACATCATCCGAGAACGTCAGCATCTGCGTCACAGAGGCATACTTTGCACCTAGCAGCAATGAGGCAAAACAAAGCACAAAAAAGCACGTCAGTGCATAAACCACCTTCACAAGCTGATACTTCCTATACGCAATAAATCTTGTACTAATCTGCAGCCGCTATGAGGTTTCATATCGACGCGCTATATTTGAGCCTTATCAGATCCCCCTGCCTTTTGGGCATGGGTTACGGCAATACCTGCTAACACTAAGTCACGTTTTCGCTCCCACCATTTGCGGGCGCCAACCTTCATGATGTCTACCATCGCATTTATCTGCTCAGCTTTATCAGGGAGCTTGGTGGCTTCATCTTCCCAAATTGCGATAATTCGCTCTTTACGCGTTCGGCCATCGGCTTCTGGTTTAGTGGTTGACCACCATCCCAAAAAACACTCCCCCACCATGTCAACCAAGATATCAACGGCAAGCACTGCCTCATCGAGGGAGAAGCCTTTTTGTTGTAGCTTTTCGACCGACTCAGCAAAAGAACGTATACCCGATGACGGGGTAACACTGGCCTGATGAATAGATTCAGCGAGGCCAGGATGACGCTCATAGAGTGTCCAAATGGCATCGGTCAATATGATCAATTCACTCCGCCAATCGGTGGCTGCTGGCGCTCGCCAGTCCAGCTCATTAATTGCAAGCTCAGCGGCAATGGAGATAACGTCATTTCGACCTGCTACGTGATGGTAGAGGGAAGAATGATCGACCTTTAAATGCGCCGCTATAGCTGGGATAGTCGCTTGATCAACCCCAATCTCCAACGCAGCTCTGGCGATAGCCTCACGGGAAATACGGCTAGGTCTGCCTCGCTGGCGTTTTTGAGTCGGTTGATCCGGTACTTGTGTCATATCGATAAGGTTTCCAAGGCAAAAATGCCATTCTAACCGCTCTTGCTACCCGCTGCATGGCAATACCCAATACAGCGGGTAGAAGCTAGCCGCTAAAACTTCGCCCTAACGCCCACGCCTATTTCTCGTGGTTCAAGTAAATATGCATCCACGCCTCCGGTACTTCTGTCAGCCATTTTTGCCACAGGAGCACGTTCATCCAGTAAATTGCGCGCATAAACAAAGGCTTCAAAATATTGGTTGATTTGATAGGAAGAATTCAGGTTTACCGTTGTGTAAGACCCCACTCTTAACTCAGGCTCATTGGTATCCGTTGAAAAGTATCCATCCGTATGACGCACATCACCGCTCACTTTAAAGGCGTCGGTAATCGCATAGTCAAACCCAAGATTGAACATATATCCTGGCGCTTTACTAAACTCGTTGCCGACAAACTCCTCGCCACGGTAGTCATTAAATTCACTTATCTCAGTTTCAAGTAAACCCAGCCCTCCATATAAGCTAAAACTATCGGCAACTTTAAAGTTCCAATCTAATTCAATGCCATAGCTCTGCGCTTCATCGGCATTAATAATGACAGAACCAAAGGGTCGTCCATCTAGGTAGTCAGTAACTGAACGTTGTGAATCTTTAAAGCGGGTGTAAAAGAGATTGCTATTTATGATCAAGCGTTGTTCAAGCAGATCGATACGGGTAAAAAGTTCATAGTTCCATGCCGACTCGGCATCGAATGTATAATATTCGCCACCGCGGAAGTTAATGCCTGTACCACCAGGAATATTGCCTTCACTGATCATAGCGCCGATTAGGACGTTATCAGTCAGATCATAGGACAGGGCAACCTTAGGTAATAACGCCGTAAACGTCTCTTCATATTGATGGCGCACACCTGGGATGTAGCTGGCAATACCATCGTGGCTAATTTCATCAGACTGATAACGAAGTGCGCTGGTGAATGCCCACTTAGGCGAGAAGCGCCATATGACTTCACCGTAGGGGGCAAAACTGGTATGCCTCAGATCGGCGTCGGCATTACCAAATACGTTGTTCAACTTGTTATTCGTTTTATCGTCCCAGTAGAAGACACCGGCAACCCCACTAAACTCTGAACTCTTGTCACCAAAGTTCAGCCTTATATCATTCGAAAAGTTTTCATTATCTCGTTTTGCGATCCCTTGATAAGGTGCTGCAAATCGATAATCAAACTGCCCTTCTGAGTACTGCAGTTGGTTATGTAACTTCATCCCATTGTCGAACACATATTCAAGATCAAAAATCCCGACATGATTACTGACTTCTTGATTGTCCTGAAAAATTGAACGATTTTCTAAGTCATCATAGGGTTCTGATACCACCTCATTTCTGGGACGTTTAGCCTCAGTGGAGGAATAAGTCAGCATGGCGGAAAAGTTACTGTATTTTTCTGGTTCCCATAGCAACTTCGCCCGTAGATTTTGGTTTTTAAACTCAAAATCCAAATCATGGGCTGTAAATTCTGGGTTAACGTAATCAACAAAAGTATCTCTAGCGCTGTAATCTGCGCTAATTCTTGCGGCAAAGTCATTACTTAGCGCACCGGACGCCATGACCGAAAAGCGCTTCTTATTCCGACTGCCATAAAGTGCTTGCGCTGCAAATTCTGGCGTATAAGTGGGATTATGGGTATGGATCACTACGGCGCCAGCAATACTGTTGGCTCCTTGACTGGTGGTTTGCGGACCACGGTAAACTTCAATAGACGACACATCCCACACGCCTGCGGCGCCTAAATCCAGTTCTGCGGGGCTCAGATATTTACCATCAACACTGATAGTTGCACCCGGCACAGGCTTAGATAAGTAGGCATTACCCGCTGCAACAGGCCCTTTGGTATCCGTACCGCGGATAATGGGCGCATCGGTATTTCCGGCATAAATTAAATTTGGTGTACCGCCGAGAATTTCTGAAATCGTTGATTGGTCGGCATTTTTCCTCAACTGTTCTTCAGTGATGACCGTCACTGAACTCGCAGTTTCTTTCAACGTTCGCTCGATTTTCTGACCGTAAACGGTAATGACTTCAATGTTTCCCGCTGCATCTTGTTGCTTGGATTGCTTATCTGGAGCAGTTCCACTGTCAGCAATAGTTGAGCCTGAAATAGCGCTAAGCCCCAGCGCAAGAGAACCGATAACCCACTTTGATTGTGGGTAAAACTTACCAAATCGGGGCATGTTTAATAACTCCTTATACGAAAGATTTGTTGCCAATGAGAATAGTTATCAATTATATTATCGCCGTTCAAAACATTTATCAACACCATGTTGATAAATAAAAATGACCGCTTAATATGGTCGCCATCTCATGGCGGTTCAATTTTTATGAAACAAGGAATTTGGCTCGTGGATGTTCATTTGCCCATAAAATCTGGCACTCAGACTATTTTTTACTCCGCAATATCAAGACTTCATTACTTAATTTGGCTTGTGCTAAGCACGCATTCCAGACAGAAGCCCGGCCTGATCCACTTCGATTTTTTAGGTGAACATTAAAATGCAGTTACTTTTCAGCCCCCATTCAAAACTAGCTTTGGCCTTACGTCCGGCGATTCCCGCACTCACTATCGGAACATTACTAGCGGCTGGTACCGGCGTGATGGCACTAAGCGCACTCTGGTGCGTAATACAGCTTATTGCTGGGTATCATTCATTTTGGTTAGCGGGTGCGCTCATATTTTGGATATTGTCGGCACTGCTTTCTGGTAGCGCCTCTTGGATTAATCACAATGCTGAGGCGCAATTTTCTGGAAGATTAAAGCGTGATATTGCAGCGCATCTTGTTAGGCTGCCACCAAGTACTTTGGCAAAATATAAGGGCGAAAAGTTAAAGCGATTAATGGTCGATGACATAGCGTCATTGCATCATATGATCGCGCATTTACCCTCAGAATTAGCGACCTTTATCATTGTCCCTGCCATTACTATCGGTTTGCTGATCTTAAGCACGGGCCTAGTATCATTACTTGCCCTTATCCCAGGCCTCGTCGCCGCGCTTTTCTATTTGGTGGTAGTCCCAAGGCTTGCTGCAAAACAGGGTGAAGCACGAGTTAATGTGATGGGAAATATCACAGCTGCAGTGGATGATTACTCGCGTGGTGCACCAGTATTTAGAATTTATGGCGATCAAACTGGCGCAATAGCCGACTACCAAAAGGCAACTAAGCATTTTATTGAGGAGATCATTGAGCGGGTAAGCAAGGTATCCACTTCAGTCGCAGTGGCCACATCACTACTACAGGCTGTTTGCACTTTTGCGATTGTCTATGCCATCGGGTATGAATGGCCCCCAGAAAAGCTTGCTGCAGCCTTGTTCTTCAGTCTGGCCATTGTCACGCCAGCCCTAAAGCTCGGGCATGGGCTTGATTATCTTGCCACGGGCCGCGCTGCAGCTAAGCGACTAACAGATTTTCTTGAGCAGTCGAGAGTCCCTGTTGGTAGCGGTAATATTGAGCTTAATACACCTATGCCGCTCACTCTCACCGATGTCGTGCCTTCACTGTCTACAAGCAGTAAAACAGTGCCCATTAACTATCAATTTAGATCTGGCAGAATCACGGCAGTGACAGGGATCAGTGGTGTTGGCAAATCCACATTACTGCGCTTATTAGCTGGCATGGAGCCACTACATGCCGGAGATATTCGACTCGCTGGTATTGCACTCAATAAGTTGGATGAAGCCTCAATTAATCGCGCGATCATGCTATTACCGCAAAGTGCGGGACTACTGGCAACCTCCATCGCCGGCAATCTCGCGCTCACCGCACCTGATGCCACGGATGAAGATTACTTAGTGGCATTACACTGCACACAATTGGATAAATCCTTAACTACTCATGCAAGCACCTTGTCTGGTGGCGAAATACAACGGGTTAATCTTGCCCGTGTGTTTCTTACTCCCGCTCGCGTGATATTGCTTGATGAACCCACATCGGCCCTAGACAGCGAAACGGCATTTAACGTGTTCAAAGCGCTAAGCCATCACGCAAAAACAAACCACAAAACGATCGTGATGATTACCCATGACTTAACGCTTTCTGAGCTGGCGGATGACAAGCTCGCACTAAAGCATCACAGGGAAGGAGAAGGCCAATGATAAATCGTCCCCAAGATTACGCCGCCATAAAACACTTAATACCTGTTGCCTGCGGTTGGGCTGTGGCGGCCATATTGGAAGCGGCATGCTACATTCAACTGGCTTTAGCCATTATTGAGCAGCAATCACCACAAATAGTGCTATTCATTGCCGCGATAACCATACTCACCACAATACTGGCTTCGCGTTCTGGTTTTTGGGCTGGCGCAAGGCTAGCTAATGCGCTCTACAGTGCCCTAGGCGCGACTATGCAACAAGCTAAGCTCTCTTGGTTTACAGCCAGTGTCAGGACACTACTCATAGAAACCGTCTCTCGGAGTATTCCTGGCTTTATGAGTATTCCGGCACATCAATTTCAGGTCTTTATTCATGCACCGCTTATTCCGCTCTGCATTACTTTCGGCATCGGATTGATCGGTGGCATACCACTGGTAATGATGTTGGCTAGCTTGTTGCTCATATCATTTGTGATTCAGAGTATGGCGCAACGGGCCCTTGCCCGCGCAGATATGGACCGAAACAACGCTGAACTGGCAACGAATCAATCCACTCTTGAACTTATAGATCACGTAGAATTACTCCGTACAGCAGCGGGATACAATCGTGCGACCGAGCGTTTAGAGCAAAACTGGCAGGCGCAAGAAATCGCACTGGGTCGAACTAATCGCGCCGCCGCTATAGCAACATTACTGTCGGCTATCGCCAGCTTTTTACCTATTGCCGGCATGGCTCTCTATCTCGTGTTATCAGGCGTAAACAATACGACAATGCTGCTCGCTGTCTTGATGTTGACCATGCGCGCATCAGCGCCACTTGAGACTCTCGCCGTGGCGGCAATAGGCATTAATGATCAGTTAGCGGCTATTAAACACTATCGACAAGCGACTAATGCGCCAACGCTCAAAGAGCCAAGCCAAGCGCAACAAAAGACACCGCACAATCATACAATCGAACTGAATAACGTAACATTTCCCCCTGCGGTGCAAAATATCAATGCCATTATCGAACCAGGTGAACGCGTACTGATTTGTGGCCCTAGCGGTTCTGGAAAAACAACCCTACTTAAGCTATTAATGCGCTTTGATGATCCCACCCTAGGCCTGATCAATTTGGGCAAGGTACCACTCACGTCAATCCCTGCTGCTGAACTTGCCCGCTTTTTCGCCTATGTGCCGCAGGATCCACTCATCTTTACAGGCACCATTGCCAGTAATATTCGCATTGGTAACCCTGATGCCGACGATCAAGCCGTAGATAAAGCGGCACGCCAAGTGGCACTGGATGAAGTATTAGACAGATCAGAACTGGGCATTTACCAAGAAGTCGGCTTACAAGGTGCGGGGTTATCGGGAGGGGAACGCCAAAGGCTTGCCTTAGCACGCGCGCTTATCAAAAATGCATCGATTCTGATAATGGATGAGGCCACCTCGGCATTGGATGAGGAGACGGAAAAGCGCGTTGCCAAAGCTATTTGCGAACAAAGCTGCACACTGGTTGTCGTTTCGCACCGAAACCAATCAGTTTGGCAGCCAACTCACATTATAGAATTTGCTCAATCGCTTGCCTTAAAGTAAGAATTGCTTGTGCATTAGAAATTCTGAATTAAAGATGTACAACCTATTATTTTTCTTTACCCAAGCTTCTAATGAAGAATGTATTACAGCCGAGATGACGAAAGTCATTTCGGTACTGCACTAGCTGAAAGTACAAAATATCATGAGCATCGTAATAGAACTAACCAAGAGTTCATCGCATATCTCACTCTGATATCGGCCTCATTCAACAAAGATCAAAGGATCACAAAATCGATCTGTTGAAGTTGGTATATCCGAGCACACCTATTTTTTGAACTACTGAAAAAATTAGAATAATAAGCAAATAAAATCAATGCTATAGATAGCGTTCAAAATTATGAACGCCCCCTAAAAGCCCGTTAATAAAACAACAACCAAGCTCTCTAAAATCCTCATATGTAGTGAAGCACTGCGTGTCGCCGCCCCCGCAATCAACCGCGCCAGAAGGACCCGTGATGATAATGGTTCGCATCTATACCGAGTTGAGAGTGATTCTCATCATCATAAAGTGTCGCGTTCAGTTTCAACCAAACCGTGAGCATCGGCGAGACACAAAATCCGACCATCTGAAAATCTAAATTCATCATAATTGCACATGATCATCGCTCCATTCCTATCCATGCAGGATGACTAATATAGGTAAACTAGCACTCGGCTAAAGTATGCCTAGGCCTAGACAGCTGCTGTTCACCTAAAACCGTCTAAAACCTTAGCTTTTACCCTCTTCAGCCTATCGCCAATATTTAACACTAGAACAACAAATGCACGCCGTTGCATCCTCCACTAGGGTTGATGCAATGACTCGCCTGTAGCCTTACTGCTGCATGGGCTAGAGTGCTCCCAACTTTTTGAGGCTATCTAGGGATTATCTAGGCCGCATCGAAAAACGGTTGAACCATATTGGTGCAACACACTGAACAACACCCATTGAATAGAAACATATCAATAACAATTAAGGTTAAGGCCGCATGAGCCTAAAAACGCGTTCAATCACCCAGAAACAGTGTGCAGATCATCCCAGTTCGCCTGCTTTCGATGACTAAAAACGGGGAGCGGATAACGCCTTCGCAGGATGAGGCCGCGACCGAATCAGTGAGCCGAATAGAAGGATCCATTTGGGCGCCATCAATTCACCCATAACTGCCAAAAACCTCACCTTTTGCCCTACCCTTTACACCCCTCAAACGTTAACACAAAAGCAACAAAAGCGAGTCATTGCATCCTCCTGTAGGGTTGATGCAATGACTCGCCTGTAGCCCTACTGCTACATGGGTTTGAGTGCTCCCAATTTTTTGAGGCTATCTAGGGATTATCTAGGCCGTATCGAAGCTCTGTTGCTCTCTAATGCTGTAATATCTCTATCTCCATATAACATATAAGCAACAACCAAGACCAAGGAAACGTGCGGTATTCTCACTCGTCATCGTCGCTCAACACATCTATATCAGCCCTATTTATGCCGGCTTGACCCACAGACATTAGCGAATGCCTGAACGACTAATACATCTGCTGGTAAAGCCGCTGACAAAGACGTAAACATGCACCTTGATGCTAGGTATCAGCCCTATCCATCCCCTTCAATTAGCCAGCGTAAGATTAGCGGACACACCTACAGGCAAACACAACAGGCTCATAGGACCAAGCGGAACTACACGCTTAGGTACAGGCATCATAGATCATCGGCATTTCAGCGCTCATGATGCGCATTGGGATTGGGTAAAGCCGACATGAAGCGTAACGTGACCGGTAAAACGTCTGCAGGTGAAGATAGTGGCCTAAGAACAGGTCAAACTGAACGCACGATTGCATTGGTTTAGTCTGAACTTAACCTGTCAATTTTCAAATCACGATGGAATTAGATCTGACTGGTTGCTTTAACTCACTTCTGAATAAAGCGAGCTAGTTCGTTAGCTATAACAGGTGTATTTCTGATAAAAACGTCGATGTGTTAACACTGCCAACAGCGGCCGAGCTTAGCGAAGTCCAGCCCCGTTGGAGCAACACTGTTTGTGACCGGAAAAATTAAGCAACTTGTTACACGGCACTCTTCCATTTATCCAATTCGTCAGTGTTCAGTATTTTTGGGGTTACTCGAGGCAAACCGGAAGAATTAAAAAGAGGAGAGTTTTTGTATCTTCCATTGATGCGGTTCATGACCACGATCCATATGAAGCGAACTAAAACCCTCATAAGTCCACGTTGCTTTGGCTTCGCTTGGCCTAATGCAGTGTCAGTGTTTAAAATTGCAACGTCTGCTCCAAAGTCTTTATCCATTTGCTGGCGGTCAAGGCAGCTGTGAATAAGGCCGATGAATGATGCTTTCCGGCTTGCCATAGTATTGCCAATAGGCGTTCCGCAACATGCGGCATACCAGCGGATCATACCGTTTTTACTGAGGCGTACTGCCGATATGAGATGTTCCCCTTGGTAGAAAAACAGGTGTTGTTGAGCCACTTGAACGATCTCAGTTCCGCCTTGTTCGTCTAGCACAAAAGGAGCTTTACCAAGAAAATGTGCGAACGCTCGGCAATCCGTGCAATAGCAGATGAGACGATTGCTAGTACCAATTTTTTTGAGTTGTCCTTTAACAGCACCGCACTTACATTGAATTGGATGCATAGGTATCACCATTCCTTAGTCAGGTTACGAGCAAAGCTCTGCTGTATAACGCCGCCAGCAGAGGCGCAGCTATGCTGCGTCCTGATGACTTGCCTTGTTAGCCATCGTTTGCTCAATCATTTTGTTTCGTTTCACCCAAAATGTTATTGCGCCGATAGGTATTGTAAAAGTAAATATTAACGGAGCGAATTCGCTTGCAGCACTAGCACCAACACCTAGGAGTTTTATTGTTGCTATTTTTGTAGCTATCTCGCCAGTAGTCCAATTCATTGCAACCGCACCGATTCCAACAAACGATAATAAGTACCAGCGCCATTTTTTCTCTATGGGGGTTCGATAAACAAAAAAGCAAGTTATGATCATGAATATTGGAGTGATTATTGTTAGTGCCAACATCAAGATCTTAGGCACACTTGATTCTGCGTTACCAAAAGAATTTAATACCTTTTGCGATTCATTAGTTCGATAGACATTAATTCCTGTCACCAAAAGTTTTCCATCTTGCTTCGTCATGGAAACGCTTGATATTGACCAATCTACTTTGAATTTAGATTCAAAGGAAAAATTCGCTGACCAAACATCATTGAACGTGCGAACATTAGAACCCATTAATTCAGTCTTTAACGGCTCACCTTCTGGAAAAAATCCAGATAATTTATCCAGTTCTTCAACTGTTACCTTGGCTAGAAGCTCTGGATGCATTTGAGTTTTTATGTACTCAAAATTTTTTAATCGAAGTTGATCTAAATAGTCCTTGGCAAAAGATGATTCTTCTTTGGGAACTATCGATTCCTTAATGTCTTCGTATGAACACCCCACCACAAATAATGAAAAAAGGATGGTTAATATATACTTCATTTAGATGATCTCTCCATGAGATGGCTAACGCCGCGTTAAGGGGTGCAGGCACGCAATACAAAAGCTTCTGCAAAGCACCTTAAACACTAAACTCAACGCATGTTAAAAATGCCACGCGTGCCAAATCCCTCTTAAACGCTTTGTTGAACGAAGCCGCTTTGCGGCAGGAACAAGATAAAACCATCCTTTTGCCCCTCATCCTAAATACTTGCTAGACGCGACCTGCTTCGGTCGCAAACCTAGGAGTATCATCATGGACATTCACGAACAACAACGCTTTGATTTACTTTATGAACAACATCTTACCAACTTAACCTTACAAGGCAAGCGGCCTGCAACCATTGATGCCTATAGCCGAGCTATACGCCGTATTGCGGCATATTTTGACTGCTGCCCCGATACCCTGACCACCGATTATTTAAAGCGCTATTTTGCCGACTTAATTGCCTCACATTCATGGAGCACCGTCAAACTCGACCGCAACGGCTTGCAGTTTTTCTACTTTCACGTCCTCAATAAATCTTGGCAGTGGCTTAATATTGTTAAGCCTCCACAGGTGAAACACCTGCCCGATATCCTCACGCCCTGCGAGGTCGCGATAGTTATCAGCCTCACGCGCCAGCTGCGTTATCAGGTCTGTTTCTTAACCCTGTACAGCATGGGATTGCGCCTTGGTGAAGCGATTTCATTACAGGTCGGGGATATTGATGCAGGACTCATGCAGGTGCATATCCGTGATGCTAAAGGTGGCAAGGATAGACTGGTGCCTTTACCTCAACGCACCTTGTTAGCCTTACGCTATTATTGGCGCACCCACCGTCATCCTCGTTGGCTATTTCCGGGTAAAGATAATCAACCTGATTCACTCATGGACAGAGGCGGGCTCCAAAAAGCCATGAAGCAAGTCATTGCCGAGTGCAACATTCATAAAGCCATCAGCCCGCACAGTCTACGCCACAGTTATGCCACCCATTTACTGGAGCAAGGACTCGATTTGCGCTCAGTGCAAACACTGCTTGGCCATCACAGCCTGAATACCACCGCCCGTTACACGCGGCTCACTGATATCACCCGTAAAAATACCTGTGAGGCAATTAACCAACTGACCAACGACTTAGCTTTGAGGTGGGAGTGTGGGTTATGAGCCAGTTTATCGATATTGTACGCCAACATCTGGCGGATTTTCGGCGGCGTTATGCCCATCAAATCACCCCAGAAATACATGCTGCTATCCATGCCATGCTCAGCTGTCGTTGCAACACGGCGAGGGTGAGTTGCTGGGATTGTCAAACCTGCGAGCAACAGCTCGAGTTTCCGCTCTCTTGCGGTCATCGCAGTTGCCCACAGTGCCAACATGGCACAACATGTGACTGGCTGAGTAAACAACAAGCTAAGTTATT